>CAYJWT010000045.1:0-9223 GCA_964373935.1 uncultured archaeon | reverse complement strand
TCTGGGTACAGCCCATTGTTAAGCCATTTATGGAATACTTTCAAAATGCTCTTAGAAGTCCAAAGAGTCAGCTCTTTATAGTCCTGTCGTTTCATCCAAATCAAAAACCCTTCATAGTCATTTTTTGACACCAGCCTGAAATCTTTTTTTACTTGTTCCGCGACATACCTTAAAACGGCCAGCTGGCGGGAAAGCCTTGGAGTGCTCAAGCCCAGTGCCAGGTTATGCTCGTAAAAACTCATTAACTGTTTCTTGCATTGTTCAGGGATGCTAGAGTTCTGCAATCTTCTGATCTCGCCATTTAGTATTTTTTCGTACGGGTAAATATAGTCCTTCATATCAAACAACTCTTTGCTCAACCGAAACCAATTTAAAACAAGTTTTGTGTCTGAGCGTCTGACTTAGAAGGGAACGCTGGGGGTGGGATTCGAACCCACGCGCCCTTTCGGGCACAAGCTCGCCACATTTTTTTCCATCCCCTGAACCAAAGGTTCAGGCTTTTTCTTTTGATTAAACTTTTCTTTTTTAAAAGAAAAGTTTAGCAGGCTTGCGCGTTAACCACTCCGCCACCCCAGCAGTTTTTTGCAGGCAAAAACCCGGGAAAAACCAGGCTTTCGCCACAGCTTTTTCTTTTTGCGAAAAGAAAACTGCTCGCAAATATTTTAGAATTGAAAAGCTATTTAAACGCTCTTTATTCAGGTGTTTTTGTCGCTCTTATTTTTGCCGCCAGAACCACTGCCTTTTGCAGTGGAAATGCTTGCATTGCCGTCCAAAGCAGGGGCATCCCCGCCTTTTTCACAATCATCCTTTGGCTTGTCTTCACAGCCGCTGAGGAAAGCAAGCAGCAGAACAAGCGCAAGCAGGAGAAAAAATAACTTTTTCATTCAATAAAAAGAAGATGCGAACTTATATTTAAATTTCACCCGCATGTTATGGTTTTTAAGAAGGTTCAGATTTTTATGGCTCTGGAAAAGGACTAATATACATAAGATGATAAAAAATGCCAGTGATTAATATTGAGTATGATGACAAAGAATGCAATAGTGATGATATCTTGAAATTATCCAATGCAGTGCAAAAAATCGTTTCCAAAGCAACTAAAATAGAGGATGTATCTGTTTATGCAAATAGTGCCAAAATTAAGGTAAAAATTGCGCCAATAGAAATATTTGTCCAAATGAGCGAAAATAAAATCAGCAACGAAGATAAATTGTTGGGCAAAATTAAAACAGAATTATTGAAATGGAAAAAGCAAAACAGTTTTCTTCACCCGATCAACTTAACCCTTATCCCGATGAAGTGGAAAATTGAAATTAGGATATAGGTGAAAAATCATGGGGAATTTTTTCCTCGAAAACAAAAAACTAGCTTGTCTTGGCTCTGTTTACTTGCCGCGCGAGGACAGCTATCTTCTTGCTGAAACAGTCAAAATAAAGCCAAATTCAGTTGTCTTAGACATGGGGTGTGGCACTGGGATACAGGGAATAAGCATGCTTTTGCAGGGCGCAAAAAAATGCGTTTTTGCTGACATTGATGAGAATGCGCTCCAGAACGCTGCTGAAAATATTCATGCCCTAGGCATGGGCAACATGGCAGATTTTGTTGAAACAGACCTGTTCAATGGCATAAGCGGCAAATTTGACTGCATTGTTTTCAATCCCCCTTATGTGGTTTCTGAAAAAATTGAAGACACTGCAATAGACGGGGAAAAGCATGGAAGGAAACTGCTTGACGGGTTTTTAAACCAGTTTGCGCACTATCTGGAAAAAAACGGGGAATGCTATTTTTTGCAGAGCAGCCTGAACAGCATTGAAGAAACAGAAAAAAAGCTCGGAAAAATGAAAGCAAATTACAGCATTGTTGCAAGGCAAAAGCTTTTTTTTGAAGAGCTTGTTGTTTTCAAGTGCGCTTCCGGCAGTATTTTAAATAAAAAAAACACTTAAATTAATTGCAAAGAGGATTGAAATGAGCAAGCATATTATCCACAGGATAAGGCACTTTCTGAGTGCAAGAAAGCTATTTGAAAAACTGGACGAGGAAAGCAGGAAAAACGAGTTCTATTTTCTCCTTGGAATAATTGTCTCGCTTGCTGGAAACTTTATTGTGGAGGTGCTTGCTGATTTCTTCAGAAACGGCAACATTGTGATTTACTGGATTGCTTTCATTGTTTCAATAATATTTTTCGCAATAATGATTGCATGGGTTTATTCTGACTATTTCAAGAAGCCAGAAGAAAAAAACCAGCGGGACAAAGTAAAATAAAGCACAATTCTTATTTTCCAACTCTGAAATAAGGAGCTTTATTACACTGACCCGCTAAATCAGCCTACTGCGACAGCCAAACCATCAACCGATTATGCGATAGAACCGCTTGGCGACTTGAAAAAAGGATATTTCGCCCGAGGGAGGACTTGAACCTCCGACCTACCGGTTGCTGCCTAGCCATTTTTTTAACAGCCGGGCGCTCTACCTGTGCCTCCAAAGCTTATTCCTTTTGCAGAACAAAAACTTTGTCTGAGCTACTCGGGCATATAATTGACTTTAGTTGCTCTATATTCAGAACTTTGCCTTGTATAAGTTTATAATGTTTTCTTAAATTTTCAGGAACAACCACAACTACATTGAAGCCTTTCTTTTCAAGATCAGAAATCTTCTTTGAAAGGGCATATGCTTTCTGTGGACCTTTCCAAGCAGTACACTCAACAACCATTTTGCCAATTACAAAATCTGGGAAATAAACCCTTTCTTCCCCTTCAGCATATGGCTCATAAACATAGGCAATTCCATATTCAAAAAACAAATTTGCCACATCTCTTTCAAGGCAGTTTCTGACTAACTCCCCTCTGTTTGTTTTGAACTTATAGCCTCCAATTTTCTTGAACCTCCCATATTGCAACTCAAAATATTTTTTCTTATCATGTTCGGCCATTTTCCTGTGCCATTCAGCCATTTTCAGTGATGAGGCAACCCTCATTTTTTTATGAATTTCATGAAATTTTCCAGATTTCATGGCATTTTCGAATGCAATTCTGCCACCTTTTTGCCTATAAACGACTGGGTCAATTAATTCAAAATCAAAATCTGAAACTTGCATGCCGATAAAAGAAACCAATTTCTTAAATCTTTCAAAAGGCAAGTTCGTAAAACAATTTTTGTAATAATAAACCATACTGCTGGGCATGCCTGTCAATTGTGCCAGCTTTCTTTCCGAGCCAGCCTTGACAATTGCAGTTCCAACCAGTTGTCTCTGCATATTATCCTGTAATTTTACAAACACAAAAAAAATAAACATACAAACAATCTAAACCATATTGTGCTAATCGGTCAGCAAATGGTGCAGAAAAAAGGCCACAAAATAAGGAAAAGGAATTCAGGCAAGCCCAAAAAAATATTTTAAAGCCTTATTTTCCAAAAAAAACCGTTTTTAACACTTTTCTCAAAAAATTATTGGTGTTAAAACGAAAACTCCTCAAATTTCAGCTGAAAAAGCCAATAAAACCGTATACATAATAGGATTTTTGATAATATTTTGCCTTTTTTCGAACGGAGTGTTAATTAGGGCGTATACATAAAATGAAACCTATATTAAGGAGTTCGGGGACATTATTACTGAACACATTTTTTTGTGTTTTTTTGATTGTTTTGCCTTAAAACAGCAGGGCATTCAGAAATTTAGCTCTTTTCCAAAAGAGGGGTGATTTTTTGAAGAGCATGATTGAAGGTGCAATGCATAAAGGAGCTCAGGCTGAAGAGGACAAGCTTGAGGAGTTTGGGAGTCCAAAGATAATGGTGATTGGAACAGGAGGTGCTGGATGCAACGCAGTGAACAGGCTTGCAAACATGGGCATTTCAGGGGCACAACTTGTTGCTGTCAACACAGACAAGCAGCATCTCGCAATGGTGCACGATGAGCTGACAAAAATCCTCATCGGAAAATCAGTTACCAGGGGGCTTGGGGCAGGCGGCTACCCAGAAATCGGGGCAAAGGCAGCCGAAGTCAGCAGGAGTTCCCTGGAGGAAGTCCTAAGCAATGTGGACATGCTGTTCATCAGCTGCGGAATGGGCGGCGGAACAGGAACAGGCAGTGCGCCCATAATTGCTGAAATAGCAAAAGAACAGGGAGCAATTGTTATCGCAATAGTTACCTATCCCTTTGCGCTTGAAAAAGCAAGGCTCATTAAAGCCGAGGAAGGAATAGAATCATTGAGGCAGGTAACAGACACTGTGGTTGTAATAGACAACAACAGGCTTGTTGAACTTGTTCCCAACCTGCCAATACAGGATGCTTTCAAGGTGGCAGACGAGGTAATAGCAAGGACAGTAAGGGGCATAACAGAAACAATAACCCAACCCTCGCTCATTAACCTTGACTATGCCGATGTGAGAAGCGTCATGACAAACAAGGGGCTTTCAGTTATAGCAGTGGGAGAAAGCAAGTCAGTGGACAAAGTGAACGAGGTTGTTGAAGATACCTTGAAGAACGCGCTGTTGGATGTGGATGTTGCAGGCGCAACAGGCGCACTGATTCACATTACTGGCGGGCCAGAACTGACTTTGGGAGAAGCAAACGCTGTTGGAGAAATGCTGACAGAAAAGATTGACCCAAAAGCATCAGTAATCTGGGGCGCAAGGGTCGACCCCACCTTCGAAAACAAGATGGAAGTAATAACAATTTTCACAGGAGTCCACAGCCCGTATATCAAGGGACCGGTAGCAGAACAGTCATACAGCAGAGGCCACGCAAGAGGCGGAAGGGATCCCTTAGACATAGATTATATTAGATAAAAGGCAGAGCTTTTCTGCTTTTTATTTTTCTTTTTTTTTATTTTTTTATTCCCCGACAATATAGAATCTTAGTTTATGTTCCCTGATTATTTCACGCAGATCTTTTCTTGTGAATTCAGTGAGTTTGTCAAGCCGAACAATAATACCGTTCGGCAAAATAATTTGCTGTCCGTATTTCGGGGAACTGTCGTTTATTACCAGCATTTTCCTGCCTCGCTCGAGATATTCTGGCGGAAGCTCATGGGCAGAAATAGCCGTAATGAGATTATTATCCGCATGCTTGGATAGCCTTGCATCACCGCAAACCCGGTATTCTATACTATGGCCTGTTTTTTCAATTCTTGCAACCGGAAAAGGGTTTTGTTTTCTTTCGAACACCCTTGAGGCCCTATTGGACCATCTTGGATATTCTTTTTGTACACTGCCGACTAGTTCCCTCAATGCAAGCCTTTCTCCAAGGGTCTTTTCCATTTTTGGGTAAATCAGGTAACCATTTGCTCCAACAACATAACCAGTGTTTGAATGATGCCTGCTTCCCTCAACAAATCTTTTCGAGCGCCTTGTGGTGTGCTCATTAATCGAAAAAGCAACATGGCTGTGAGGATGCATTCTTTTTAATTCAGCCGCAATTTCTCTGATTTCTTTTTTCACTTCCGGCCTGTCTGGAAAATATTTTTGTGGAAATGGGGTTTCTGTAAAAAGGAAAAAATGTGGTTCGTGTGGCCTAAAATGGGAACTGTTAACCAATTTTTTGACGAATTCTCTGAAATGTGCTATTCCGCCAAATCTTTTTGTCACCATTACAATATTCAGGTGCTGACCAGCAGGTTTTTTTGGACCGAATCTTCTAATCCGCATAATACAATGATTATTTTTTACTTAATTAATTTTGCTATCTTACAAAAACAGCGGGAGAGCGTTTACCAGCATTACTATTCCAACCAGCCAGAGGAGTATTCTGCCAATGAGTTTTTGTGTTTCTTCCTTGTCCATTTTCAGGAAGCCAAAGTAAGGGTAAAGCAGTATTTTTGCTATCTTGCCGCCATCAAATGGTTCTATGGGTAAAAAGTTGACTATTGCGACAAGGAAATTGAGCACAATGAGCCAGAAGAAAAAGCTTGCGAAAAAGTCCCTTGCCAAGCGGTAAAAATTGAAATGGCCAGGGAAAGAAAATCCGTCCCTGAGCTTGGGAGCAAGGGAAAATCCCAAACTGCCAAGCTCATTGGGAATGGTTGTTTTTGTTGTTTCCTCTCCGTCCTGGATAAGTGTTAATTCAACAGGTTTTTTTGGAGTAATATTCAATGGCTTTCCTATTTCAATGGGCTGGCTGTTCACAAGCAGTACCCTGCTTCCTTCCTTCAGCACTCCAAAAGAGGGGCTTGGGTATGTTTTTCCGCACAATTCAAGCTTCTCGCTTACATTTGACACAGTAAAGTATGCTATTCCTTCCTTGAGAATGCCGTTCTGCCATGGCGCAATGAATGGGACAAACACAGCGAAAAGGAGAACAAGCAATGCAATTATGAAGAAGGCGCCTGTTGCAAGGTTTGCTGCTGGGCCGGCTGAAAAAATCCTTAATGCTTCCCTGTCTTTTCCATTTTTTATTTCCTGTTCATCAGGCTCGACAAATGCCCCGATTGGGAGAAATCCAAACAACAGCAATCCCGCACTCTTCACCTTGTAATTGTTTTTCCTTGCAAGAATGCCATGCATTCCCTCGTGCACGACCAGAATTATTACAAAGGACAGCCAGGCATGCAGGGGAAGCACTATTGGCACATTGGGGATTTCCACTCCCGGAATAAGGGGAGCAACGCCCGGGCAGACCTGTTGCCCGGAGAGAATGCTTTGGACAATGAAAACCCCATAGGCAAAAAGGGAAACAACAACAAACCCAGCAAACCCCGCTATTCCAAAACCGGCTGCAAGAGCAGAATTGTATTCTGCAATGAAGGGGTTTTCAAGAAAGCCGATCAAGAAAGTGTTGAAAACAATGAAAAGCAAAGCAAAAGAAACACCAAATATTGCAGCTCTGTGCAATCTGCCGTTTTTCCTTCCAAGCATGTAGTCAATGGCAATTGACCCAAACCCAAGGAACAGCCCACAATCGGTGAGAAAATTAAGCGCTTTTTCATGTTTCCTGAACCTGTCAAGGGCAGAAACACTGGTTGTTTTTACAAGCGTGAAAACAGAATAGGTGTTGAACCTCAGAATTATTACTCCAAGGTGCTTTTCAATTTCCCTTGCAAGAACTGTTTTTGGGGCAAGCTTTCCCTCTTCAACCAGGCCAAGAGTTTTTTCGTCTGTTTTAAGGATTTCTGCCAGCTGTTTTTTTGACAGCTTTTTCTGTTTTCTTGCAACAGAAACTATTTTGCCATAGTTGCTTACAAGCCTGTATTTTGTCCTTTCAAGCAGTGCAGTGAAAACGAATGATACCGCAATAAAAACAATGAAAATTTCAAACAATTCGAATGCCATTATGAATGATTGGAAAAAGAAACATTAAAAACACTATTTGACAACTGCCCTGGCCTTAGGAAAAACTTTGAAACATTTTATTAAAAAAAAATTGTGGAAAATAGGGAAAAGAAAGGGAAACCCTTTCTTTTCACAGCTAAGAGAGTTGGTTGAACTTAGTTTATAGAATTGGGATAGGCTCACCAGACTAAGTCCAATATAGCATGCAAAAAGCACACTACAATATATATAACCCCAGTGGGTATATATAAATGTTTCGCTGTTTTTTTGTGGCCTAAATTAAAAGCATGCATTAATTTTAAACAATAAAAAAGTTAGTTTTCCGAACTTTTTGTTTTTTGCGGTTAAAATTATATACGCTTTAAGGGGATAATATTTTGTATGGGTTGCCCTATTGGAGATATTCTGGAGAAGGAAGCAATATCTCTTGATTTGCTGAATGAAAAAACAGTGGGGGTTGATTCCTTCAATATTCTCTACCAGTTCCTTTCCATAATCAGGGGGTATGATGGCAGTCTGCTCATGGATTCCAGGGGCAGAATAACAAGCCATTTGTCCGGCTTGTTTTACCGCACTGCAAACCTTGTGGAAAGAGGGATAAAACCTGTTTTTGTTTTTGATGGCAAGCCGCATGAGATGAAAAAGGAAACACGCGAAAAAAGGCATGCTGCAAGGAAGACAGCCGAAAAAAAATATTTGGAAGCAAAAAAAGAGGGAAGGGCAGAGGAAGCGAAAAAGTTTGCAATGCAGTCAACCCAGCTTACAGAGGAAATAATCGAGTCGGGAAAAAAGCTTGTGCAGCTTATGGGGTTTCCTGTAGTGCAGGCGCCCAGCGAGGGGGAAGCACAGGTTGCGTGGATGGTTGGAAAAGGGGAATTGTACGGGTGTGTGAGCCAGGACTATGATGCATTGCTTTTTGGGGCAAGCCAGTTGTTGAGAAACATTGCAATCTCCGGCAAGAGAAAAGCGCCTGGAAAAAACTATTTCATTGATGTTTCCCCAGAGAGAATAGATTTGGAGAAAAACCTTGAAAAAATTGGCATAAGCAGGGAAAAACTTATCTGGGTTGCAATCCTTGTAGGAACTGATTTCAACCCAAAGTTTCCTAAGATAGGGGCAAAAACTGCCTTGAGGCTGGTGCGGGAAAAAAATTCTTTCGAAGAGATAATAAAGGAAACAAAGCACAAGCCAGAATTTGATTACAGGCAAATTGAGGAAATTTTTTTGAAGCCAAGATACACGACAGACTATAAAATAAAATTTGAAATGCCTGACGCAGGAAAGATAAAAGAGTTTCTTGTTGAGGAGCATGATTTCAGCCTGGAGAGGGTTCAAAACACGCTTGACAAGCTCGTGCAGAAAGCAGAGGAAAAGGGAAAGCAGTCAACGCTCGGGAAATGGGGGTAAAAAATGCCGAAAAAACTGCGCAGGGTTGTTGAACTGGGAACAGGGCCGAGAGCAAGAAAGATTGTTGATTTGTCAGTGAAGCAAAGGCATTCAAATGTAAGGTTTGCTGGAATGGAAACATGGAACGAACTCAGTGATCCAAAGTATGGCGGCTATCTGCTTTCAAGAAGAAAAAGCCATCCGTCCAATCTCAGGGTGGAGTACGGAAAAAGCGCTCAGCAGTACTTGTATGAACAACCTGAAAACAGCATTGACCACATTTATGCTCACTGGTTATTGCAGCACTTGCGATATTCTGACAGGCAGGCGTTATACAAAGAAATTATGCGCACTCTTAAACCAGGGGCAAGGTTTGCAGTAATTGAGGATGGGCACTATGATGAGCAGTTGTGCATTGAACTCAGGAACCATGGGTTCGATGTTGCCAGAAAGAGAACAACACCCGAATTCATACTCAGGCTTGGGACTGACAATGCGGACATGAATGCAAAGCACTGGCTAAGTGCCTATCCCATTAGTCCTGTTGTCCTCCATGTTATGATGCTGCATGCCA
>CAYJWT010000044.1:0-9251 GCA_964373935.1 uncultured archaeon | reverse complement strand
AATTAGTAAACATTACTGAATGGTCTGACTTTTGTTTTTTGTCGTACAAAAAAATAATATCATTTTGTTCATCATAATCGAGTTCAAAATTTTTAAACATGCTCAAATCACCTTTTTTACTTCTCACATAAAAACTGAACAAGAAGATTTTAATATCTTTTTCAAATTTCGGCAAAAGTAGTAATGCACTGGGTAGGGCTAAGAAGCAACTTTTAGGAAAAGTTGCACCAAAAATGCCAGGGCTTTGCTCTGGCGCCGTTGCTGAAAGCAACGGCATTTTGGCCCAATGTTTTTAGAAAAAACATTGCGGGAGGCAGGACTCGAACCTGCGAAGGCACTAAGCCACAGCGTCCTAAGCGCTGCCGAATTGCCGCTATCGGACCCCCGCTCATATAAAATTGGATGTAAAAAGGTGTTTAATTTACTTGCGCCCTGATAGCTCGGAATACACGTAAGCAAGACCTATTGCCAGGGCAAAAAAAGCGATGAGTATGTCGGTGTTCTGGGAAGTAACAAACTGTGTCTGCCCGAATACCCTGAAAACACCTAAACCGCTGAGAAGGAAAACAACAGACAAGGCAACAAGCGCAACCCCCAGAAAAACCCTTTCATACAAGGTAGCCATGATAAATAAATGCCAGAAAACAGTATTAAAAAGTTTCTTTTTAACCAGAAAAAGTTAATTTTACAGGTTTTCTATTAATTCCTCTTTTTCCCTTTCCTGAAGCCATTTCCCAAGCAATCTTGCCGCCTTGCCCCTGTGGGAAACAGCGTTCTTTTCCACTATATCCAGCATTACCAGGGGCTTGTTTTTCCCTTTTGGGATGAAAATTCTTTCATACGGCATTCTTTGTTTTTTTGGCAAAAAAACCTTTGTTGTTATTTTTCCATGCAATTCTGCCACAAAAGTCTTTGCAACCATACCATCAATATAGCAGAAGCAAACCCTGAAGAAAGCGCCCCTGTTTTTTCCTTTCAGCAACCTGAAAATGCCATCATACCCAATGCTCTCAAACACCCTTTTTGGCAGTGTTCCGGGAAAGTTTTTGTATGCGCTGAAATAAAGGGCAGTGTCTTCCACAATCATGGGCTGCCTGATTTTCCTGAACGCCTGCTGTGCCTTGTCAATTGCAATCTCCCTCAAATCGCTGGAATCAAGCTCCCTGAACAAAAAGCGCTCCTGCCCAATAGAAATGCCGTGCTCCCGCTCCAGAATCTCTTTTACTTCCAGGAACTTGTGCGAATTGCTTGTAACGAAAAGCAGCGGCAATTTACTCACCTACACAACCAACTATGGTTTTTTTATTTAATTATATTGTGGTTATCTTTCCGGAAGGGAAGCCGGGTACTCGCGGTCTATTATTGCTATCAGCGCTTTTTTGCCTTCCAAATCAAAATCCAGAACCAGAAAATTATTATGAATTGCACTAATGCCAATCCCTTTTTTCCGCATTATATAGCCAATGCCCTGCAGCTCTTTCATTGCCTCATACAATATATGACTTAATTTTCTGTAATCGGTTGCCATATCAATTCCCTTTCTTTTTAATCTTTTTTTTAGTGCATTAAAATACCTTCCTTCCCCACGGGAAAAATGCTTGCAGTCCGGGCCGGGATAAACCCTTTCTGCAAGATTATTTCCCCTGATTCCAAAAAACTGTACTGGCTGCAAAACAAAATGCTTGGGATTCATCATCATTATTTCTCTTTCCACCATCATCTGGTTTTTCGCATATTCCCTCGCCTTTCCCGGGCCTGGAAATCGCCTCACTGTGACAAGGGCTGTGCCGGAAATAGCCATTACCTTCCTTTTCCAGTAGCTTGGAACCAAAATCCCTCTTGCTCTTTTCCCCTGTTCCCAGTCAGCCCAAAACAAGCCAATGCGCCTCTTGCCTATTTTTTTTCTTGGGAAAATCCTCAAAGCAGGGTGTTTGGCAGGCATTGTACTGAATCATATTGAGAAAAAAATAAATAAGCAGCGCAGCAACAAAAAAAAACCGCTTAAGCTGCTAGCAGAATTCGCAGACGTTCTTTTTTGTTTCTTTTTTCTCTTCCTTTTTTCTTTTTTCTACCAGCTGTGTTTTCTGTGGCATTATTTCACCTGATAAAAAAATTATTGCTGGCATTGTTTATTAATGTTTCGCTATTAATTTTTTGATTGGTTAGCATGGAGGCATTTGATGTCATTGTCGTGGGAGCGGGGCCTGCGGGCAGCACCTGTGCATGGTTTTTGTCAAAAAAATACAGGAGAAAAGTATTGCTGCTTGACAAGCAGGAATTCCCGAGGGACAAGGTCTGCGGCGATGCCATTTCTGGAAAAAGCGCCAGCACACTGAGGGAAATGGGGCTGAACAGTGCTGTTGAAAAAGCCCCGCATGCCGAAATCCATGGCGTTCTTTTCTCTTCACCCAACGGCAAAATTGCCGAAATTCCGTTCAAGACAGCAAAGGGCCAGAGCAGGGGAACAGGGTATGTTTGCAGGAGAATGGTTTATGACAACCTTTTATTTGAGGAAGCAAGCAAGGCAACAGAAAAAGTCATGCAGAACTTCCAGGTAAATGAGCTGTTATGGGAGGAAAAGTATGGCAGCAGGTACTGCGTTGGAGTGAAGGGAACCGATTTGAAAACAAAAAAAGAGCACGAGTTCAGGGCAAATATTGTTGTAGGGGCAGACGGGGCAACAAGCGCTGTATCACGGCTTGTTGGGAATGCGCCTTCTGACCCAAAGCACCACTGCGCTGCACTTAGAATTTATTACAAGGACATTAAGGACCTTACCAATAACATTGAAATTCACTTCATTGAATCGGTGCTCCCAGGGTATTTTTGGATCTTCCCCCTTGAAAACAATACCGCAAACGTTGGAATTGGAATGGTTACTGCAGAGATACAGAAAAGAAAAGTAAACCTCAAGGAAGAATTGTTCAGGGCAATAAATGAAAACCCCTTGCTGAAGGGCAGGTTCAAGGAAGCAGTAAAGCTTGATGAAGTGAGGGGATGGAACTTGCCTTTTGGCTCTTTCCACAGGAAAGCGCATGGAAACGGGTGGGTATTGCTGGGAGATGCTGCATCCCTCATTGACCCTTTCTCCGGAGAGGGGGTTGGAAATGCAATGCTTTCCGCAAAAATAGCCGCAAAATACATTGACCGTGCTTTTAAAGAAAACTTTTTCCACGCTGACATGCTTATTGAGTACGAGAAAGAGCTCTGGGAAGAAATACAGCCGGAAATGAAAACAAGCTGTACCCTCCAAAAAATTGGGGGAATAAAACCATTGCTAAACCTTGTTGTGGGAAAGGCATCAAAAAGCAGGGAAATCAGGGAAACAATCTCAGGAATGCTGGGAAACGAGGAATCAAAAAAAGAGCTCATAAGCCCCCTTTTCTATCTAAAGCTGCTGACTGCCTGAAAAAAGTTTGGCCAAGTAAATCAAAAATTATTTTTTAGTGGGTAAAAATGGCAAAAAAAAGCAATAAAGGTTTAATAAAAAATTTGTGTAACATTCCTATTGGCGACAATGAAGGACAATACACAAAAGATTTTAGGATAGGTTTGATGAACGCGAAACATGATTTAAAACATGACAGAGTAATTCCGCACGAACAAGTTAAGAAGCACTTAAAAATTTGACAGCAGTTCTTTCAGGCTGTCGTGTGAAACAGGATAATTGCCCTGCAAAAATTCTTTTTTTGAAAGCCACTTGAATTCCGAAATTTTTTCTTTCCCGAGATTTCCCGAAATGTCAACTATTGTGCTTTTTGGATAGCACAAAAACGTTTCGCACTCGACTTTCTCCCCATCAACAATCCTTTCAAACCACCATTGGCCCAATCTTTTTTTTACTTCAATCTCAAGCCCTGTTTCCTCTCTAACTTCCCTTTTCAGGGCAACAGCGTGAGTTTCTTTTTCTTTTACTCGCCCCCCAGGCAAGTCCCAGAAAACTTTTCCGTCCACAACCTGCTTTAAAACAAGAAAATTTCCGCTGGAAAGAATAACTGCTTTCACTGCCTTCTGCGTTGGCATGGTTCAGCCGCCGATATCAAGTGTTATTGTATAGCCACCCTTTATAGGGAAAGCACCGACTTCCGCATACTTGTAAACAGGGTGCGCAAGAAGGTTTGAGCGGTGGCCACCTTGGTTGTAAGCAATTTTGCCGGTTGCAGCATCTATTGAAGGATTATCCCTAATATACGCACACCCACCAGGCCCACCATAGTCTTCCCTTCCGCTATGCCACCAGCCATTAACTGCTTCTCTTGCATTGCTTACTGCGCCCACACTGTTCTGCTGAAAATACCTGAAACCATGCGGACCTTCCAATCCAAATGGGTGCCCTGCTGGCTGGCCTGATCCTGCCGTTGCCTGAGCAGACCTTTGGGCCGATTCCATGAGTGCAGGGTGCATTTGGTATGGTGGAAAGCCGCATGCTGCCCTCACCCTGTTCACTTCCTGTAGCACAGAAAGCCGTAAAGAACCATTTGGGTTGCTGAAAAAAGCGCTTTCCGGAACCTTAGACAAAAAAACATTGCCAATGTTTGTTGCACTGCTGATTGCTGAAAGAATCATGAGGAAGGCTATGGAAGCTATGACTGCAATAAAAAAATTTTTCACGCTTTACACCCTGTAAAACCTGTCTGCCAAAAAAATTTTAACACCATCATGCCCCCTGTAGCAATTGATAGGGTGAATTGGGTGATGGAATTTGCCCGTGCCTGAACAGGCAGTCTGCCCTCAAATTCCTTGTTCTTGAGCTGAATATTTCAATAGTGTACCTGCCTGCTTTTGCTGCGCCCAAGCGCTTGTAGTTTCTTCCCAGAACTATTGCCCTGTGCCCAGGGCTTGCAAGCCAGCCCGATTCCCTGCCACCAGCCCTTGACGGGTTGCCAACAACCCTTTTTGCAGAATACCCCATTGCAATTATTTCGGAAAATCCAATATTGGAATGGTAAAGGTTTCTCACTTGCCTCATGTGCTGAGCCCATTCCCAGGCCCTGCACGACATTTCAGCATCCAATGCAACAGGCTTTAATCCATATCTTTGCCTTGCAATGTTCGTTTCATTCCACATTATTTCACTGTCAGAATGCTGCACTGCCTGGGACTCTGCAAACTGGGGCTCTACAGAAAGCACTGCATTTCCCAGCCCAGTGAAAGCCCCAATCTGGGATAATGCAAAAAGGAACCCAAAAGCAAAAAAAACCGCAATAATGTGTTTTTTCATCCAGACAAAAACTTGTTTAAACCAATATTTATAGTTAATTTTTTATGAAAAAGGCATTTGAACGGCATTGCATGGCACTTGCAATAAAGCTTGCAAAAAAAGGGGCGAGAAAGGTAAAAAGCAACCCCGTGGTTGGGTGCGTGATAGCAAAAAACGGGAAAATAGTTGCCACAGGATACCACAAAAAATTCGGAGAAGCGCATGCTGAAATAAATGCAATCAGTAAAGCTGGAAAAAAAGCGAAGAATGCGGAAATGTTTGTTTCCCTTGAACCCTGCAACCATTTCGGAAAAACCCCTCCATGCACTCATGCAATAATCAAGGCAGGGATTAGAAAAGTTATTATTGCTGCAAAAGACCCCAACCCGGTTGCGGCAGGCGGAATAAAAAAACTAAAACAAAAAAAAATAATTGTTAAAACAGGCTTGCTGGGAAAGGAAGCAGCAGAACTGAACAGGGATTTTTTCAAGCTGGTGAAAACAGGGCTTCCTTACGTTACCCTGAAAATGGCAGTTACCATGGATGAAAAAATATCATGGGGCAATGGCAGGAGAAAAAAAATCACCGGAAAAGAGGCAGATGCAATAGTGCAGAAAATGAGGGCAGAGCATGATGCAATACTTGTTGGGATAAACACCGTGCTCAAGGACAACCCCAGACTGACTGCAAGGGCAAAGAATGCAGTGCAGCCTGCACAAATTGTGCTTGACTCCCGCCTCAGGTTTCCGCTGAATGCCAGAATGCTGGAAGAAAAAGGCGAAACAATAATTTTCGCCACAGGCAAGGCAGGCAGGGAAAAAATTTTGCAACTGGAATCAAAAGGGGCAACAGTTGCCATTGCAGCTCAGAAAAATGGAAAGATTGATTTAAGGGATGCAATGGAAAAGCTTGGAAAAATGCACATTAAAAAGATTCTTGTGGAAGGCGGGGCTGAAATTGCAGCAGGCTTTTTGCAGGAAAAGCTTGTTGATGAAGCAGTTTTCTTCATAGCGCCATTCTCAGTAGGAAGTGGGATAAAAGCGTTCGGGAAAAAGCACAGGGAAATAAGTGAAAGGGTTTTTCTGGAAAGCTATTTTGCCCAAAAACTTGGAAACGATACAATGATTGCAGGCATTGTTTCCTACTGATTTTTCCTTTTCCCCTTTACACGCTTCCTTATTTTTCCCTTGATGCTTGAGGCAATTTTTTTGGGCAGCATCACCATTTCAAATACCTGTTCCTGGAAGAACTCCATTGAAGGCAGTTCGAAAAGGGAAAAGAACAGTTTCCCCCCTGAAATTCCTGGCACATTTCTCACCTCCCTTATTTTCTGCAGCAGTATTGCGCCAAACAAGAGCCTGCTTGTGCCGGAGAAAAAGAAAACAACATGGTAAAGTGAGGAAAACAACAGTTTGTCTCCTATTTGGGTTAGGTAAAAACCGCCAAGCATTCCCCCAACCAAGGCAAGCGAACTTACAATGATGTTGTAATACGCAATATACCTCACCCTTTTTGGCGTTTCAACAGAATCGAATATGAAGTTTGAGGAGGAAAGATTGAACCCAGCCCATGCCATTCCTGCAAAAACATTGATTAAGAGGATCAGGTAAAAGTCCTGTGTGAACAGCCATAACATGGGAATGGCAGAAACAAGAATGCTTGTAAGGGTTAGAATCTTGACATTCCCGAAACGGTCTGCATTCTTCCCCCATCTGGTCATGAAGAGCACCTGGGAAAGAGCGGCTGCTGCAATCACTGCAGAGTACTGAAAGTAAGAAAAGCCAAGCTCAGACAGCATATAGGGGGCGAAGAATGGGCCGGCAATTGCAACCGAGAAATGTGTAAAGCCGACAAACAGCACAAAGCTGCCGTAATTGTTTGACCTTATTTTCCTCACAAATTCTAGAAGGGAAGGCTGCCGCTGGGTTTCGAAAACATGCCTGGGCTCGTGCATTTTTCCCAGATAATACCAGGAAATCAACCGGTACAGGAAGGCTATTGAAAAACTTGTTGCAAAGCCATAGAACAGCAGGCTTTCATGGTAAAGAGAGAGAAAATAGCCTGCAATTATTGTCGAGGAAAGCAGCACTGCCCCGACCCATGCGTTTCTCTTCCCGAAGTATTTCCCCCTTTCCCTCAGCCACACCAAATCACCCATCATGCTAGTCCAGATTGGTATGGTGACAGATGTTGACATTACGCTCAGGCAGTAGAAAATCAACAGAATCCATGCCTGGTCCTGCTTTACCGCAAACGGTATTGCTGCAATAGGCAGCCACAAAAGGGCATGCAGCAAGGCAAAAGTAAGGACAAGTTTCAGCCTGTTCCTGAAAATTTCCAGCAACTTCACTCCTGCAAGCTGCACGATTGCGCCAAGAAAAACAGGCAGTGTGGAAATAAGCCCTATCTGGGAATTGCTGGCCCTGAGGTAAACAGCGAAAGCACTTATGATATTATTCCCGAATCCTGTCATCACGGAATGGGCCATGCCATCCATTATGGAATAATACAAAGCCTTTGCCCTCAGTTGCTCCTCCTTTATCCTTGCATGGATTGTCCTCAGTACCATAAAAACACCTGGCAGAATTCGGATATTTGTCTGGGGAGAACGGTTTTTATTTCAAATCTATGAGGCTTATTTTCTTTACTTTCCGGTTATTGGAAAATGCATTTTTCATTTTCTTTATTTCCTCAGCCCTTCCTGAAAGCATGAATACATCAATGCACTGGGACGGATTAATTTCAGAATGATTCTGGCTCCTTATCAGTTTGATGAAGCCATGCTTTACCTCGGAAACGAATTTTTCCGTTTCATGGCTGTGCTGCACAACCAATAGTGCAGCCATGCGCCCTGTAAGCTCCTTCTCGGCATGAATTGCCCTTATTGCTTCGCGGAGGCTTGCCCTTACAACCTCAGACTTGTTGCTCAGCCCCCAGGCAGACTTTATGGCCCCCATGTCCTGGATGTTTTTCTCGCTTAATGAAATGCTAATAATTTCCATACTGAATGTTATTAACAAATTTGTTTTTAATATTAACTATTAACAACTATTTCATAAAGTTTAATACAAAGGGTTATTAATGTCTGAGGCAGGAACTGAGGCAGTGCATTTTTTCATCGGCTTCATGCTGGGAGCAGTAATCTATTACAACTTTTTTCCCGAAAAAGGAAAGACCGGTGTGGGAAATACTATTGGCGGGAATATTCGGCGGGTTTGCATTCAATATACTGCTGCACATGCTGCTTGAAGGTTAAGGGAATGTTTTTAACCAAATTACCTGAAAATTATGTGAGAAAATGGCTGTTGAACTGATAATCCTGAGCATTGTGCTTGTAAGCCTTATTTCTTTCATAGGCATTTTCACTTTAGGCATAGGCGAGAAACGGCTGAGGAAATGGCTCCTTCTCCTTGTGAGCTTTTCAGTTGGTACACTTCTTGGAGATGTTTTTCTCCATTTGCTGCCTGAAGCAGCAGAAGCTGACGGCTTTAGCACAACAACAGGGCTTGCAGTGCTTTCAGGAATAATTGTGTTCTTTATTCTTGAAAAAATAATCAAGTGGCACCATCATCACCAGGTGGAAGAGGGGCATGAAATACACTCGTTCGGGCAAATCAACCTGATTGCAGATGCATTGCACAATTTCCTGGATGGAGTAATCATTGCAGGCAGCTATCTTGTCAGCATTCCTTTAGGGATTGCGACAACAATTGCGGTAATATTCCACGAAATCCCGCAGGAGATTGGGGATTTTGGCATACTCCTGCAGAGCGGCTTTTCAAGGAAACAAGCACTCAAATTCAATTTCCTGTCAGCAATTGCCGCAGTCATTGGCGGAATTGTCGGGATTGCATTCACCCAGCAAATAGAGGGGTTTTCTGCATTGCTAATTCCATTCACGGCAGGAAGCTTCATTTACTTGGCGGGAACAGACTTGCTGCCTGAAGTGCAGAGGGAAAGGAATGTAAAAATGACAATCCTGCAGCTGGCTGCAATACTCATCGGAATGTGGATAATGTTTGCCCTACTCATGCTGGGGTGAAAAAAAACT
>CAYJWT010000043.1:0-9260 GCA_964373935.1 uncultured archaeon | reverse complement strand
GTGCGTTCCCAGGTTCGAATCCCGGCCGTGCATTAGGCAATTAACGAAACATTAGGAATGCTTTTAAATCTCGAGGCATGTTGTTATTTTATACGCGGAAGCTTTCTGCTCAAATCCAAAGACGAAAGGCTAATTACAGACAAAGGATTAAGGGCGCTTGTAATGGAGAAGCTGCTTAATTCTTCTTTTGAAAGGGCTGCATTGATAAACATTGATGAAAAAACTGTTGAAGTGAGGCTGGAAGGAGATGCAGTGCAGATTAAAAAGTTCAAGCAGGAATTGGAAAGGGAATTTATTGCAAAATTTGGCAATCCTATTATAACTTTCACAGAATTCAAAGAAGACTTATTATTGGAAGTTCCAAGAATATTTTGAAAAATCAGTGATATCCATTGTGGCTGTGCTCTTCATGGCTTCCCTCGTCATGCGCGGCACGCTCTTCTCCCGCATTCTCTTCAGTGCGTGTTTCGGCAGGCGCTGAAGGGCTTTCTTTTGTTTCTTTTTTCTCTTTTTTTCCTTTCCTTCCAAAATCACCAATTATGGCTGCAAGAATAATATTTGCGAATAAATGATAAAAGGAATCTGGAGTTCTAAATATTTCCCCTTCTAAAAGAGCGCTTATTCCTATCTCCAAAATTATTGTTGCAATAATTACTCTGTAAATTAGTGCTTCTGGGTTGATTACTCCATGTTTCCCAATTTTCAAAATTTTTACTGCCACAAATATTCCAGTAATTATTAACCCCATGGCTGTGAGAATGCGGATTATTGTAAAAGTGTCAAACAGGTATGTTCGTGTTGTTGCATGAATCAAAACCGTTGAAATGAAAAAACTGCCTGCCCCAACAAACATTGCTGCTTCAAAGCCATAGCTCGCACCAGTAAACAATGCTACTGGGAGAATGGGTGCTGCGCCAGGAATCCATTGAAGCAATAACCTTCCTAAAACAGCCAAAAATAAATAAAGCACAATCCTAAAGTATTTTTTGTAATCCATTTTCTCACATTTACAATTCTGAATTATAACTTTCGTTTTAATCCTTTTTGCTGATTGATTTGTGCCCTTCTTTGTAATTTTTTTCTTCGGTAGTCCCATCTTTGCCTTCTGGCATAAAACCAGACATTTGTTCTTTCGCGTGGATTGGAAAATTCAGGTGTTGTAAAAATGGCTTTTTTCGGTTCCATTTCCTTTTCTATATAAATTGCGTGCCCGGAGGCGCAGATTACAAGTTTTGGCTTTCTTGCATTGATTTTTTTCAAAAAATGTTCATCTCTTCTAAGGGTTGTAATGTGTTCAAACCTTTCCCGCCACTCTGATTTTGGCATTAAATCGAAAAACATTGAATAATCTGATGTCTCGCCTTTAATTTGTGCAGTCCTTAACCTGCTTCCGGGATAATAAACTCCCGGTTCCAGGTTTTCGACTTTCAATCCCTTCTTTTTTGCATGCCTTGCTATTGCAGAATAAAAATTGTAATGAATCTTTAATATCGGCTTCCACATTGGCTCCCATTCCCAGGCTTTATTATCATACTCTTTTCGGAAATGCTTTATGGTGTATCTTTCTGCACTTTCAAGCATCACCAAATCGCCTTTCTTCAAATTTCCCCTCCTTATTTCCTGGTCAATAAAATTTTTTCCCTGCTGTATTTTTTTCTGGAGCCAAATTACATCTTTTTTATTTCCCTCCATAGAATCAGGCATCGCGTGGCTTAACTCAAACAGCGTAAAATCATTATAATTTTTCCTTTCCATTTTCTCACTTTTCAAAATATTTAATTCTATATTAAGTGTCTTAAAACTTTCAGCCCTGTATCATTCCCACGTACATGTTTTCGGGAATGGAAATGTAGTTCATTGGGGGCAGTGCAAACTGTTCTGGCGGCAGGGCATAGTATGCAACCCTTTCTCCCAGCTGTGAGGTCTGTATCATGGGCAAGACATTTCCCAGGTCTCTTTTCTTTCCCTGCTGTATCACTGAAATCTTGCCGTCAAACTTCACGCTTAGCGCCCTGGTGGAAAAACTGCTTCCTGTTTCCTCCACAATGGCAAAATCCCCGTACATTCCCAGGTCTGGCCTCAGGCCAATGATTAAGGGGTGTGTTCCAGTGGGTTCGGGAATGAGCTTCCCGATAATGCGCTTTTGGGCAAAGCAGTTTGCTGCCTGGTCGGCTGTTGCTGTTGTTAGTTCGCAGAAATTCCCGAAATAATTTACCCCAAGAAACTGGTCAAAGTTCAGCATGGTGTCATCCCCTCTTACTCTTGCCCAAGGGCCAATGATGTTGGCATCCTTCTGGAAAATGCAGGAAAAGTTGAGTTGCTCTATGTCTTTTTCCGACAGCTTTTCTTTCCTCATCAGGTCCTCGCAGATAACAGTGTTCTGCCTCTGCTCAAAATATAGCAGCCGGTCATCCTGTGCAAGTTTTGTGCCAGCATCCCCAGTCCACACTAACCTGCCCCCGTGCTTTAGCACATAGTCTGTGAAAATGTCAAGCTTTTTTGTTTCAATTGTCCTTGCCCTTTCAACAATCACAAGGTCATAATTTTTGATGTTTCCCAGTTCAAGGAATTCAAGCTGTATCATTACAGGATGCACTCCCAGTACTCTTGGGTCTGCAAGTATTTCCGCAAGAATCTCTGGCTGCCCCAGTCCATCTTCCCCATGCACTATTGCGACGCTTGGCTTTCCGCCCTGCGCAAACCTTATTGCGCCATAGTAAACATCGCACCAGCCCGGGATTGTGCTGCACTTCATTATTCCAGTCCAGGTCAGCACTCCAAGCAGCAGTGCAACAAGAATAAGCAGGAAAACAACCTTCCACGCTTTTTTCAGGCTTTCTTCCATCTCCATATGAAAAAACTAGGGCTTTTTGGGTTAAAAAACCTACTGGCTTAAACTGTTACCCCGAGTATTGCGCCAATTAAATACCCTGCTATTGCAGCGCTTATCCCAACAATGGTTAATTCGAAAGCGCTTTTTTTCCAGCTGTTGCCAGTGATTTTTGCTTTTATTGTGCCCGCAAAAAAAAGAGTAATTATTGATATTATCAATGCTGCAACCATTCCTGCCTGTGCTTGCATGAAAAAGAATGGCGCAAGCGGGAAAATGCTGCCTGCAAAGGCAGATACCCCCACAACCACTGCCGCTTCTTCCGGCTTCTTGTATTTTTTCGGGGGAAGATTTAATTCCTCTGTCATCATTATGTCCAGCCAGGCCTGCTTGTTTGAGCACACTATTTCCACAATCTGCCCCAGCTGCTTTCCCTTTATTCCCTTGTCTGAAAAAATTTTTCTTATTTCTTCTTTTTCTGTTTCCGGCATCTCTTCCATTTCTTTTATTTCCCTTTTTTTCTCGCTTTCATAGTATTCCCCAGCTGCCTTTGTTGAAGTGTATGCAACTGCCGCCATGGAGATGCTTTCAGCAAAGGTTGCCGCAAGCCCTGCAATCAGCACTAATCTTACATCCCCGGTTGCCGTTGCCACCCCAAGCACTATTCCCAAAACGTTCACCAGCCCATCCTGGCCCCCGAGAATTATCTCCTCCAAAAGCCTGCCCTCGGACTTATTGTGGGGCTCGCGCTGCCTCAACTGCTTGCTAATGCCCATGAAAAAACAACACTTTTTTTGAATAAAAGCATTGCTATTTGCTTTCCAGCATTGCTTTTTTCACAACAAGCCGTGCCGAGGCCCCTGTTTCAAGGATTTCTGTTTCAACAAGTTTTATTTTCTTCATGAAAAAAGGCGCGTCCAAAACAAGGCTTTCATATTCCCCGCCCTCCCCTGAGATGTTTAGCCCGAATTTTTTGTTAAGCTCTTCCAGCTTTTCAACCTCTTTTTTTGTTATTTCTTTTCCCAAAACCTCTTTCCCAAGGCCATGGCTTGCAACAGCACTGAAAACAATCCTGTAATTGTTTTTCAGCAGTTCCAACAGCTCTTGTTCCTGGTTTGCATGCCATAACGGGGAAAAAACCTTTATCCCGAGCTCTTCAGCGATTTTTTCTATTCTTTCACGCTGGTAATTCGAGTAAAGGGCCCCGGAAACAATCCCCTGAATCCCGAATTTGCTTATTGCTTTTTTTATTGCCCTTTCAAGGTCTTTCAGCTCTGCCTCTTTTTTCCCATGGGTTTCCTGCATTATAAGGGGCATGTTCATTGCCTCTGCCTGAAGCTTCACCAAGCCAATGTTTGGAGTGTGGAACATGAAAGAATGCATGTTTTTGCTCCTGAGGGTGATAAGGCAGGCGATTTCATAGTTCTGCCTCCTCATTGTTTGCATTGCGAGCAGGCTGTCCTTTCCCCCGCTTGCAAGCGCCCCAATGACAAGATTGGGTATTGGGTAAAATTTTCCCAGGTATTCCGACTTTGTTTTGCACTTTGCCTTTTTCGCCAGCTTTTCAATCGCCCAGTCAGAATTGCTGCCGTACTGCGCGGCAGTTTTTTTTCTTTCAGCAATTTTCTCGGGCAAGCCAAGCCCCTTTGCAAGCTCCCTGAGAATAATCTTTTTCGCGTTCCCGGCTGTCTTGAATTTTTCGGGGACAGACAATGCAAATTCCACAAGCTCCCTGTCAAGGAAAGGCTGGCGCAGCTCAGTGTTGTTTGCCATGCACACGACATCATCCCTGTACAAATCCCTTTCAAAAGCGCGCCTGAGAAGGGAAAGGCAATCATTGTTAACCCCTTTTCCCGCCTCAAACCTTGCATACCCTGCAAACAGCTCGTCTGCCCCAGTTCCAGAAAAAACCACTTTCACTCCATCCTCTTTTGCTTTCTCGCAAGCAAGGAAAAGCGGCAAACCCACCCCCGCCTTCACAACATTTGAGTCCTCAATCAGAGGGACAATTTTTGAAAAGTATTTTTCTGCTTCGCTGAGGCCGATTGTTTTAGCTTTGAAATCCAGCCCGAGGTTTCCCGCTGTTTTCTTCGCAAACAAAATGTCATCAGGCATTTTCCTGCCGCTTTCTATTATCCCTCCAGTATAGCAGGAAAAATCCAGCCCGAGTTTCCTGCACAATAATGCAAGGAGCGTGGAATCAACCCCCCCTGAAAACAGTATGCCGAATTTTTTTCCAGGCGCCCTTGATTTTATAGATTTGGCCAGAATTTTTTCCAGCACTTTTTTTGTTTCCTCAAATGATTTGTTTGTTTCCTTTTTCAGTTCAAAGAATTTTTGTCCAACAAATTGTGCTTTATTTTCTTTGGTGCTGTACAAAAGGATTTTTCTGGGGTGCAGCTCAATGACTTTGCTGTGCCCGAGTTTTTCCAGAGCTTTTTTTTCTGAGGCAAAAGCAAGCCCTTTCTCCAGGGAATACCACAGCGGCTTTTCCCCGAGTATATCCCTTGCAAGCCAAACCCTGTTTCCCTTCCAGTAGGCAAAGGCAAACACTCCGTTCAGCTTATCCAGTGCCTTTTTGATATTTTTTTCTTTTTCAAGCATTCTAAGCAATAATTCTGCATCGTTTCTTGCATTAATTCCATATTTTTCATTAAGCTCTTTCCAGTTGTAAATTTCGCAGTTTGCCGCCAAAACCCCTTTGTTCTTTATGGGCTGCCTAACATTTCCCACGACAGAGTGCAGGCAGTGGGCAATGCAGTTATTGGAAGCGTTTTTTTTTGTTTTCAAGTCTTCAATTCTTGCTGCGGTGAAAACATTCTTTCCATCAAAGAACCCTGCCCCATCCATTCCCCTGTTTTTGATTGTTTCCAGCGCCTTTACTGCTTTTTCTGCTGCTTTTGGATTGTTGAAAAAACCTGTTATCCCGCACATAAAATAATTTTGCCGACGGAATGTTTTTATTGCCGCTTTTCGTAGTAATTTTAATGCCTCAAATCCACGCAAAAGTTATTGAAACAAGAATGGAAGCCCCTGACGCCAAAACAGTAAGGCTAGAGGCCAAGGGCTTTGTTTTCCTGCCTGGGCAGTATGTTTCAATGAAGCTTAATGCTGGCGTGCATTCTTTTTCCATTTCCGTTTCACCCGGCAAGGGCTTTATTGAGATAACAACAAAGCTTTCTGGCAGTGCTTTCAAACAGGAATTCAGCAAACTAAAAAAAGGCGATTTGGTGAAAATTTTTGGGCCAGTGGGGAGCTTTGTTCTTGATGAAAAAGAAAAAAAACAGTGCTTTCTAGTTGGAGGGATTGGGATAACCCCTTTCAGGAGCATGCTCCAGCAGATTGCCGGAAAAAAGCTGGCTGTTGATGTAATTGTTGTTTACAGCAACAAGACCCCTGAAGACATTGCGTTCAGGGCGGAGTTTGAAAAAATGGAAAAAGAAAACAAGAACATAAGGTTTTTGCACACTATAACAAGGCCCGAGGAATCGGAAACCCCGTGGCAAGGGCTAACCGGGCATTTGAATGCAGAAATGGTCCAAAAAAGCATTCCAGACTGGAAACAAAGAAGCTATTTCGTTTGCGGCCCACCTGGCTTTGTTGACGCAGTGGAAAGAATGGTAATTGAAATGGGGGTTGAAAGTGAAAAAGTCAGGGCAGAAAGGTTCACAGGATACTAAACAAAATAAAAAATTACACACTTTCTTGGACAAGATTTGTTTTTTAAAACCGCTTCCGTTTAATTTTTATTAAGGGCCTGTGGTCTAGTGGTTAAGGGTGCCAGCAATAACCGTGTTGGCTTCTCTGCAAATGACGCGACCTTCACACGGTCGAGACCGGCGGTTCGATTCCGCCCAGGCCCATTTTTTTCTTTTCCCCTATTTTTGCACCAAAAATCCTTTATAAATGAAAATTGTTGGTGCTATTACTGTCTTATTGTGGCTCACCAGCACAATGGCAGACTGGCAATTGGATTTGTTTCATTGCCTTTTTGCCAAGCAGTAGGAAGTGAAAGCACGAATTTCAGAAGGCGCTATCTATGGCGCCTTCTCTTTTTTTTCTATTTTCTTCTTCCAAACTTGGCCATGAATCTTTTCACTGCTTTTTTGATTTTTCTTTTTCGCCTGAAAGTTAATATCCCTTTAGCCATTCTTTTTGCTGATTCTTGATAATCGCCTATTTGCTTGTATTTTTCTTGTGGAATCCCAAGGTCTTTTTGGATTACATGGGCGTGTGTTCCTCCCACAACTATCGCTTCTGGTTTGTCTTTCGTGGCTTTTTTTTCCATAAATCTTGTCATGGTGTCCTTCACTAGGGCGGGGTATAAGCCTTTAACATTTTTCTGCCGGAGCATTTTTTTGCTTATTATTTCGCTTCCTGTTCTTTGTTCTTCCATAAGAAGTTTCAGCTCCAGGCGGTCTGGAATAAGAAATATTACCTTAATACCATGAGTGCGTAACCCTTCTATAACATAGTGCCAAAAAATCGATTGTTCCATTATGATCATTCCCAATTCACCCTTAATATCATATGCTTTGGCAGCTGATTCAACCCCAACACTTTTTACTTTAAGGCTTAGAATGTGGGCAATAACTTCTCGGGCAAATTCTCCTTTGTGGACAACTCCAACCAAGTAGGGTTCGTATTTTTCTGTCACAGAATTCACTTTGTTTTCATTATTGGGGCGATTGCTGAATGTGATTGTTTATGGTGGGTAAATTTTCCCACTGTGTAACCAATTGTTTTTGCAACTTCGCGGTATGCTGACAGCCTTTCTTTTGCTATCCCATCCATTTCTGCTCCGACATTTATTGCCAGCATTCCTTGTTTGGCCGCTGTTTGAATATTTTCTTTAATTGCGGCAAGCACTCCTTTTCTTACTGGTTTTTTTATTCTTTTCCAGAACGCAAATGCGTATGCTTTGTCTGGTGTGTGGGTGATTCTTTTTCCGTAAGCATACCATTTTCTATTCGGTCCCTGCACTGGTCTTTCTCTTAACGGGTCACCCGGCCTTTTTCGTTTTTGCATTTTTTTTCCACCATTTTAAGCAGTGAACGCGCTTGCATCTACTCCTGCATCCCACGAGAACCTTGGTCTTATTTTTACCATGAGTATTTTTTCGGTGTTGTCATCTACCACGAGTGCGTATCCCCTTGATTTGGGCATTTCCCCGAAGTACTTGTCAAAGCTCTGGTACATGTAGCTTGGCCTGAGCTGTGATACTGCCTCGATGTCCGGCTGTGCCGTCATTCTGTGGGAAATGAAAATATCGCACTGGCTGATTGCATCCGGGTGTATCTTGTTTGGCCTTTGGGTTGCAAGCACTAGGGAAAGCCCTGGCTGCCTTCCCACCCTCACCCATTCAAGCAGAACCTGCAATGCAATATTTTCCTCGTCCTTTGGCATGAACATGTGAGCTTCATCAATCATCAGCCACATTATTGGCATCCTGCTTTCTTTTTTTTCCCCTTTAACAAGCTTCATTTCCTCTTCTTTCCTGTACAGCATTCTTTCCTCGAAAAGTTTTTTTCCTACCAGCGCAACAATTATGTCCCTTGTTCCCTCCATTCCTATTGCCTGCCTGTAGGCAGAAACGTCAATGAGTGTTATCCTTCCCGGCTTTGCGAGCTCTGTTATTCTTGTTCCCTCCTTGTCAAGGATGCCCCAGCTTTTTGCAACAAGCAGCCTGTTCTTCACAGCCATTCTCGTGTTTGCATCGCTTTCAGTGTCTGATTCAACTGCTTTTATTATGTCATCAAGGCCATAATATGTTCCAACTTTTTCCTTGAGTTCCTCAATGATTTTTGTTATGAGAACTCCCTCCGGGTCCTTCCAAGTCAGCCTGAAGAGTGCAAGCCATTCTGCAGCATCAAGCTCTGATGCTTTCAGTGTAAAGGCCCCATCCACTGGAATGCTTTTTTCCCTGTAAAAATCGATTTTTCCTTTTGGCACCAGCACAACAGCATCTGTTTTTTGCGGTTCCAAGTCCCACTCGTACAGTTCTTCTTTAGCATGTTCATTTGGTATTTTAAGTGACCAGAATATTCCCACGGTGTCAATTACTATTACTGAAATTCTTCTTTTGACTGCTGGCTCCAGTCTTGCAAACTCTTCCATCAGAATGGAAAGAGAATAGCTTTTTCCCCCTCCCCTCTTTCCGCATATCAGGACAACGTGGGGCTTTGCCATGTCCATTACTATTTTTCTTCCCAGCACTGGCTTTTCTCCCTTGGACATCAGCACTTTTCCGATGTATGCTGTTCCAGCGTCCCCGTATTTTTCAATGTCGCTGATGCTTCTCCCGATTATGGAGACCTTTTCCTCTTCTTTTGGCATCTATGAAAACTCCTTATTAATGTATCTCATTTTTGCCTCTTTTTTTTTGTTTTGCCTTGATTGTTTTGGACAACCATCTATTCGTGCATGATGG
>CAYJWT010000042.1:3433-9569 GCA_964373935.1 uncultured archaeon | reverse complement strand
TGCCTGCCTGAATCTGTCAAAAAGAAGGGCTTTTTTCGGCATCTTCATATTATGACCAAAAACATTATTAATAAGATTTGCCGTTTATCCCTGTATGTTTTCCCACAAGAACTCAAGAGGCAAAACCTATTACCTTCATCAGAAGGGAAGGCTGTATTTTTTCTCCTCAAAGCCGCAGGGCGGAATAGACCTTCCTGAAGGATACAAGATAGTGGAGTCAGAAGCAACAGGATTGCCCCTGCTCAAGAAAAAATAGCATTTTTCCCGCATTCTTTTATAAATAATTAGCTTCTATTAAATATTGCTTTTTTTTGGTGAAAAAATGCTTGCAAATGTTGACTTGCTGGATGAATGCAAGGATAATGCAGTGAAAGCAATACAGGGCTTTAAGCCAAAAAGACCTGCTTACCTTGACCTTCGCCTTGAATTTTCAGAGGGAAAGGGGGCTGTTGCCCAGCAGGGAAACATCAGGGATGCGGAAGAGGACTTTTCAGCCGATTTCGGGATAAGGGCAATAACAAAATCCAACGGCATGCAGGCAGCAGGCTACATTGGGGGAACAATTGCGCTATCGCAGATTCCCACCATAAAAAAAATAATTGAAAACTCAGCAAAAATTGCAGTGAAAAGGGCTGTTTCAAACTCCCGCAAAAAAACAGCACTCAAAAGAAAGTTCCTGCAATTCGGAAAAAACATTGCGCCAATGGCCCTTGCAGAGACAGAAGCAAGCAACGATGTCTGGAAAGTGAAAGCGGAAAAAGACCCAAGGGACTATTCTCTTGAGGCGCTTGTGAAAAGGGTTGAAAGCGTTTCATCTGTCATCCAAAAAATTTCCGGGGTTGCGTCAAACTTTATTTCTGCTGGAACAGGGTGGGAGAGAAAGCTTTTTGTGAGCACTGATGGCACAATTGTGGACCAGCAGAAGCCCCACACCAACATTTTTGTGCACATTACTGCAACAGGAAAAGCAGTTGAATCGCATTATGAAAGCGCTGGCGCTTACTATGGAACAGAGGTTCTTGAAGGGAAAAACCCGCACAACAAGAACTTTGAGGAGTTTGCAGAATACTATGCCAGAGGAACAGTTGAATTAAGCAATGCCCCAGCAGCAAAAGCAACTGGCGAAACAACTGTTGTAACTGACCCATCTTACAATGTGCTGATAAGCCATGAAATAATCGGGCACCCGAGCGAGGCAGACAGGGCCCTCAAAAGAGAGGCAGCATGGGCTGGAAGAGCGTGGTGGTTCAGGAGCAGGGACAGCAATGAGTTCGGAAAACCCGTTGCTTCGGAGCTGGTCAATGTTTTTTCTGACCCGACAATGCCAGAGGGATATGGCTATTTCAAGTATGATGATGAGGGCACAAGGGCAAAAAAGATTTTCAACATAAAGGAAGGCAGGCTGAACGAGTTCATCAATTCAAGGGAAACAGCTGGCATTCTTGGCAGTGAACCCAATGGGGGAATGAGGGCAAGCAGTGCGTTTGACATTCCAATTATTAGAATGACAAATACCTGCATTGCTCCCGGCAACTTTGATGCTGAGGAAATAATCAGGGATGCAAGGGATGGATGGTATGCTGTAGGGCATAAAATCCCAAGCATTGGGGAAACAAGGCAGAACTTCAGGATAACCTGCTGGAAGCTTTACAAAATAGAAAACGGGGAAATTGGCCAGCTGTACAGGTCAGGGGGAATTACTGCAGACAGCTATTCCTTCCTGAAATCAATTGATGCAGTGGGAAAGGATTTCCGCTTGTACAATGTTCCCAACTGCGGAAAGGGAACCCCAATGCAGACAATGAGGGTTGGGAATGGCGGTCCAACTATCAGAGGCAGGGCAAGGGTCTGTGGATCAGAATCATAGGGTGAAAGCATGATGGAACTGAAAGAGCTGAGGGAAGCGGTTGTTCTGGGGGCAAGATTGCTTGAAAAAAATAGGGATGTAAAACAAGCAGAAGTGTTTGCCTCTTCAAACGACTTAACTACCCTGCGCTTATGCTTTGCCACAAACATTCCATGCAATGCCCTTGAAGAACCCAAGTCAAGGGACAATTTCGGGCTGAGCGTAAGAGTACTGTTCAAAAATGGAAAGATTGGCTTTGGAAAGCATGATTCAGATATTTCAAAAAACGCTGTTGAAAAAGCCTTTGAAAAAGCAAAAGCAAACGCTGTCCTGGACAAGGATTTTGTTTCCCTGCCTTCTCCAGGGAAAAAGCCAAAGCTCAAAAACTACCATGACAAAAAAATAATGAAGCTGGATGACAATAAGGCAATTGACCTTGCCTATTCCTGCCTCCAGGGCGCGCTTGAAACGCTTTACAAAAAAAAGTTTTCAGGAAACTGCAATATCACGGGAGAGATTGATTTCCTCAAGGAAAGGGTTGCAATAGCAAACACCAATGGCATAAATGACTATGATGAGAGCACGATTGCATTGGGTACTCTTACAACAATCCTTGAGATGGAAAAGGACATTTCGGGAATGTGGTTTGACAGCTCAACCCACTTAAAAAAATTCAGTCCCGCAAAAGCTGGGAGTGTTTCAGCCGAAAAAGCCCTTGCCTCAATAAAATCTGACTCGCTTGAGAGCGGCAGCTATAATGTTGTTTTGGGCAGGCAGGCTGTTGCGGATCTGCTTTCCCACAATTTTTCGCCAAGCATTTCTTCTGTTGATGCAAAAGCTGCTCCTTTTGATTTCAGCGTGCTTGACAGCCAGTTTGCAAGCGAAGTGCTTTCAATACACGATGATGCCCTGTTGCCAAACGCCATTGGCACAAAAAGAATAACAGATGAGGGCCTTGCCACCGGAAAAACGCCGATTATAGAGAAAGGGGTTTTCAAAAACTTTCTCAGCAATGACTATTACATGAAAAAGTACGCAAAAAAAGATGAAAGGTTTTTGCCATCAAACGGTTTCAGGTTTGGCGGGGGAGGAAGGCACTACAGTTCAACCCCCGGCGTTTCTGCAACAAGCATGGTTGTTGAGGCAGGAAATCACAGGGATCCTGAGCTTATTGAAGAGGTCAAAAACGGTGTTTACGTTGGCAGGATTTGGTACACTTACCCGGTTAACGGCAGCACTTCTGCTGACTTCAGCTCAACAATAAGGGGGGACTCCTACATTATAGAGGGTGGAGAAATAAAAACCGGCCTTGTCCCCAACACCATGAGGATAAACGACAACCTGCACAGGCTCTTCAACAGCATTATTGGTTTAAGCAGGGAAAAAACTGCTTCTCTCGTGTGGGGCGCAGAAGAGGTTGTTGTTTGCCCGGAAATAGCATTCAAAAAAATGAAACTTGAAAGGATAGCAAAAGGGCTATATTAACTGCGCCTTCTTCCAAACCATTCTATTGCTTTTTGCGCCAAAAATTTTCTGTTACCTGGCCTTGCAAGACAGAAAACCAAATACGAATCAAAATTTTCTTGAGGTTTAGGTTTTATTCCATCTCTAAGAAAAAGAAGTTCAATATTAGTTTCAGAATTTTTTCTCAGGCTTTGGGCGATTTTATTACCCAGCTCATTTGCTCTTGCTTCCTGAACAATGCGTGTTTGGATTGCGATTGGCTTTTCGTCAAATCCTTTGACTTTTTCCCTGATTTCATTAATCAATTTCTGGCTTGGTTTTCTTTTTAATAATCTTACGCCATTCAGAACAATTTGCCTTAATTTCTTGTCAACAGTTAAATTCACATTAAGCTGCAATTCTAGCACTCGCTCCTGACTGTGGGTTTTGTATAGCAGCCCTTCATTTCTAAACCTGCGAAACAGAGAGTCTGGGGAGCCAGCTTTTAATCCAAGCTCTGGTTTTCTTATATTATAAATTTCATCTGTTTTTATTGAACGGATTAATCTTTGTGGTTTTTTGCCAAGTCTCTGCCTGACTGCCTTAATTATAATATCATGTAATTCTGCAAGTGTTGGTCTTTTTTGGTATAGCGAAAACCTGATCTTGGCATAGTCTGTCAAAAAATCTCCAAATTTGTAATTCAATGGTTTAACATTGTCCCATGAAATGAAAATATCCGCCGCTTCATTCAGTGATATTCTGTAAGAAGCATTTATTTTCCTGAAATACTTTTGAATTTTTTTCAATTGTTTGCGGGATTTAGCTAATTGATATGCTTCGCTGCTTGTTAGTGCAAGTTCTTCTTTTTCTTTCTTCAGTCCCACAAGTTGTTTTGCCATTTTTTTTGCTTTTTTTCCTGCCTCTATTGCTCGCATTCCTTGTTTTCGGTATTTTTCATAAGCCATTTGCAAAACTGTTTTTTTTGGCATTTTCTTTTCCTAACCAGTTTTCCTGTAAAAGCACAGGAATTTCTGGCCATCTCTTGCGCCTGCTGCAATAACATATTCTTTTCCAGCAAGTTGCTCCTGTGCAACAATCTCCATTCCCTGCTTTTTTTCGCACAGTTCTGTGGGGGAAAAAAGCACTTGTTCCTTTGCCTGCAAAACAGCCATTCCTGCGACGGTGTTTGAAAGGTTTGCCAACTGCAGCTGGAGCAGAATGCCCCACCCCACAAGCAGTATTACCATAATCCCGAAAAAAATGTCTGTTGCATTCATCTGCAAAAAAAAGCTTGTTGTTGTATTTATTCCTATCTGCCGCATTGATTTCGCGGATGCAATAGTGCGTTTTGTTATTTTTTCCCAATGCTTTACCTGATGCTGTAAATTTTTTGTTTCCTGTTGTGGAACAAGGGCTCTCTCACTATTATTTCGTGCTTTACAAGGAAATCAAGGGCCCTTTTTGCGGTGCGCCAGTTTAGTCCTGTTTCCCTGATTATTTCGTTCTGGGTCATGCTGCCCTTTTCCTTCAGTGCCCAGTAAACGTATTTTGCGCTCGGCATGGCAATATGCAAGTGCTCTTTTTCTGCCAGTGTTTCCTTTTGCAGCCTGATGAAAACAGCCGGCTGCCTTGCTTTCTGCAATGACAGCCCTTTTTTCACTGGCATTCTTTCCTGGCCATCAATAATCGCTTCTGTTTCCAGCTGGCAGTCAATGTTTTCAACCCTTATTTCTGAATTCTCGTCCAGAATAACAATCTGGGGGTGGGATGGAGAATTAACAGGCCTTATTATGAGAACTTTTGCTTTTTCGTGTGCAATCAGGTTTGCGCCTGAAACAGCATAGGCTGTGCTGCCTGTTGCACTGCTTACCAGCACTGCATCACTTATCGCCCTGAAAAAGAATTTTCCGTCAACAAACAAATCATACCTCATCAGGACAGCAGGCTTCTTGGGGGAAATCATTACATCATTCAGGGCAGGCTTTAACTGCTTTCCGTCAACAACAGGCAGTATTCTCTGCTTTTTTTCAGTGGAAAAATTTCCTGCCGCAAGCATTGAGATAACCGCTTCCAGCTTTCCATGCCCTGCCTGCATAATCATTCCCTTGCCCCCGCAGTTTATTCCAAGCACGGGCAATTTTTTCTTGCCCAATTCCCTGAGGAAATGCAGCATTGCCCCATCTCCCCCAAAGACGATTGCGGCGTCAGCCCCTGCTTTTTCCACCTGTCCAGAATGCCCAGAATGAAGGAAACGCCTGTCAATAATGACCTTGATTTTCTTTTTTTCCAGCAATGCCACTGCTTTTCTCGCTGTCTTCCTTGCAAGGTCGTTCTTCGGGTTGCCGGAAACAAAAACTGCCCTAATCCTCATAATATGGACAAAATGTCAAAATAAGTATTTATTTCTTTTGTTTATGACAAAATGGCTATATTTGATATTATTTCTTTCCCTTGTGCCCAAACTCTTTTTCCAGAAAGTTTCATTATTATTAAAACAACTTTCCACATGTTTTTTCCCATGCAACTCTCTCTTGCAAAGCAGAGGATTGAGGAATCCATTTCTAGGAAGGACTTGTGCATTGTTGTGGGGAATTGCTATGTGGAGTACTGGGGCAGGGCTGCAAGCAAGCTGCCAAAAGGAAAAAGGCTTTTGATGATTAAGGGGGACAACAGCTTTGCCATCCACCAAAACAAACTCTTGCGCCCTACCAATTACATGATGGGCGCAAGGATTGCCTGCGAACTTAACAATGATTCCCTTGTCATCAGTTCAAGAAAAAACAATCCAAAAGAGGAAATAAAGGCGTTTTTTTATTCTGTTGACGCAGTTCATTCGCATGAAAT
>CAYJWT010000042.1:0-3423 GCA_964373935.1 uncultured archaeon | reverse complement strand
CCCTGATTTGAGGCTGTTCGGGAGCGAAAGGGAATTAAGCAATGAGCTCATGCAGGATTTGAGTTTTCTTGAGAAAGGATTGAAGCCATTGAACCAGGAGGAAGTACTGAGAAAGGGTCTTGTGGACATTCTTGCAGAGGATGCACAAGGCAAACTTGTTGTAATTGAGTTAAAGCGCAGGCAGGCAGATTACAATGCTGTGCAGCAGTTAAAGCGATACATGGACCAGGTGAAAAACATTAAGGGAAAGGAAACAAGAGGCATTCTTCTTGCGCCATCAATCGGCAAAAATGCGCTTGAACTGCTTGAAAGGTATGGCTTGGAGTTTTACAGCTTTGAGTTTGAAATAAGCAACCCCAAAGCCAAAATCAAGGGAATACAAAAAAAACAGAAAACGATTGACAGCTATTTTGAGTGAACTGGATTTATAAGTTTTTTTATAATAATTCCCTAGTTAACTCGCAGCCCTTGTGTTTGTCTGAATGTTTTTATTTCCGCCAGTTTTTTCCTTATGATTTCTGGTTTTACTTTTCCCAAAAACCATTTTTTTCCTTCTTCTGTAAAACCGTTTTGTGAAAGCAATTTTTGTTCAACAAGCTGCTTGCCGAAAGAATTTATTTTCCACGGAGGTGTGTCAGATACTATGAGAGTTAACAATCCATCAACCCCGAATGCTTTGTAGAACTTGTTTATTTCGCCTTGGTACATTTCAGATTCAATTCTCCCTGCATTGTAGTACTCTGGCCCAATAGTGCCTGCATAAAGTTTTGTTACTCCCGCATTTGCATAGAACTCCTCATATTTCGGATTTTTTTCACATATTATGCCAATAATTGCATGGATTTGTTCGTGCTGTGTAAGATTGCTTTTCACCCCTCTGTGTAATTTATGCATTGCATCTATCACCACTGTTAGGCTTAGCGGGTGTCTTGTAGCTATTGAATGAAATCCTTCCACATACTGGCCAATGGCATTGCCCAAATAGAACTTGTCCCTCCATGGCAGTAATTCTTTGGCCAGTATTCCAGTTAGTTCTGCCACCCTCTCAACCATTTTTCTGGCCAGTGGCTGCAAGTGCTTGCGCTGGTATCTTTCACCGAGTTTTGGCCTCCTTATGAAAGGCCATGGGTGGATGAATGGAAATCTGTGCGTTTTTTTCATGCAATTTATTACTGCTTTTCCAATTTATAATTCAATCTTTGCAAAAATCCAGGTTGGGGAAATTCTTTAATACTACCTTGTTTTTATTATATCTGTATTTTATTTCTTCAGCCCATAATTTTTTTTCTCATGCTTTTTCCACCATATTGGGCCATGCCTATTGAGAAAATTGACAAATTTTAAGGTGCTTTCCGGGTCAAAATCAATATCAGGAAATCCATTGAATTTTAACGCACTCCTCCAAACATATTCGGACGCACTATCAATATGAGACTTGCTGTGGCTTTGCTGTTGTTCTAAAATCTCATCAATTTGTTTTGGTGCAAGGCGGCTAAGAAGAGTATCAATAACCACATCAAAAAAAATGCTGTGTTTTGATTCTATTTCCAACACACTTTTTCGCAGGACAATTCTCTTATAGGTTTCAGACTCTCCTGCAATACGAGCTAAAAAAGCTTTTTTGTAATCTAGTGGAGATATTTTTGATGGCAATATCCCTCGCACCAGTTTTCTAAAAACTATAATGTCCAACCTATAATGAGATGGCTCTCGTCTTGCTGTCACCCTGACATTATGCATTGCTCTTTTGGAAAGCTCTTTTCTTAACTCTTCGACAAGCACATCATGTCCACTTCCATACTGGGCTTCAACAGACCCATTTTTGATTTCTGATAAAATTGTGCGCCTTATAAGAAAATGCCTGAATTTGTCAAATTCCGCATCCTCTACAAAAAATGCCATAATGTTTTTAAGTGTTGGATTTTGTCTCGCGGTGGCTAGTGCAATATTGGCGTTTCTTAACAGTCTTTTCAGCTTGTGCCCTTCATCTTTTTTGGCAATTCTCTCTCCAGGCATTACGCGTTTCCCGGCCAAATGAGCACTGATAAAATACGATTTCCCGGTTTTATGATAGCGCCCACTTTCGGAAAGGCCTTTTAACCCCTTCAAGCCCATTGTTTTCCCACGATGGCCTTTAGAATGTTCAAAAACAACGCTGGAAATGTTTTCGGGCGGCTGAGCCCGTTTAGAATATGGTTCTCCTGGAGGGTGAGGCTTAAACGTCAGATAGACCTGTTTTAGGGTATTTCTTTTTTTCATAATCGCCAAAAAGATTATTTTTTTCGTTATAAATATTTATGCCCAGATTTAGCCTGTTTAGGCCAACCACAAAATCAATGGAAAATATTTATATTAGATTGGACTTTATTTAAACAGGTTTTTTTATGAGTGGCAGTAATCAGCTTGTTGGAATGCTTTTGCTTGGCATTGCCATTGGGCAGTACATTCCTTCCCTGCCGGAGCCCGCAAACGCTATCCAGCCATATCTGGGGCTTATACTGATTGTGCTGGCAATTGTTTTGTTCGTGAAAAGCGGTTAAGCTGGTTGCATGGCAATGCAGAACAACCTTGCAGCGATTGGAATAATGCTTGTTGTTCTCGGGATTTTCCTGATAATTTTTTCTGCTTTTTTCCAGAAAAACGCGAAAATAGAGGGTGCAGGAATAGTGATGATTGGCCCAATCCCGATATTCTTTGGCTCTGACAGGCTGCTTGTTCCGCTTGCATTGCTTGCAATAGTGCTGATATTATTTTGGTTTTTTTTCCTGAAATAATTTCCTTAAAATTTATCGCAATCTTGTTTTAACAATATTGTTTGCTTCCTTTTCCGAGAACGCTTTTAATCCTTTGCAACAAATGCTTGTTCATTAGCTCCCCTTTTTCTGGTGGTACTTTTTGGCAATTGTTTTACAGAAAGAAAAATATACTGATGCAGAGATATTCCGCACACTCAACCCCATGCTTGGGCAATGGTTTAAGGAAAAATTCGGCAGTTTCACCGAACCACAGAGATACGCAATTCTTAACATACACAACAGGGAGAACACCCTTGTTTCCGCTCCCACGGGGACAGGAAAAACCCTTTCCGCTTTTGCCGCAGTGCTGAACGAATTAATCACCCTTTCAGAGCACGGCCAACTGGAGGACAGGGTTTACTGTATTTACATTTCTCCCCTCAGGGCACTCGCTAATGATATTGAAAAAAATTTGAATGAACCATTAGAAGATATAAAGAAAATTGCCAGTGCCAAAGGAAAAGAGATTGGTGTCAGGGTTGCCGTAAGAACAGGAGACACTCCAACTGCGGAAAGGGCAAAAATGCTCAAAAAACCGCCCCACATTCTCATCAGCACTCCAGAAACATTTGCAATACTGCTTAATTCCCCAAAATTCATAGAACACTTGCATGAAATAAATTGGGTT
>CAYJWT010000041.1:0-9626 GCA_964373935.1 uncultured archaeon | reverse complement strand
AAAAAACCAAGGACTCAGACAGGGTTTCAGCTTATAGGCGTTTTAAGAATCCAAACAACTGGCAAACGAAGACACTTTTACATAAAGAAATAATGTTAACCTTATTCAGCAATAATTCCCCAAATCATTTTCAGGCCGGCAGGAATTCCCTTGATGAAGTTTGAGCCAATGCCTTTTGAGGTTCCCCCCCTTTTCTTGAAATAGACAGGCACCTCTATTACCCTGTATCCTTGTTTCAGGAACATGTCAATCATGTGGCAGGCAAAAGCATTCCCAGTGTCCCTGAGCCGTGGCAAAACCTTTCTCAATGAATCAGGCCGTATCAAGCGCATAAATCCCCCCACATCAGTCAGCCTTACAGTATTCCAGTACTTCAGCTGCAGCAGCTTTGCAATGAAAAGGTTGCCGTACTGGATTGGGGAAGTCACCTGGGAATCCGGAGTGGAGAGCTCTCTTGTTGTCCTTGTTGCAGTAACCATGTCGGCATTCCTCAAGTAGGAAACAAGCTTGTCAATGTCCCTCGCAATGAATGTCTGGTCGCCTTCAACAACCAGGGCAAAGTTCCCTGACTTTGCCGCTTCTTTCAGGGCCCTTAGTGCTGCAGAACCAAAGCCCTGCACTTGCTCTCTTATTACCCTTGCGCCTGCCTTTTTTGCTTCCAACCCAGTGTTATCCCTGGAATTGTTGTCAACAACAATAACCTCTTTCACGAGAGGGTGGGAAAGAAAGTCCTTTACACAATTCCCAATCACCCCTTCATCATTGTAGGCTGTCATTGCAACGGTAATGCTGATTTTACCCAAATCATCATTCTTTACAACTCTTTGAGGGAGGGGAAAGAAAGGGAGCAGAACAAAAAAGCGCAGAAACATCAAAACAAATAGAAGTAAATAAACACCAAAAGCATAAAACAAAAGATTTTGTGAAAAGGAAAGAATTGACTGGCTTGGAAAAAAACCAGAGTAAATTATTCCCAGAATGCCCAGCCCAAAAAACGGGAAAACTGCCAAGCCCAGCAGAAAAGAGTAAAGCAGGGAGCGTGTCATTAAACCATTTCTTGAAACAAAAGCCATTTAAGGATTCTGAAGCCATGAGAGAATAAGGAAATGGCGCAAATGGCTGAAACAAAAAAAATCAGGGCATTCAAAGATGCAAGAGGGATGCTGTTTGAAGTGCTGAGAAAAGACGACAAGCTGTTTGAAGGAAAGTTCGGGCAGGTGCTTGTGTCAGTGAACAAGCCAGGGGTAGTAAAGGCATGGCACTTGCACAAAAAACAGACAGACTACACCTGCTGCATTAAAGGCAAAATATTGTTTGCAACGGCAAAAGAAAAAAAAGGCAAAACAAAAGTGGAAAAATGGATTCTAAGCGGAGATGACCTGAAAACAATAAAAGTCCCAAAAAAGACATGGCACGGCTACAAGGTTTTAGGGAAAAAAGAAGCAATTGTTGTTTACATAATGGACGTTCCCTACAACGCAAAACAGCCGGATGAAGAGAGAAAGCCAGAGGACGCATTCGGAAAAAATAGGTGGAGAAAATGATTAAAGGAAAAATTTGCCCAAAGTGCGAAAAAGGAAAGCTCAGAAAAGTTCTGGATGAGATAGAAAAAGGAATAAAGGTTGAGGCATTCAAGTGCAACAACTGTAAGGAAGTCTGGTATTCCCAAGAAATAATGGAAAAAATTGAATCATTGGAAAAAGCCAAGTCGGAGGAAAGAAGAATAATAAAAATTGGCAACAGCTTGGCGGCAATAATTCCATCAAAAATAGCAAAAAAGCTAAAGCTAAAAGGGAAAGAAAAAATATTTGTGGAGGAAAAAAACGGGGAGATACTAATAAGGGCAAGCAGGATATAAAAAAAAACCAGCACAATTTTTTTCCAAACGGGGGAAAGAAAATTCCTTTATTAAGATTTTTCCTGCAGGAATTTTTATATTACAGTTATTTGGTGTTCTTAATGAAAAAGCTTGTTGACCTGACAATGATCTTATCTGAAAACACTGTTGTTTACCAGGGGGACCCGCAGCCATCAATAAAGAAGGTTGCAGACTATGATGCACAGGGATACTATGATTCGCTTGTTTCCTTTGACGTGCACAATGGAACGCACATGGACGCACCAAAGCACTTCATTAAGGGAGGAAAAAGCCTTGATGCTATTCCAATTCAGAGGTTTTTTTGCAGGGGAGTATTAGTCAAGGTTCTGGGCGAAAAAATTATTGGAAAAAAGCATTTGGAAAAAACTGAATTAAGGGAAAATGATGCCGTGTTTTTCTGGACCGGACACACAAAAAAAGCGGGGGCAAAAGATTATTTTGAAACAAACCCTGTTATTTCGGCCGAAGCGGCAGAATATCTTGTTTCAAAAAAAGTTTCAATTGTAGGGCTGGATTCGTATTCTCCAGACAACCCGCCCTTCGAAACCCACAAAATATTATTGGGAGCAGGAATACTGATAATTGAAAATCTTGTAAATCTGGAAAAAATTGAAGGAAAAAAATTCAATTTGATTGCGCTCCCTGCAAAAATACTGGGGACAGAGGCAGCACCATGCAGGGTTATTGCAGAAATTATCGAGCAATGATGGAAATGAATTTTAGGGAATCCACGGCAAAAAGAATCAATCCGGAACATCTTGATACACTGTTTGAATCCATTGGATGGAAAAAGAGGCAAAAAAAATGGAAAAATGTACTTTCCAAATCCTCTTTCGTTTATTCTGTCTGGAATGGCAAAAAACTTGTTGGATTAGGAAGGATAATGGAAGATGGAGTTATGTGCATGTTCTATGACATTGGAGTACATCCAGATTACCAGGGAAAAGGAGTTGGGAAAAAAATAATGAACGCACTCATAAAGAAAGTAAAAAATAAAAAATTCGCTTCTATCGGGCTGTTTGCTTGGGAAGAAAACCCCGGAAACATTCCGTTCTATGAAAAATTCGGGTTTGAACGGGTTGGAACTGGAATGGAACTGGTAAGATACATGAGAAGGGAATGAAATATGGCAGAAATAGAGTGGGCGGAATGGGGAAAGGCGGCTTTTGATAAAGCGAAAAAAGAAAACAAGCTTTTATTCCTTGAAATTTTTGGGACATGGTGCCACTGGTGCCATGTTGCGGAGGAAACAACGTACAGGGACAGGGACGTAATAAAGCTCCTGAATGAAAAGTTTGTGCCAATAAAGGTTGACACTGACAAAAGGCCGGACATCAATGACAGGTATAACTTGGGAGGGTGGCCTACAACAGCCATTCTCACTCAGGAAGGAGAAATTGTCAGTGGAGGCACTTACATTGCCCCGGCAAGATTGTTCGAATTGCTTGTGAAGGCGCTTGAATTCTATAATGGGGATAGGGAAAGGTTTGAAAGGTTCCTGAACGAAAACAGGCGAAAAGAAAGGAAAATTGCTCCTGAAAAAGCAGTGAAGCTGGAGAAAGAAAAAAGCGGGCTGATTGAGCAGAAAATAGTGCAGGCATTCGACGCAGAATACGGGGGTTTTGGGGGAATGCCAAAGTTTCCAATGACGGAACAGGCGGCATTCATGCTCCTCAGGCACAGGATAACAGGAAACAGCAAACTGCTTGAAATTGTTGAAAAAACCCTTGAAGCGCAAAAAGGCATTTTTGACAATGAGGAAGGGGGCTTTTACAGGTATGCGGTGCAGAGAAGCTGGACTTCCCCCCACTATGAAAAAATGATGGAAACAAACTCTGGCCTGCTTGCAAACAATCTGGAGGCATTCCAGATAACAGGGAACAGAAAATACAGGGAGACTGCAGAGGAAACAATTTCATACATAAATGAAAACCTTTTTGGCGGGAAAGAAAAACATTTTTTTGCAAGCCAGGATGCTGATGAAGAGTATTACGCATTGGACATTGTGAAAAGGAAACAGCAAAAAAAGCCAAAAGTGGACAAAACCCTTTACACGAACACCAACTGCCTTGCAATAAGCGCTTTCCTCAAGGGAGCAGCAGTACTGGAAAAACAAGTACTGGGAGAACAGGCAATTTCAGCACTCGAAACAACCATGGAAAAATGCCTTGGCAAGGAAAAAGGGATAAGCCATTACTGGCAGGAAAAGCCAAAATTGTTCGGCCAGCTTGCGGACAATGCCCTGCTCGCGAATGCACTGTTGGATGCATTTGAATACACCCAAGAAAAGGGCTTTCTCAGGAAAGCGCAAAAGCAGGCTGAATGGGTTGTCAGGGAATTCTGGGACGAAAAGCAAAAAGCGCTTGCTGATTCACTTGAAACAGGAGAAGAGTATGGGTATCTCAAAAACAAAAGTTCCCCCCTGAAAGAAAACTGCTTAATGGCAGAATGCCTTGCAAAGCTCTCAATAGCAACAGAAAAACAGGAATACGTGAAAAAAGCAAGAATTATCCTTAACTCTTTCAAGGGAGAGCTGGAAAGGTACGGGGTGTTTGCTGCGCCTTATGGCATTGCACTGGAAAAAACAATGAACCCAATCAGGATAAGCGTTTCAGGGAGCAGGCAATTGCACAATGAGGCAATGAAACTGTATGAGCCAAGGGCAATAAGGTTGCTTGAAGAAGGGAGGGAGGAAAAAATTTCTGTTTGCATTGGAACAAAATGCCTCAAGCCAGTGAAAACAGTGCAGGAACTCGAAAAACAGCTGGAAAAAGAAGAAAATCACAAACATTAAAAAACACTCTTAAACATAATTCTTTTTGTGGGCTAGGTTGGGGTAGTAGCGGTGCCCTGTTGCCGGAAACCCGCTTTATGCCGGAACCGAAGCCAGGGGAGCGGCTTGAAAATACAAGAAAAGCCCTTGCCTGCACTGTGAAGCTCTGTCCCCAGAGATTTTGTATTATAGTGAATCCGCCAGGTCCGGAAGGAAGCAACGGCGTCTATAGTGTAGAATGCTTTGGGGGGCACGGAGCAGAGAAAAGGCATTGGCCTCTTTTTTGGCTTTTTACGCCCATTCCATGGCGCGCCCACACTCTTTTGGCTGAAAAAAAAGCATTTTACAAACCATTTCTGCTTGTTTGCGGAGAAAAGATTAAATAGTAAAAAAAACATTTTTTTTAGGTTAGTTTTGGAAAAAACAATGGCAGGAGAAAGGCGTGTTTGAAGAGAAAAAATCCGTAAAGGACATAATTGAGGAAATGCGAAAAGAGCTCAAGCAGGAAAAAAGCCCTGAAACAGACCCTTTTGAGCAGCTTTTTGGGAAAAAGAAGGTTGAACTCGCAGACCTTTCCCGAAAGCGGAAAAAACACAAAAAAAAGGCAGAAAAAACCAAGAAAAAAAAGGCGCATAGAAAAGCAAAAAAGGCAGTGCTTGCAAAGAAAAAACCAAAGAAAAAAAAGAAAAAATAGCCAATTAAGATGGTTTAAATCTTTTTCACCCCATTATATATAGTACGGACTGGGATGCATTACAAAAAAGCAACTCTTGAGGGGCTCATTCAAGAAATAACTGCACACAATCCAAATGCAGACATCGCGCTAATAAAAAAGGCCTATGGCTTTGCAGAGGAAAAATGCAGCGGCATTCTTACAAGCGGCGGCAACCCTTTCACAGAGCACCAGCTGAACACAACCCAAATTCTCGCTGAAATGGGGGCAGACCAGGAGACAATAGTCGCAGCACTAATCCACGATACCTATTACAAGTGCAGGGCAACACAGGAAGAAATTGAAAGAGAGTTCGGGGGGGAAATATCAGGGCTTATAGCTGATCTCATAAAAATAATTGAAATAGAGGAAAGAAACAGAAAGAGTGTTGACCCATTAACCCTCTCGAAAGTAATTATTGCGACGGCAAAAGACCTGCGCGCAATATTCCTGGAGCTTGCAGCAAGGACAGAGGTACTGAGGGTAATAGAAAATTACCCGCAGGAAAGAAAAATGGGCCTTGCACACGGCTCAATGCAGATTTATGCTCCAATTTGCCACAAGCTCGGGCTTGACAATCTTGAATGGGAGCTTGAAGACCTTAGCCTGAAAATTATTGACAGGCAGGCATACAACAAGATAAAGGAAAAAATCTGCGTCAAAAGGGAGGTAAGAGAAAAAGAAATGGAAAAAATCAGGAAGGAGATATCAGGATTGCTTGAAAAAAACTCCTATCACACGACCATGCAGGCAAGAGTGAAGAACTTCTTTGGGATATACAAAAAAATCCAGCCTGGAAAAGGCTTTTCAGACATAACAGACCTCAGGGGATTAAGGATTATTTGCAGTTCCCAAAAAGAATGCTATGAAATACTTGGATTAATTCATTCAACCTACTTGCCCATACCAAAAGAATTCCACGACTATATTGCAAACCCGAAAAAAAATGGCTACAAGAGCATCCACACTTGCGTTTACTGGAACAGGAAAATCCTGGAAATACAGATAAGGACCTGGGAAATGCACCATGAGGCAGAAACAGGGCTTTCTGCCCACTGGAAATACAAGAAATTCGCGCAGGACAAGTCATTCGACAAAAAACTGTCCTGGGTAAAGCAGCTTGTTGACTGGCAAAAGCATTATTCCAATTCCACGGAAATGCTAAAAAGCATGAAAATTGATTTTGGGGAACAACAGTCATTTGTTTTCACTCCAAAAAAACATATTACAATATTGCCGGAAAAAGCAACCCCTGTCGATTTTGCTTTTGCAGTGCACTCTGACCTTGGAATGAAATGCAAGCAGGCAAAAGTGAACGACAAAATAGTGCCATTAAGCCACTCCCTTGAAAGCGGAGACACTGTGGAAATAATAACAAGCCCAACTTCTTCCCCGAAAACCCAGTGGCTGAGCTTTGTCAGATCAGCGAAAGCCAAGGCAAAAATCAGGAACATTCTTGGCTTACATGGGCAAGCAATTCCAATAAATGGGAAAAAGCGGCAGAAAGGAGTAAAAAGTATTGGTGCGCCACAGGTTAAGACAGCAAACTGCTGCAGCCCCCTGCCTGGAGACAGCATCATTGGCTACAGGACCACAAAAAGAAAAATAACAGTCCACAGGCAGGACTGCAAAAATTTAATTTTGCTTCCAAAACAGCGCCTTACCCAAATAGCGTGGAGCGAAAAAATGGACCAATACCTGGCCGGAATAAGCATCAGCGCAATGGACAGGCCCGGCTTGCTCAATGACATTCTCAGCACGCTTGCGGAAGCAAAGGCAGTAATAAACAACACCCAAGTAAGGATAGCAAAAAACAACATTGCCAACTGCCAGTTCAGCCTGAAAATAAAAAGCACTGAACAGCTCGAAAAAATAATGCAGAAAATGCAGAAAATACAGGGCATTTACGTTGTGTCAAGGAAATGATTGCCTGACTGAATGCCTTGAAACAAGCTCTATTATTAGCTTGGAGGCAAGAATGCCGGAAAGCATTTCCGGAAAAATGTTTCTTCTTGGGGTCATTTCCATTATGTCAAGCCCGATAATTTTTTCTCTGGCAAGCCCGCACAGCATGAACAACAGCTCATTCCCAGTGAGGCCACAGGGGCTTGGCAAGCTGACTTCAGGGGCAAAACATGGGTCAACAACATCCAAGTCAATGGAAACATACACTGGGATTCCCGCAACAATTTTTTTTATTTTTTTCACGGCATTTTTAGCACCGATTTCAGCTATATCAAGCGAAGTCAGGAAATTGGCTTCTTGCCCGTGCAGGTTCCTGAATTCCTCTTCCTCAAAATCCCTCACTCCGACAAGGACAGTGTTTTTTCCTGAAAAACCCTTTACTTGGAAGGCATTGTGCATTACTGCCCCATAATCATGCTCGCCTGACTTGCGAAAATCTGGATGCGCATCAAAATACACTATCCCGAATTTGCCGAACACGCTTGCAGCACCCTTTATGCACTCAACAGTAATAGAGTGGTCTCCGCCAAGAACAATAGGAAACTTTTTCTGCTTCAAAAGAGAGGAAATTTTTTCCCTCACGCTTTTTCTCGGAATGTTGCCAATGTCAGCAAAGGGAATTTCGCCAAAAGAAAAAGGCCGAAAGGAATTAACAACAAAAGTTTCAAGAATATGGTGTGATGACCTATGATTGGCAGAGCACAGCTGGGAAGCAGCCCTTATTGCATCAGGCCCTTTTGAAGAACCCTTGAAAATAGATTGCGCCCTTGATTTTGAGCCAGATTCATCCGGCACCCCGAAAAGAACATACCTAGCATTCTTTTCGTTTTTGCCTTTAGACAAAACGAAGTCTTTTTTTCTTGAAGAAACCCCCATCATACCACCAAAACAATACAGAAAGATTAGGGCTTTCCTGTTTTTCTTTTTTTTGGGGGAGCAGGAAAAAAATATTAATGCCTTTATTCCTTTTAATTCTCATGAACAGGGTAAAGACCGGGGTCAGGGGGCTTGATGCCCTGATTGAAGGCGGCTTTCCTGAAAACAGGACAATAATTGTGAGCGGGGGCACTGGAACAGGCAAAACAATCTTTTCAACACAGTACCTTGTTGAGGGAGCAAGGCAGTACAACGAACCAGGAGTGCTTGTGACGCTTGACGAAAGGCCTGATCTAATTAGGGAGGATGTTTCCAGGTTTGGATGGGATTTGGGTGAGCTTGAGAGGAAAAAGATGCTCTCAATTATAGACGGCAGCATAGCAAAGGTTGGCCTGCCATCAGACGAGGAATTCTCCCTGCCAGTGACTGGGTTTGATTTGGACAAGCTGCTTCTTGAAATAATGCGCGCAGTAAAGCAAGTGCGTGCAAAAAGAGTTGTTGTAGACTCAATTCCGGGGCTTGGCTTCAACTTTGAAAACCAGCCGGAAGCAAGAAAAGCAGTGCTAAAGCTAAGCTACATTCTCCAGAGAGCAGGAGTAACTGCCATTCTCACAACAGAAATACAGGAAGGATCAAACAGGTTTGGGAAATATGGGGTTGAGGAATACATTGCTGATGGAGTAATACTCCTGCACTACCTCGGGGTTGGCACAAAAAGCAACAGGACATTGCACATAAGGAAAATGCGCGCAACAAAGCACTCTGAGGAACTGCATCCAATAGAGTTCTCAAAAACCGGAATAGTAGTACACAAGATAGATGAAGAATACAACATCTAGCAGAACTGCTTAAGCCTTTCAAGGCACTTTTCCTTTCCCAAAGCAAGAATAAGAGTGCTGGCCTTTGGCCCCTGCTTTTTCCCGATAATTGAAAGGTAAATTGACTCAAAAAGCTCTTTTGGCGCAATATTTTTCTGTCTTGCAAGCTCGCTGATTGCAGTGTGGATTTCATGGTCGGAATTCATTTTTTGCAGCAGTGAAGAGAGCTCGCACAGGCATTTTCTTGCAGAGTGGGAAATCTGGGTATTGAGGGCTGGGGAAATTTTTTCAATAAAGCTTATCTTGTGCTCTGCAGAAGCGTGCTTTTCAAGCCACGCCCTGGCAAGGGAAACCCTTTCATGCAAAGCCAATATTTTTTCCTTCCCTTCCTTTCCAGTGAGCTTTCCTATTTGGCTGAGCGTTTCAATAACATCCTTGTCTGAGGGAAAAAGCTGGGACAGGAAAACAACCAAGCCATAGTCAACAGGCACTGAAACTAGGTTTCTGCCCTTACCATCTATATACTTTTTGTAGTCCCTGAGCATTGGGTCATTGCTTTCAACAACTCTGTCCAGCTCCAACTCAAGGACAGGGACATCCTCC
>CAYJWT010000040.1:1738-10024 GCA_964373935.1 uncultured archaeon | reverse complement strand
GTTAATGGGTGGGGTTTTTGCTATTTGCTTGTTTTTATTTTTGTTAGGAGTTCTTGTTTTTTCAGCTTCCACTGCCTTGGGTTTAAACCCAGATACTCAATTTCTCGGAAAGAGTTTACTATTTGAACCAGCCTTTCCGGGAACTTTTCATGGCCATATTTTTTAGTTACTGACTTGTATTTTTTGTAGTCAAAGCTTGTTTTCAGCAACAGGCCAAGAATGTCCACCCTGTCTTTCAGGCCCTTTTCACTGTGTTTTCTCTCAAGCTCAGCTGCCTGTTTTAAAACAAGCAGTGCTTCAGGAGAAACAGTGGAAAAGCCACCAACTTTCCTTTCAAAACTTTTTATTTCTTCCGCTGGAAGCGCAAGCTTGGAAAAGAATGGAACATAAATATCCACATCAATCTCCTCAACAACAATTTCATATTTTTTCAGGAAATCATTCTTTTTCAGGTTTTCCTGCAACCGCATTTTTTCCAAAGTAGAAAAATCCACAACAATGTCAATATCCCTTGACTTGTGTGCTTTCGTCCAAAGCCATGCAGCCCACCCGCCAATTACAATAAAAGAATACTTTTTGCGCAACTCCTGCAATAGCCCCCAAGATTTTTCCGTTATAATGTCATTCCAGTAATCCATGCAGTTTTTCCTCCAATGCTTTCAGGTAATCGCTTGCAAACCATTCTTGCAGATTCCACAAATCCACAAACAATTGCGCGACAGGAAGAGTTTTGCCATATTTCGACTGCAATTCATCTGCCTTCAACACAAAAAGATTGTGTGGAAACATTTTTTCCGGAAACCTTTTTTTTATTTCATCAGAGTTTTTGGCGTAAACATACACGCTTGTGTAATCTGCCGGGGCTTCTTTGAAGGCAAACTTGAAACCGGAATAAGCAGTAAAAAACACTCCCGCAGGCATTGATTTTTCTATCTGGGACACACTCGCTTCAGCCCTAGTGCTGTAAACAACATCTTTTTTCGTATTCCTGATGCTTGCCCAGTAAAACAACACCTTTCTCGGGTTAACCAAAACAAAGTTCTGCGGATTAATCTTTACAGCATTCATCCTCTTCAGCGGCTTCAGTGCATGGTTAACATTCGAAAGGGATGTTCCCAAGATTTCGCTCAACTGCTTTTGCGTGAACTCCCTCTTGTTTTTCTCAAGAGCCTGAAACAACAGCTCCCTGTAAACAAACTCCACCTTAAGCATAAATTATATGCTGCACATTTTATATTTAAAGGTTTCGATAATCATAGAAAACAATATATGCCTATTTTTGCTTTATTTGCCAATGGCTTATTTTTAATTTTCCGTTGCATAAAATTTTCAGCTTTGGGGGAACAAAGAGTCATTAAGGATTGGTAATTATATATCTGAAGGCTTAAGCCCTGTTGTTTTCATTAGTTCCTTCAATGCGCCTTTAGATACTACCTTGTGGTTTGGGACTGTCACTGGCATTTTCGTTGGATGCCTAAGGTGAACATGGCTTCCTTTCTGGCCCCTGACATAATAGCCCAGCCTCAGAAGTGCCTTAATGACCTTTTTTCCCGAGACAACCGGCAGTTTCATATTTTAACAGCAACTGTGGCAACTTCCTTACTTTCCTTAAGTGGAATTCCGTCTTTAGCCAGAGACTCCAAATGCAGCTCAATGGCTTCCTTTATATTCTTCAATGCTACCGCCTTGGTTTTTCCCTGGCTTATGCAGCCTGGCAGGGAAGGCACAGTAACAACATAATAACCGTTTTCATCTTTTTCCAAAATAATTTTCCACATCATGAAAACCAAAAAAAATATGGCAAGTGAAATATATAAGCATATCCTCAGGCACAGCCCAAGAACTTTGCCGAATTAAGAGATTTCATGCCGACCTAAAATGTAAGAGAGCCAAACAAAATCATTAACTGGCCAGCTATTTTTTGTTTTATTAATGGCATTATTCCCCTGAATAGTGGCAGGAAATGCAGTCAATTTCTACATCAGGCGATGGATTAACAACCCTATAATAGCCTTGCTGTATTCCGGCAAGCCCCTCAAACCTTTCAACTTCCCTTATTCCGCCCGCAGGATTGTTCTTGAACACCACAATTGCAGGATAGCTTGAAATCTTTGTCCCCAAAACGTCCGCAGTATGCTTGTCAGAAACAATTGCATAGGTTGCAGGGGTTGCTGCATTGCCAAACTTTTTCGCGTGGGCAGCAAATTTTTGCTTCAGGTCAGAGGGCGCTTTCGCGTTTTCCCCCTCAAACAAAACAATTGTAACCCCATTACCAGTCAACTGGACAAGCTCGTCAAAGTTTTTCTTTGTTTCAGGCGGCAAAGTAGGCAAACTAAAAAAGCCTCCAGAAAAAATCTTGTCCAAAGCACTCAAGCAACCAAGGATTGTTGTTTCCGGCTCGCATTTTTCAATTTTTTGCTTAACCGTTTTTCCTGTCTCCACTGGCTTTTCATCTTCAGAAGCCTCGATTGAAACAACGCCACCTTCACTCAACTTTTCTTTATCCGATCTCTGGTCTGCTGGCACTTCTTGCCCACCAGATGTTTGGCCTGACGCAGGAATACTTTGCCCTTCAACAGTTTTTTGCGGCAGGGAGGCAACACTTTTTGGGCTTGCATTTGACGCAAAGCCCGCTGCAAGCGATTCTCCGGGCAGAACCCCAAATTCACCTTTCTCAAAAGCGTCAGTAACATTGTCAATAGCTTTTTTGAATGATGGATCAAATTTAGAGAGACTTTCATCATAATATCTGGCAGGGGCAAAATTAGTTGCAGTCCCACTTTCGAACAATTTTGCAGTCATTTCACTTAGATAGCCTTTTTTTTCCTCTTCAGTAAAAGTAGCTTCCAGTGGGTTCCCTGTCAAACCTTTGAACTTGCCATAAACGATTTTCCTTTGCTCTTCAGGGAAATATTTATCCCAAACAGTGTTTACTTTTTCTCGGAAATCAGGATCTGTATAATAAAAAGCATGGGCCAGCTCATGCCTTAAAATTTTGGTTCTAATTGTTTGAGCATTCCACCGCTGCTGTGGTCTAAATGTAAAAGAATTAAGCAGATAACTATCGCTGGCTGGAACAAAAACAAATGAATAACGATTTGTTCCCTGTAAAATTCCAGAAGACTTGAAAAGCTCACCCAATTTGCTATTTGTATTCTGGCTGAGGCCTTCCACTGGCGTGTAAGCAGAACTTACCCCATTAATGGTAAAACCACCAGCGCTTAGTTCTTTAAATGATTGAGAATCTTTTCCTAAAAAATAGTTTTCCGCACTCAAGCCAGAATGAACCCAAACAACCTGCGGATATCCTCTGAGTGTTTTGAGAATGTATTGATAGTCAGCTGGCCTGTCAGCAAGCATTTCATTAACAGTGCTATATTCCCTGTGCCCCGGAATGTGCGTAGCAAGAACTGGTTGAAGAAAAGAAAATAGAAAAAATAAAATAATCAGCCAAAAATATGTTTTTTCTTTCATTCAATCACCAAAACATCATTTCCAATATTAAGATTAGGCGCTTCAAGAACCCTGAAATCTTTTTGGAAAACTTTTTTTGCCCCGGAAAACTTGTCAGTGATTTCCAATCGCAAAATGTTCGCGCCTTTCTTTCCAGTGTAAGCAAGATTAAACTCCCCCACCACATTTATTTTTCCGAGAACGTTATCAATGGTTTTTGTTTCCTCAATGATCGTGCCGGAAAATGTTTCCTCTGGCTTTCCGGAGGAAATGTTTGTTATTTTACCATCAATCCTGTAAGCTATGTTCCCTTTCTGCACTTCAAAGCCCTGCAGCTCAAGAATAAAAAACATTGTTTGCCCGGCAAAAAAATCACCCTCGCTGGAAACAAAATTCAGTTTCTCGTCCACACTCTCTGCAAAACGAAAATTCAGCACAGCAATCTCTTTTTTCGGAACAAAAAAATTAAGCCACAACCCAAGCAAAACAACAATCGCAACAACAACCGCAACAATCTTCCAGTTCATCCAATCACTCTATAATGGGTTTTTTGCATAATTAAAAGGTTTTGCTCCCTGGAAAAACCAGTTTTTAATAGGCATGAAATTTTAGTTCCGGAATTCTTGAGAAATGCTTTGTATTTTTTGTCAAAATAGCTTGGTTTTTTGATTTTGCAATTCCTGCAATAAGCATATCACCAACATCAACAATAGAACCATGCCGGGAAAGTTCCTGGCTTATTTCCCCGGCAATTTTTGCAGATTCAAAATCTAGGGAAAAGCACGGGATGCTTTTCAAAAAATCAAGAATTTTTCTGGCTTTTTCCAAGCCATAGCTTTTAGAAATGCCCTGTATTACCTCAAAAACAGAAACAGAAGTAATGAAAAAAGGCTCGCCAGCTTTTTCCAGTTCCAAGTATTTATTCACCGCATCTTTTTTGCCGTTTAGAAAATCAATCAAAAAATTTGAGTCAAAAATCATTCAATTACACTTTTGTTTTTAAAAGATACCTGGCATAGCTTTCACTTGTTTTTTTTATGGAATTTCTCATTTCCACAGCGTCCTTATCAGACAACAGCCCGGCAAACTCAAGCAAGTCTTTTTTTTCAGTCAGCCGGTCAATCACATCACTAAAGCTTTCATTTGGCTTTTTTCTCACCTTCAGCCTTTCATAAGATTCAGTCTTAATGGAAATTGTTTTAGTGGACATAGTATAATCTGTGTATGTATGTGTATTTAAACATTTTATTGCAGAAACCGGGCTTTTCTGGGCTTCACAGCATTTGTGCAGATGGCTCCTTTGCCATCATCGCCCCAAATACTTGATGCTTTTAAGCATTAGTGCCAGGTTGTTTTCGCTTTCTTGTCTTTCCAGAGTGGAGGAGGAAGATTTTTTTGTCGCAAGATGGCCATACACCTTGGAAAAAACAGCGATTCCAGGAAGATAGCTATAATTGAAATTAACGCCATATTTTTTGACACCGTATTCGTCTGTAAAACTTGCTCTTACTTCATCATCAACAGTATAGCCCCAAGAAGTCCGGCCAGTTGAAACATTTCCAGCATTATATTTTGTTATTGAATCGTTAAGCACTTTTCCATATGTGCCATAATCCACCCAGACAAAACTAATATTGTTTCTGTTATCTCCTGTTTCAAACTTGCTCGCTGCTTGTTTGACATTGTTCACAACCCCTGAGTCAAGCGGCTGGCTTGGGTCAAAAGCAAAAACAACCAGCAATCCAGGATTGGCTTGGCCTCTCAAATCTTCTGGGGCAAAAGGCTTGAACTCTTTCACATACTGCCCCCAGTCAATGTTTTGTTGTGGCTGGGAAGAAGGCTGTTGTGTTTGGGAAGGGGGGACTTGCTGCGGGTTTCCGGTTGTGCCGGTTGGCTGTTGCTGTGTGGGAACTGGCTCTTCTTTTTTTGGAGGGGGAAGCTCTGGCGCGTGAACCAGTTTTTCGGAAAAAATCTTGTCCAATGCACTCAAGCAACCAAGGATTGTTTCGGAATCACAGTTTACTGGGGCGTCTTCTGCTTGGGTTTCCGGAGGGTTTCCTGTTTGCGGCTGTTCAATGCCGAGCTTTTTCTCCAGAAAATTGTTGTAGCCGGTGAAATCAAGTTCCACCCTGTCAAGCTTGTAAGTTCCGCCTGACTGCTTTGAAACAACGGGGGTTGCTTTTATGTCTGTTTCAGGGATTGCGGAAAAAATAATTTTTTGCGTTTGTGGGGCATCGGGGTTAAAAACAATCGTGAATTTTGGGTAAGCGGAAGTGCTTGGGTCAAAAACACTGCCGCGCAAGTAAAGCTTTCCGTTCTCAATAGTCGGGCTGAATTCCAAAAGTTTTGGCACGCCATCGCCCTGTGTAATGCCTGGATAGCCGCTTATTATTGCGGGAGCATAAACGCTGTCCTTGGGCCCGATGATGTAGGTTTCGGATGGTGTTCCGGACAATGGCTGGAAAGCATAAGCAGTAATGCTGTCATCCCAGGTTCTGTAATTTGGCTGCTGGACACCGTTTTCTTCTGCAGCAGAGAAAATGGCCACCAAGGCAAAGAACAGCATTCCTGCAGCCAAAACCATTTTTTTCTTCATCCAATATGACTGTTTATTCTTTTATTATAAATAATTAACCACTCACTCAAATATCGTTATTTAACAAAATTATCGCATTCTATTAACTTTACCTTTTTTAATGCCATCCAGGCTTTTAAAAAACCCGATTAAAAATCCAGCACCTATTTCTGATTCAAGATTCCTTCTTGTCGCCATAAGAATAAGCCAAATCAATATGCCTCAAAAACCCTTTTATTCTTATTATTCCCCTTTATTTACTGGTTAAAATGCCAAGGCTGAAGAAACAGGGGCGGGAGTTTTTTCTCGCTTTTTCAGAGCAGGAAGCAGGGGAGCTTGGGCTGGAAACGGGCAAAGAGTATGATTTGGGCAGGGCAAAGCAGGGAATCTGGGTTTTAAGCGAAAAGCAGGGGCAGGAAAAGCCGGTTCAAATGGAAGCGATTGATGATGCAAGGATTTTTGACCTTCTTGCAAAAAAAAACCTGAGCGAAAGGGTTGAAGGAAAGTTTGAGAAACAGCTGAACGAAAAAGAGCTGGAAAGGCTGAAGCAGCTTCTTGAAGAGGGAAAAATAATCGCTTTCCGGCTCAACGAAAAATACAAGAAGGCAGTTTACAAGATTGCGCCAGAGAAAAAAAAAGAATCAGAAAACGCCAATGCGCCTGAAAAGCCGATAGAGGAATACTCCATTGACACGGATGGGTTTCTTGTCGTGAAAAACGAGGAAAGGGCAAAGCGGCTGTCCGAGGAACTGCAGGGGCAGATAAAAGGTGGAAAAATAAAAGGAATGAGGAGCTTTGACAGCCATTTTTACATCATTGAAACAGCCCTGCTGGAAAAATACTTTGGGGAAACATGCGCCATAATAAAAAACAGCAAAAGCATTATTCTCCCTGAACTCTCGCAAAAACTTGGGATAAGCAGGATGCTTGCAAGGATAGTGTGCGAGTTCCTCAAAGAAGACGGGGAAATAATAGAAAAAAGAAAAGAGGCATACCAGATAGTTTGAAGGGGAAAAGTGAAAAAATGCTGCCGAAAAGAAGAGGGAAAAAAAAATTCGGAAACATCACCGAGGAATTTATCAAGCAAAAAAACCCAAGAATGGTTTATGCCGGGAAAGCGCCGTTTGATTTCATGCTTGCAAGAAAAAAAATTCTTGCCGGGCAAAAGCCATACATAAAAATAGAGGTTTCAAAAACAAGGACAGATGGGCGAATACTTTTTGAAATCAGCCATGGAAAATGGAAAAAACTACTGCAATATGGCGGAAAAATCAAGCCAGATCTTCTGGTTGTGGTTGGGAGAGAACACTTATATTTTGGGAACGCAATAGAAATAGGAGATTACCTCGCAAAAAGATTATCTCCAACAGCGATTCAATCATCATCAAAAAAACTGGTAGAATTAAAGGTAGGGCCGGGCGAACTGCAGCTAGCTGGATTATTGCAAGCAATCCCAAAAACCCAGGCACACACCCTACAGGAACTAATTCTCGCAATGGACAGGAGAAGGTAAGGAAAATGCCGGAATTCAGGAGAAACAGAACAGTAAAAATCCGTTTTCCTCAAAGGTCGCCTGAAAAAAAACAGCCGCCGGGCGTGTTTGCAAAAAGAGTTGTTGAGGCAATTGCCAAGGCAAACCCCGGAATGAAGGCAGCGCAGAATGCCTATCATTCTCTTGAACTGCTTCTCCCCAGCGGCAAAAAGGCAAGGGTAAAAATCATTGCGCCAAAAAGGCAAAAAAGGGAAGGGAGAGGAGGCAGCCCAAAAGTGAAGTTTGAAATAAGGCAGGGAAAGTGGGTTAATGCAGACAAGGCGGATTACCTTGTGATTGCGGACAACAATTTGTTGTATGTCGGGCAATGCAAAATGATTGCCGCATTCATTGAAAGAAAACTGGCGGAACTGAAGGGAGCACAGTTTGTTAGTGAATCATACAAGCAAACTTTGGAAGCAAAACTTACAGCAAGGCAACTTGCACAAAACAAACTGCTGAGAACAATCCCCGCCGGGCAGGCATTAAGAGTGAGTAGAAACATCCTGCGCATAGAGCAGGAGGGCTGGAAACCATGAAAGTTCTTATTCCACTGCTCTCAAAGCACGAAAACAATGATGAATTCCTTGAAAGGGCTGCAGAAGGCGCAAAGCAGGTCATTCTTCTCTTGATTGTGGACACAAAGGCAATGCCTGGGCAGTTTGGTTTTGCCGCAACAGAAATAAGGCAGGGAAACATTCTGATGGAGGAAATAAAAGCAAAACTC
>CAYJWT010000040.1:0-1728 GCA_964373935.1 uncultured archaeon | reverse complement strand
AAAAGCCGTTCAACGACATAATAGAATGGGGTGACACCCTGACAAAAATCGACCACATTGCAAAGCTCAACAGGGTGGACAAAATAATAATGCAAAAACAAGAAAACAAGTTCTTCACAGACCTGGTGAAAGGGCTGAAAAAACAGAAACTCCAAATAGAAACTGTTTAGGCAAAAATTATTTTTCTATTTCCCAATCCCACATTTTTTTTGCAAGCTTGCCGGAGTACATCATTTTTTTGGCTGTTTGTTTTGCTTTCTGTTTTTTCTTGTTGTGATGCTTCAGGCATGCATTGATTTTTTCAATGAGGATTTGCTTTAGTTCGCTGGTAAGCATTTTTCCGGTTTCGTAATCATCATGGATTTTCCCCAGTTTCCTGTCATCTGGCTCGAAAAAAATGCTTAACCACTGATAGCTTACATCAACATCTGTCCTTCCACCGAGCTTGCGGTGCTCTGCAACAGTTGCTTGCCCCCCGGAAAAAGCATACTTAAGGATTTTTTCCTTTACTGTTTTTTCATCATCGTTCAGGTAGATTGCTGACTGCTCTTCAGACGCAGACATCTTGCCCTCCATTCCAGTTAGGGGCGGAAGGAACTTGCCATGCACTGCGGCTGTCTTGAAATATCCCAGTGATTCCGCAACATCCCTCTGTATCCTCCAGTATGGGTCCTGGTCAATTGCAGAGGGAATGAGGCAGCGCTTTTTCTCAAAAAATGCGGGAACGCACTGCATTGCAGGGTAAAAGGAGAAGCCAATGTTTGTGCTGTTGTCAAAACCAAAAACAGCTTTTGCGGTGGAAAAGGTTGTTTTCTTTGCAACCAAAACAGCTGCCTCGTACATTTTCCCGGCATACTCCCTGTTCCTGAAAATGAATGTCCTGTCAGGGCTGAAGCCCAATGCAGCAATGTGCATTATGTCATCCATGCAGACAGCATCAATTTCCTTAAGCGAAGAAACTTTTCCAGCAAGAAACTTTTCCTCATCAGGAATCTGAATGTACAGGTTCACACCAAACGCCTCTTGGAACCATTTTGTTATCTCAAACGGGAGAACATGCCCCAAATGCATGGGCTTGCTTGGAGCCCTGCCGGTGTAAAGGAAAAAGCCCTTTCCTTTCTCATGGTCATCCAGCACTTTGTCCAGGTCCCTGTGGGAGAAAAAAAATCCTCTTTCAAGCATTGTGTGCAGGGGCCCATACTTTTTTAGGCGGGAGAGCAATTGCCCGGCCAGGTGGCTTGTGCCAAACTCCTTTATGAGCTTCTCGTAATCTGTCTTTCCGCTAACTTCCCACGGCGTTACAGTCATCATTGTCTGAAAAAATGAAGATGTTAACACCAATTAAACCTTTTGTTTGCACAAAAGGTTTGCGAAAAAACGCTTCGCGAAAACCCTTCGTTTTTGCCTCCAATTGTAAAGAGAATGTTCGCCGAAGGCATTTTTTCCCAAGGGCTTTTTGCAACAGCAAAAAGGGCTTAAATAGTTCGTGTTTAAAACATTGCTCCAACGGTCAATGTTGTAAGGCAAAACGGCGAGGAACAAAAAAGGCCTTTACGTGGATGAATTATTCTTTATAAAGAAAAACAATCTGTTTTAGTAGAAACCAACGAATCATTCTTTTTGTATTATTCAATTATCACTGGGTGGCTACGCTTTGTGATTTTGTGGTCACCTTAATTATTCAAGTATTTGTTTGATTTTTTCTGCTACAAATACTGTATTTCTTTG
>CAYJWT010000039.1:0-10089 GCA_964373935.1 uncultured archaeon | reverse complement strand
GCAGTGATTGTTTTCCTGTTTGCGTGCTTTGCGAATTCTGATGCGGTTTTTGAAATCTTTATTCCATGTTCCTCAAGAATGTTGGCAAGCTCCTCAACAGAGTCCTCACTCACCCTTATGCCCCCCGCTTTCCTGATAATCCTGTCAACAGCCGCTAATGGCAATTCTCCCAAAAAACAAACCTCCTGAAACAAAAAATGACTAGAAAACCTTTTGCTGCCAATAAAATAAAAACATATTGCTTTTTTTATGGTAAAAGCCCTTAAAACGCCTTTTTTTGCCAAAAAAAATATAATAATAAAAGACCTAGCAAGCAATTCCTGCAATATGGGAGAGTTTGTTGAGAACAGTTTGATAAAGCCCCAGACAGTGCAGAAGCGCTTGTACCAGGAAGTAATAACGGCAAGAATCCTTGAAAAGGGAAACACTCTTGTTGTTGCCCCCACTGCACTGGGAAAAACAATAATTGCGCTGATGGCAAGCGCCCTGCTTCTTGAAAAGAACGGGCAGGGGAAAGTATTGTTCCTTGCGCCCACTCGGCCGCTTGCACTACAGCACAGGCAGAGCTTTGAAAAATTCATGCTCCTGGAAAAAGAAAAAATTCGCCTGCTTGACGGGAAAGTCAAACCCTCTGAAAGAAAAACAGTGTGGAAGGAAGCAAGGGTAATCTGCGCCACCCCGCAAACTATAGAGAACGACCTTGTTACATCAAACATTTCCCTTGATGACTGCATTTTATGCGTTTTTGATGAAGCGCACAGGGCAGTGGGAAATTACAGCTATGTCTACATTGCCCAGCAGCTTTTGAGGCAGGCAGAAAAAGCAACAATCCTTGCACTGACGGCAAGCCCGGGAGCTACAGAGGAAAAAATACAGGCAATATGCAGCGCATTATTCATAAGGAACATTGAGATAAAAACAACGCATGATATGGATGTCGCGCCATACGCCAAAGAAACAGAAATCGAGTGGAAAAAAGCAGCTCTTCCAGAAAGCTTTCTGGAAATAAAAAATCACTTGGAAAAATTCATGCATGACCAATTGATTGCACTCAAAAACACGGGGATTGCAAAAACATCAAACCTTAGATACTACAACAAGATGCGGCTCCTTGAACTGCAGGGGCAAATAAGGAAGCGGTTAATGGCTAACAGGAAAACCCAGCCATCACTGTATCAAGCTGCAACAAAATGCGCAATGCTCATGAAAGCAAGCCATGCTCTCCTGCTTCTTGAAACACAGGGAATATACGCCCTGCACTCCTACTTTGAGAGAATGAAGAAAAAAAGCACTCATTCTGGCGCAACAAGGGCATTAAAGCAAATGTTTGCTGACTCCAATTTCCTCTCAGCAATCAATCTTTCACTCGAGCTGAAAAAGAAAAACATTGACCACCCGAAAAAAGATTTGTTGAAAGAAGTTGTTCTGCATCAATTTGAAGAAAACCCTGACAGCAGGATAATTGTTTTCAACCACTACAGGGACTCAATAAGGGGGCTCGTGGCTTTTTTTGGGGGTTTTCCAAAAGTCAAAGCACACAGGTTTGTGGGGCAAGCGGCAAAAGAGAGCGAGAAAGGCCTCTCCCAAAAAGAGCAGTCAGCAATAATACAGGATTTCCGCGACGGAAAAATCAATGTGCTCGTTGCAAGCAGTGTTGCAGAAGAGGGCTTGGACATTCCTTCTGTTGACTTGGTTGTTTTCTTCGAGCCAGTTCCCAGTGAAATCCGCACTATCCAGAGAATGGGAAGAACAGGCAGGATGGAAAAAGGCAAAGTGGTAATACTAATGGCAAAAAACACGAGGGACGAGGCATTTTACTGGAGCAGTGTTTCAAAAGAGAAAAAAATGAGGTCTGTGCTTGAAACAATGAGGAAAAGCATGCCTGAAACAAAACTGGAAAAGCAGGCAACCCTGTTGAAGTACACTGAGGAAGAAAAGGACAAAGTGCTTGTTTATGCTGACACTAGGGAACAGGCAAGCAGCGTTGTGAAAGAGCTCAAAGAACTGGGGGCATTTATAAATGTGAAGCAGCTGGAATTGGGGGATTATGTGCTTGCCAATGATATTGCGGTGGAAAGAAAGACAGTTGAGGACTTTCTTGAAAGCATTATTGATGGAAGGCTTTTCCAGCAGCTGGTGAAAATGTCTGAAAACTATGCCAGCCCACTCATGCTGATTGAGGGAAAGCAGGAAGAGCTTTTTTCTTTGAGAGAAATTCACAGGAACGCAATAATCGGGGCACTGACATCTATTGCCTGTAATTATAGGGTGCCGATAATTTTCACTAAAGATGCAAGAGAAACAGCGGAGTACCTGTTTGTCATTGCAAAAAGAGAGCAGCTGGGAAAAGAAAAGGACATCCGCCTGAGAATTGGGAGGAAGGGCTTGTCTCTCAGGGAACAGCAGCAGTTCATTGTGGAATCCCTGCCCCTTGTTGGCCCCTCAATGGCAAAAAAACTCCTGCAACGGTTTGAGTCAGTAAAAAAGGTCTTCAATGCAGGCGAAAAAGAACTGCAGAAGATTGAGGGAATGGGCGAAAAAAAAGCGGGGCAGATAAGGAAGGCGATTGATTCCCTGTTTGAAGGGGAAAAAGCGGAATGATGCTTTTTTAAACCCTTTTTTGCCCAATTTTTGTATAGTTTTTTTTGGTGGGCAAATTGGTTCAATGGCATTTGAGGTCTGCAGCAAAGCCTTCTGGGGGATTCAGGGCAACCGTCAGGGCGAGAGACAAGCGCCTTGCTGCAAAAGGGGGCAATCCTGCTTTGACAAAAATCGGGGAAGAGAAAAAGCGTGTTGAGGAAGGCAGGGGTGCAACCACAAAAACAAAGCTTTTGGCCGGAAAAACAGCAACAGTGGTAAGCAAAAAAACAAAAAAAATAGTTAAGGCAGAGATTGTGGGTGTTGCTGAAAACCCTGCAAACAGGCAGTTCACGAGGCAGAACATCATAACAAAAGGCGCAAAAATAAAGGTAAAAATTGACGGCAGGGAAACAACTGCAATAGTCACGTCAAGGCCGGGGCAGTCTGGAACAGTGCAGGCAGTCCTGCAGGAATAAAAAAACTTTTTCTGGTAAGCATGCGGTTCAGCCAAGTAATTGTTTTCGGGGCGGGCGCAATTGGAAGCACGATTGGCGCATTGCTCTCGGAAAAGTTTCCTGTTCTCCTTGTTGCGAGAAAAGAGCATGTTGATGCGGCCAACAGGAAATGCCTGAAACTGTCGGGAAAAATTCGGGGAAAATTCAGCGTGAAAGCTGTTTCAAAACTGAAAAAAATCCCTGAAAATTCCCTGGTTTTGCTCACAATGAAAACATACCATCTTGAGAATGCCCTCAAACAACTTAAGCCGCTTGTAAAAAAAAGCGCAACCATTGCCTGCCTGCAGAACGGCCTTGGCAGCAGGGAAATCGTTGGAAAAGGGCTTAATCACATGATTGTGGAGGGCTTCACCTATGTCAGCGCAGAGCTTGTAAAGCCGGGTCATGTTAATGTGAGTGGCAGCGGAAAAACATTTTTTGACTCAAGCAAAGGGGGAAAGGCAGTTGCAAAAGCGCTTTCCGAGTGCGGGATGGATGCAGTTGCAACAGAAAAATTCAGGGAAGAACAGTGGAAAAAACTCTGCCACAACTGTGTTTCCAACCCTCTTTCCGCAATCCTTGGAATGGAGTCAAAAAAAATCTGCAGGCCAGAGATTGAGCCCCTAATGAAAGGCCTTTTTGAAGAGTGCAGGAAAGTTGCGGAAAAACAGGGAATAATTGTTGAAGAAAACCTGTTCCGTGACATTTACAGCAAACTCTGCGTTTCAGGGCACAGGCCATCAATGCTGCAGGACATTGGCCTGGGAAACAAAACAGAAATTGATTTCCTGAACGGCAAAATTGTTGCCCTTGGAAAACAGCTTGGCATTGCAACCCCATACAACAAAACAATCACTGCCGTGGTGAAGTTCATGGAAAGAAAAAATAACCAGTAATTTATTTTGGTTTTTTCATTTTAGTGCGCCTGTCAGCCCTCACTAAATCCCTGAGTTTTTTAAATTTTTTCAATCTGTTTGGATGAAGCCATTTCCTGGATTCTGCCGTTGATTGAGTTGGCTTGTCAATCCAGATAACCTTATTCCTTGAAATGCCAAGCAGGGGCGCAATCCTGTAAGCGTGATCAGGGTGCACTACAATAATGTCTCCCTGTTGGGCGCTTCTTAGCCTTATAATCCATTTTCTTTCTCTCCACTGGTATATTCCATAATATTGTCTGATTTTTACATATTCTTCACTTGGGACGCCAATTTTTTCAGCGTGCTTTCCCACAACATTCCAGTCAAATGGAACAGGATTCCCCAATACCGCAGCAGTAAAACCAGTTTTTCTGCTATCAAGCCCTGCCACATTGCTTATTCCATTCTGCTCTGCAAATTCAACAAGTTTTTCATAGCTTCTTTTATGGTTTTTAGATGCCCTGAATTCAACGAACATTTTTTTTGCCCTTGTGTTCTGAAACTATTTGCTTAAACCTTTCAAAAGAAGCATCAATATTTTTTGGCTCATGCACAATTGCAATAAGTGTTGCAGGGCACTTTATTTTCTTCATACAAAAACATTTATTTGACTGGTCAAAAGACAACTGGAATAATCACTGCTGGGCTGGAACAAACTCGATAAAGCTCATTACTATTTCCGTGTCCTTGCCAGCAATTGCATTTACCAGAGTCCCGGAAACAGGCGGCTTCAGGGAAATGGCAACATTCACGCTCCCAAACAGTTCCCCAAAGCTCTGCCGCACTGTGCCGTGTGCGCGCATTATTTTCTGGTCTTTCAGGCGCTTTGAATCAAACCTGCTGCCCTCAAAAAAATTAATCAAGAGCTCTTTCACACTGCCGTTTATTTCCTCGACTTTTGCCTCTTTTATGCCATGCTGCTGCATTGCCTGCGGAATTGCCTTCATCAGGCTTTCCCCCTCATCCAGCTGCACTTTCAAGTGCCGCCTAACACCCTTTTCCTTCATTATAAGAGAATCAATCTTCGGCAAAAAAAACCCCCAACTTGTTAGAATGGTAAATAATAGCCCAATCGAAATTATTAAGCTTTTCATTCGGAAAAAAACAAGCAAGATTCGGATAAAATGTATTAATACAGCAATTTTCAGGCAGTTAAATTGCTGAACCGAAACCTTTATAAATATCGCAGGCAGCATTTATATAGGTGAACACATCCCTTTTTCTGAGAAATTGTGTGAGCTTTAAAACATAATCTGGCTGGTTTTTTTGGGTTAGGGGCGTGTCTGGAGTCTTGTCGGGATAAAGACGGGGGGTTTTTATGAGCGAGACAAAGTGCCCGGAATGTGGCGGAACAAAAATCAGGAGAGACCCTGAAAGGGGTGAAATAGTCTGCGGAAGCTGTGGCCTCATTATCGGGGAAGATGATGTTGACTTCGGAAAAGAATGGAGGAGCTTTGACTCTGACCAGTTCGAGAAAAGGGCAAGGACTGGAAGCCCCATGAAGTATGTCAAGCTCAACAAGGGGCTTGTGACAATGATTGACAGGAGAGGAACAGACCTGAGAGGAAACAAGCTGTCCTCCAAGAGCAGGGCACAGATGTACAGGCTGATTAAATGGCACAAGAGGGCAAGCATCAGCTCCAGCATGCAGAGGAACCTCAGCATTGCGCTCACAGAGCTTAGAAGGGTTGCCTCTTACCTGAACATTCCTGAATCACTTGTTGAAGCAGCTGCATTGCTTTACAGGAAGACAGTGAAAAAAGGATTGATTAGGGGCAGGCTGATTGAAGCGGTTGTTGCTGCCGTATTGTACACTGTCTGCAGGACATACCATGTCCCAAGGACATTGAACGAAATGGCTGAAGCATCAGGCCTTACAAAAAAAGAAATTGGCAGAACATACAGATTCCTTGTAAGGGAATTGAAGCTGGATGTGCCTCTTACAAACCCGGTCCACTATATTCCGAGGTTTGCTTCTGAACTCAACCTTTCGGGGGAAGTGCAGGAGAAAGGAAGGGAAATTCTCGAGGACGCAATCGAGAAAGGACTCATCAGCGGCAGAGGGCCAACAGGCGTTGCAGCAGCAGCAGTGTATATTGCTGGCCTCCTGAAGGGCGAAAGGCGTACACAGAAAGAGGTTGCAAACGTTGCTGGAGTAACAGAAGTAACCATCAGAAACAGGTACAGGGAACTAAAGAAAAGATTAGACATTGACGTGGCAGCATAAAAACTGCCATTCTTTTTCTTTTTTTTATTTTTAAAACATACTACTTTAGGTTTTTGAATGATTTACTTGATTTGTGGGCTTCCCGGCTCTGGCAAAACAAATATTGCAAAAATGGTTTCAAAAAAGCTCAAATGCGAAAGGATTACAACAGAGGATGTAAGATACACTATTTTTGGCTTTATTAAAGGTGATCGAGATTTCACAAAAAGTGAAATAAGCACAACATACGCTGCAGTTTCACTCTTGGCTGAAAACACCCTATTGTCTGGGGCAAAAAACATTGTCGTTGATGGCGCATTTAGGAGTAAAGAACAGAGGGATGTAATAAAAAAGATGGCCAAACAGCACAAGCACAAAATAAAAATTATTGAGGTAAAGTGCAGCGATAAAACGGCAAGGGAAAGGCTGGCGAAAAGAGGCAAAAAAAACAAAATTTACCAGGCAGCGTGGAAAGCCAGATTTAAAGTAAAAAAGAGTTTTGAGCCAATTAAAGAAAAACATTATATTATCGATTCTGAAAAAAATCCGGTTTTACAGCTAAGCAGGATATTACCATAATATTATGAAATTATTTCAGTTCAACCTGTTGCCTTAGCGCTTGCGCAGGGATCGGGGTTCTGAACCTTACATGGACTTTTCCCGCATCGCCGTGATGGGAAACTATTGTTCCGGAGAAAGTTTTTTTGCCATGCCTCACAACAACTTTTTTTCCGTAAAAACCGCTGGCATGGGTTCTGGTTTTAACGCCATGCAATTGCACAACAACCCTGTTGCTGTTAATCCTGCCCCTGCTTCTCGCAAAGCTTTTTATTATTCCCTTCATGGTTGCCTATCACTGGTAATAATATGTGCAAACTTTTTTTAAAAGGTCTGCAGATAGGTATCTGTAATGAACGAATCGGAAGAAAAAGCCCATTTTAAAATAGAGGCATATAAAGATGAATATAAAGACCAAGTAACCAATTTAATCAATAGTATACTTGAAGATGAATTTGGTAGGCATAGTAAAAGCGGCAGGTCTGACATAAAAGACATTCCTAAATCCTATCAAAAAGATTCGTCTGGTAATTTTTGGATATGTGTTAAAGATAACAGTGATGCAATCGGAACTATTGCATTATCCAATTATGGTGATGGGATAGGTTACTTGCAGCGTTTTATGGTAAAAAAAGAATTTAGGCAAAAAGGTATCGGAAAAAAGTTATTATCCCATCTGTTAAATTTTGCAAAATCTCATGGCTACAAAAAAATATTTTTATCAACTTCAGACGACATGGCCGAGGCAAATAAATTTTATGTGAAAAATGGTTTTGAAAGAGTGCTGTCTTTACCAGAAGAAATTGCCAATCAACCTACTTGGGATAACGTATTTTATAAATTAGACTTGGCAAAAGACAATGAGGAAAATTGAGATAAAGTTAAAAGTATTCAGCACGATAAGATTTGTTCTCATAGGCATGATTGGGAAGAATTCGGTGAAACAAAAGAAGTTAATATTGCAGTAAGAATAAGAAAACATAAAAGTGTGAACATGCTGATTGCAGGAATTGACGAGGCAGGCAGGGGGCCGACAATCGGGCCAATGGTTTTGGCTGTTGCCGTGGTAAGAAAGGAAGATGAGGAGAAACTGAAAAAGATTGGGGTGAAGGATTCCAAGCTTCTTTCCCCGCGAGAAAGGGAAAGGCAGGAGAAGGAAATTGTAAAAGTTGTTTCAGAGTTTGGAACCATCCAGATTTCCGCAAAGGAAATTGACACGCTGCGTGACAGAAAGAGCTTGAACGAAATAGAGGCAATGAGGATTGGAATGCTGCTGAACAACCTGAAAGAAAAGCCTCACTTAGTGTATGTTGACAGCCCTGACCCAAAGCAAAGCAGTTTTGCAGAGAGGATAAGGAATTACATTGACTTCAATTGCACCATTGTTTCAGAGCACAAGGCTGATATCAATTATCCTGTTGTTTCTGCTGCAAGCATTCTTGCAAAAACAGAGAGGGACAGGGAAATAGAAAAGCTCGCAAGGGTTTATGGCGAAATGGGTTCAGGGTATTCGCATGACCCACTGACAATTGACTTTTTGAAAAAATGGCTGGAAAAAAATAAAACTCTACCTGACTTTGCGAGAAAAAGCTGGCAGACAAGCAAAGACCTGATGGATAAAAAGTTCCAGAGGAAAGTAATGGATTGGTAGATGGGTTAAAGAAAAAATATTTGAAATGTCCAGCATCTTAAGAATACTGCTTTTTTTTCCTGAACACTATTTTTCTCATTGCGATTTTTCCCACAAAACGAGTGGGCTCAGGCATTCCGGTATAGTAAAACTCTTTCTTTTTTCCATTCCGGTATAGTAAAACTCTTTCTTTTTTCCATTCCACTCGTGGGTAAGCAAAACAATGCCATGGGCTCTTAGCTGGCCGATGAAGTATTTTACCCCATTGTAAACCATGACAAAATCCCCTTTTTCTGGTTTTGCTTTGCTTGCAAGAAATTGCTGAGAAGATATTAATATTCTTCTTTTCAGGCTGGAAATTTTTGGGAAGCTTGCTTTTTTTGGATGGCGTTTTCTTTTTCGGATTGGCATGAAATCACTCAGGTTTTTTGCTCTGCTGTTTTCATTGAACTGCCAAAGTGCTCCAAAAACTTTTTCGTTGTTCTGAGGACAAACGTTCTGCCCTTCTGCTCCCTTGAAACAAACCCTTCTTCAAGCAGTCTGGCAATGTGGCCATAGGCCTTGGTGTTCCTGTACTTTATGACTGCCGCCTGGGTAATGGGTTGCCTGAATGCAACCAGTGCAAGGGTTTTCATCATGCCCTTGTGGAACATTGCAGCTGTGGCAAACTTGGAAACTTTTTCGTTCAATTCCTGCTTTACCCTCATCTGGAACTTGTCATCCACCTGTATTATTTCAAGGGCAGAGTCCCTTGAATTGAATTCCTTCATTAAACCGAAAACAAGGTTTTTTGCTGCAGTGTAATCAGCGCTGCCTGAAACCTCCATGAGCTGGCTGACGGCAAGGGGCTTGGGAGACATGAACAATGCAGCTTCAATGAGTTTCTTTTGCTCTGACACGATATAATAAAAGAAAGGGGGGTTAAAAAAAGTTTCCCCTAGTTTTCAAAAAGGATCTCTGTGTCTTTCTCTATGTCGCTTTCCTCAATGCCTTCAATAAGCAAGCCCACAGTCATTCCGGCTTTTGCTATGGGGCTATCCTTTATTTTGCAGTTTAGCTCAAGAATCTTGAATTTTTTGCCGTTAGTGCTGCCCAGCATTCCTTCCCCAACAACGCCTGAAACAATTTCTCCAACAATATATTTTTCAGAGAGCTTGTAAAAGCTGCACACTTTTTTCACGAGCAGCTTGTTTTCCACTCCCGGCTGGATTTTGATGCTGTGCCAGGGCTGTATTACTTCCATTTGCGGCTTCATGGAAAACTTGTTTCCATTAGCATTGTTGTTTCCAAAAGTAAGCGAAATCAAGCTCATTTTTATCACCCTCTAAAAGGCAATTATACATTATTGCAAGGTTGTATTTAGAACTGAAGTTTCAAGAAAACAAACCAATTGTTCAGGCTGACTTTGGGTTCTAAACTTAAGGCTGTTTTCATTGAAAGTGTTGGAAGTTCTATTCACCCTTGCAAGGCCACGCTTTTTTTTCTGGCTAGGCAATATTTTAATTCTTCAAAGTTATATTTAAAGCTAACGAATACATTTAAGAACGCTTTAGGCACTATCATTTAGGAAGGTGAAATAGTGGAGGAACAGGAAGTCCAAATGAAAACTATCTGCAGGGTGTGCAAAATCCACCTTGACAAGGTTGCACAGGCAAAAAAAATAACTTCAAAAGAGCTTTTTATCCTCAACCACCCGAAAAGGGT
>CAYJWT010000038.1:0-10415 GCA_964373935.1 uncultured archaeon | reverse complement strand
CATAAAAACCTCACTCAACCACGATTGCCGGCTTTCTTTTATCCATAAGTTGGTTATTCAAATTCTTCTCTTGGTTTCCCCGTCTGCCTTATAATTCACTGGATTTCCGGCAGGATTATTTCACTATGCCTTCCTATAAAAGTTACCCTGACCTTGCCGCTTTCGTCTTTCTTTTTCAAGATGGTGTGCCTTCCTCCCTCTCTTGCTACCTGAAAGCCATTGCCATTAAGAATTTGCAGGACTTTTTTCCTATCCAAAGACCTGAGCTTTGCTATGGGAAACACCTTCTGGAACGCTAACTGGGATAAAGGCAATATCAAAAACCATTAGGTCTTCTGTATTTGGTTTAACAGTGTCGGGATCTTTAAAATACTCACTAAGCAGGTCTTTCATGTTTTCTTTTGCTTCTTCAAATGTTTCGCCTTTGGTCACCAAATCAAGCTGTGGTGCTGTTGCAACAAACCATTTCCCGTGCCGAGTAATAAAAACAGGAATTCTAATTCCTGAATTTTTCAAACTGGTTTTTGCCTGCATACAATAACCTTCTTTGTTTAAATTTAAATAGTGTTCGTCTGCTGGGTTGCATGAATTTTTGCTCACTCAACCACGATTGCCGGCTTTCCTGGTTTTGCTTTTCCTGACTTGTTCAGCGGGTCATACTTTTTTTTGTCATTCACCGCAAACACCTTTACTTCCTTCCCAGTCCTCTTGGAAATATAGTTTGTGGAATATTTTTCCTTTTCCTTTGGGGCAGTGTAAAGGTAAACTTTCCTTGCTTCCTTTCCAGTTTTCTTTTTCACAATGTTTATGACGTTGAATATGTCTCCCACGGTTTTTTCTATTGCCTGGTATCCCTGTTCCAGTTTTTTGTCAATCTTTTTCCTGTCAGCTGAAGGCCATTCTGCAAAGCTGGCAAACCCCTTTTTGCCTATTTTTTCCCAAGCTTCCTCTGCAATATGAGGGCAGAACGGGGAAAGCATCACCAGAAAATTTTCCGACAATCCCATGAACAATTTTTTGTTGGCATTTTTTCCCGCAAAGTTCAGGTAATCCCTTGCAAGCTTCCAGTGCTCAAAGAATATTTTTTGTATTGCAGACCTGAACAGGGTTTCTTCCATGAGGGCTGTTATTTCTTCCATCAAAGTGTTTGACCTTGATTCAATAAACCTATCATAATCGCTTTTTTTTGCCCCTCCTTTTCCGTAATTTTTTTCAATGATTTCAAAAACTTGGGCGAATTTTGAATGCAGGCTGTTTGCAAAGTTTGTGTCCCAATTTGGGTCGTCAATGCTTTCCCCGCCAGAGAGTATAGTTAGTCTTGAAGCGTCTGCCCCGAATCTTTCAGCCATTTCCCTTATTGGAGTCATGTTTCCAAGGCTCTTGGACATTTTCTGCCCATCCACTGTAACCCAGCCATTTGTCCCTATTCCTTTTGGCCAGTGCTTTTTTGGGAAAATTGCCACGTGGTTGAAGAGGAAAAAAGTCAAATGGTTCTGTATGAGGTCTTTTCCAGAGTTCCTGAAATCAAGAGGATACCAATATTCAAATTCCTCCCGCATTTTTTCAACATTCTTTATATTTGGTTTTTTCCCTTTCCCCAAGAGCACATAATCAAAAAAGGCGTCATCAATTTTTTCTGCCGGAATTTCCCTAATCAAGTGCACAATTGTGTAATATGCCATGTAAATCGTGGAATCTGACAATGATTCAATCAGCCATTTTTCGTCCCACGGCAGCCTTGTCCCAAGGCCTTCTTGCCTCGTGCAGGCCCATTCGTGCAGCCAGCCAACCACATGCTCGAACTGCGGCCTTGCTTTTTCAGGGTAAAGTTTTACTTCCTTCAGGCATTCCCTTGTTTTTTCCTTCCACTCTTCATTCCCGTAGTCAATGAACCACTGGTCTGAAACAATTTTCACAACACACTCTGCCAGGCTTCTTGAAACAACCCTGCCTGTCAGCTCATAAAACATTACTGCATCATTTTCATTGACAAGCTTTTTCTTCAGGTATTCCTGCGCTTGGGGCACAGCCATCCCTGCGCATTCCCCACAGTTCTCCCTCATTATTCCCTTCCTGAAAACCCTCCTGTTAAGCTCTCCTTTTGCTTTTTCAAGTGCTTTAATATCCCGTGAGGATTTAACCCCAAACTCTTCCCCTATTGATTTGCCCAAATTGTCCCCCATGCCGGGCACATTAATAATGTCAATCGGCTTCAGCCTTTTCACTTCCTTTTCATCCAAGCCAAATTTTTTGATGCACCGCGGGTCTGACTGTATTTTCTCGAGCTCGAACAAGTCAACCGGGTCTTCCAAAGCAGAGTAAACAATTCCCGAACCAACACTCGATTTTATGAAGTATGCCGGGAGAACATGAACCTCATAATCAACTATTGGCCCCTTTGCCCATTTTCCAATCAGTTCTTCAGGGGTAATTGTTCCAATCATTTCAATTTTTTCTTCAAACTGGTTCCTTATTTTCTGGATTGCCTCCTGCCCAACAACCCATTTTTCTCCCCTTACCTTGGCAACAAGATATTTTCCATTTGGGTCAATCCAGAGGTTTGTCTGCCCATACAATGCATCAGGCCTTGTGGTTCCAGCCATGAGTACAAGGTCAGAGTTCTTTAGCCTGAACTTTATCCAGATAAAATCCTGGGTTGTTACCCCTTCCCCCTCTATCCTGTCATGGTCCTGGGCAGCAGTATTTTCTTTTGGATCCCACACTACAGGAAACCTCTCTTTTATAACATAGCCCTTTTCTTTGAGTTTCCTGAACTGCCATCTGATGAATTTGTCATAGTGGGGGTTCAGGGAGGTCGTGTAAAACTCTCTCCTCCAGTCCACGCTCATTCCCATGAGATTGTAGTCCTTCTTGAATTCTGGTGCAAAGAATTCCAGCCAGTGCTCTGCCTTCTCGAATTTTGGGATTTCAGAGTCAGGAATGTGCATGTCATTCATTATTTTCATCTGCTTGGGCTCCCTTTCCTTCACCCTTTTTGCCGCATTAATTATTGGAGACCCGGTAATGTGCCAGCCCTGGGGAAACAAGACATTGTATCCCTGAAGCCTTTTGTATCTTGCAAAAGCTTCAGCCCTCATGAGGGTGAAAAAGTGCCCAATGTGCATGTAGGCATTAATGTAAGGATAGGGGAAAGTGAGGAAAAACTTCTTTCCCTTGCCAGGTTTTGCCTCAAAAGCCCTTTCCTTTTCCCACTTTTCTTGCCACTTTTTCTCTATCTTCTTATGGTCAAATTCCAAATAGCCCACCAGCAAAATAAATATTAAAGAGAACAAGTTTATATAAGTTAGGTAAATATAAAAGTGTTTCTTATGCCAAAAAAAATAAATAGTAGCCAAGTAGGATTAATTGTTGTAGAAAAGCCATTCAACCACAAAACAGGTGAAAAGTATTTTACAGTTAAAGTCGGAAGAGCCACTGACTTGAAAAAACGTTATAATATTACTGGTGAAGGTGAGTACAGGGAATTTTTTATTGCGTCTCAACGCATTGTGCAGGGATTAAATGATAACGTATTTAGGTTGGGTCAGCATATTGGTCTGTGTACGCTAGATTATAATTCAAAAAAAGAATTTCAATGGATGAGATTTCAACCCTTCGGTGCGCGCGGCAGACCTGTAGTGGATTATTTGCAAAATTATGGGTTAGGGTCCAAAGTTAGTGCGGCAATTATAGCAAGCCTAAGAAAACAATATCCCGGCCATAAAATTGTTGGAGGTGATTTGGTTGATATGGAGCATGGAATGGGCGGAATGTTATTTAGGCTTGGTCTTCCCACACCGCATGATTTAGAACATACTAAAGGCGTGGATATTAATGATTATTATAAAAGGCACGTAGAATATTTTCGTGAAGCGTATCACCGTTTTAGCAAGCGTAAAAAAGGTATGGTGCCTAATTCCAACATAAGAAAATGGATTCCAGATAAAATAAGAAAGGAAACCCAGAAAAGAATAAGAGCAAAATAATTCTTTTCTCATAGTGCAATAAGATTGTGCATAAATTTGATTTAACATTTCGCATTATTCCAGTGCCTTTAAAACCATTTTTTTGAATGGAATGCTGCCGTAAACTATTTCCCTGCCTGATATTTGCTCCAGGATTGTCTGCCTGCTATACCCAATTTTTTTCGCGAGCTTGGCTGCAAGGACATCGGATAGCAGTTCCTCTGCCTGTTCCAATGAAAGGTTGTTGTGGAAAGCAAAGCTGCTTACCCCTGGCTTTGGGAAATGGGCATACTCGTGGCAAAGAGTAAAAATCCCTGCAATTGTGAGATTGCTTCCCTCAAAAACATGTTCTGCTGGAAGGTTGATGTGGGCAAGGCTCTGGATAAAAAACCTTTTTCCCTGCTGCACTATCCTGATGCTTTTCACGTTTTCCCCTTTTACAACGCTCCCGAAAACCATTCCAGCAAACTTGTGAATGCTTTCCCTGAGGCTTTTCCGCGGAAAAAAGTATATTGGTGTTTGCCTGATTGAATCAGACATTGCAGAATAAATGCCTTTCTCAAATTCGTCTTTCGCGCTTTTTTCCAGCTCTTCCAGTGCTTTGACTGCCTGCTTCCTGAACTCATTTAATGCCTTTTTTCTCTCTTCTGAAAGGATTTTCTTGCCGAAAATGAAGAACATAATAAAATTAGTAAAAAGATATATTTAATGAATCCTGCGGCGGGGCTTTTGCCTTGTCTTGGGTTTTCTTGGTTTTTTCACGGCAGGTTTTTTCTTTCTTTTTAAGAATGCTTCTTGTATTGTAGAGAATTTTGGATCGAACCTATGTATTTCAAAAAAATACTCGTCATAAGCTGCCCCTGTCAATGATATACTAATTATTTTTTGAATTTTTTTCCATTGTATTTTGTCCACTCCATAGTGTTTTTTAAACTCTTGGAGCGATTGTTCCGCTTTCCTGCTTTTTTTTAGCAATCTATTTTCAGCTAATATTTTTTTTATTTCTTGCGTATCTAGTATTTGGCCTTTCGTTCTTTCAAGCTGTTTTGCAAATTCTGTCGCCAGCTTAGGCGTGGTATGTGTGTATTGGCTTTTTGCTATCCAGTAAAGATTTGCGATTTCCACAGCAAATGGCGCGGCAAGCCATTCCTTTCGTCTTAAACTGCGCCAAGCCAAGCAAGTAAGACGGCCAATTCTGATGATTGCGTATTTTCTTTTTCCGCTGTCATAAAACACTTTAATTATTTCCACAGATGCCGCCTTTATATTATTATGTGATAGTAGATTTATAACAATTTTATTGCACGTTTTTTTCTATGGATCTGAAACAGTTTGTAAGGAATATCCCCGATTTCCCGAAAAAGGGAATAATGTTCAAGGACATTACCCCATTGCTCTCAGACGGGGAAGCACTGCATTTTGTTGCCGACGAAATGGCAAGGCACTATATCAAAAAAAATTTTCACATTGACAAGGTTGTTTCGGCAGAATCAAGGGGATTTATTTTAGGAAGCATTCTTGCATCAACTTTGCATGCCGGCTTTGTTCCGCTAAGAAAGCCGGGAAAATTGCCATACAAAACAATAAAGCAGGAGTTCCAAACAGAGTATTCAACAGATGCTTTTGAAATCCACGCGGACGCAATAAAAAACTGGGACAACTGCATTATTGTGGATGATGTGCTTGCAACCGGAGGCACTTCAAAAGCTGCTGTGGATTTGGTGGAAAAACTGGGGGGGCATGTAAAAGGGCTTTTCTTTTTGATTGAACTGGATTTTTTGAATGGCAGAAAAAAACTCAATGGCCATGAAATTTTTTCAATAATTCACTACAATAAATGAAATCTTTTTCGCCAATTGCCAGACAAAACGATAAATTTATTAAATCCGATTTCGAGTTTCTTGTTATGCGCATGTATTTTTTTATTGATGGAGAAAGAGTGCAAAATGTTGGTTTAAGGGCAAGAATCCTGCTTTTAATGCACAGCCTAAAACTGGTTGGCTTTGCCGATAATGTTGCAACCGGGAAGAGTGTTGCAATCAGGTGCTGGGGGGAAAAATCCGGACTCCAAAATTTTTACCAGTTAATGGAAGAAAAAAAGCCAAAAAGCACCGAACTTTCAAAAACATTTTTTGATAATGAGAAAATGCCCAGAAAGCTCGAACAAATGAATGAAATGATGTACTATAATTTAGAGCAAATGGACAAGTTCATTGGCTTGGGGAAAGAACTCAGGGAAGAAATAAAAGAGATGAGAAAAGAACTAAAAATCGGTTTTAACAGGGTAGTAACGGCTATTGAAATCCACTAACACAAATAATTTATAATAAATGCACCAAACCTTTTTTTATGATTGGAATAATTGGTGGAAGCTGTTTAAACAAGCCAAACATTTTGAAGCATGCAGAGGAAAAAGAAATTTCAACGCCATTTGGAAAGCCCTCTTCCACAATTTCAGTTGGGGAAATTGGTAAAGCAAAAGTTGCATTGCTAGCAAGGCATGGCTTAAAACATTCAATCAACCCCACTAACATTAATTACAGGGCAAACATCTGGGCGCTGAAAGAGTTGGGTTGCAAGTATATTCTTGCTGGTTCTGCCTGCGGCTCTTTGCGGGAGCAAATTTCTCCCGGCACTCTTGTTCTTGCAGACCAGTTCATTGACATGACAAAACACCGGAATGCAAGCTTCTTTGACAAGGACAAGGTTGCGCACATCCCAATGGCAGAGCCCTTCTGCCCAAAATTGAGGAAACTGCTTTCTGAAAGCGCAAAAAAATTAAATTTAAAATTTGTACAAAAAGGAACAGTCATCACAATTGAGGGCCCACGCTTCTCCACGAAAGCAGAAAGCCTGCTTTGGAGGCAGATGGGGGCTGATGTAATAAATATGACAACTGTTCCAGAATGCATCCTTGCAAGGGAAGCGGGGCTATGCTATCAGGTTGTGGCAATGGCGACCGACTATGATGCCTGGCATGCAACAGAGGAAGCAGTAAACATTGAAATGGTTCTGAAAACAATGAAAGAAAATGCGGAAAAAGTTACAAAACTATTCCTGGAAACAATCCCAAAAATAAATCACACGCAGTGCCACTGCATGGAAGCAATAAACAGCGCAATGATTTGATTATTTTTTGATATGCTTTTTTACTTCCTCAATTTCCCTCAAAAACCTTGCAATCGTTTTTGGGACGTGTTCTGGCTGGGTGGAGAGGATTCTTGCAGTTTCCTGCAGCAGTTCTTCCTTTGAAAGCACTCTTTTCTCCACTATGGCTGCAGGCTTCAGTTCAGGAATTTTTCCTTTTCTTGCTTTCTTCCATGCTTCAAAAATTTCCCTTGCCCTTTCCGGAACTTGTTCAGGGGAAACATTCATTATTTTTGCTGTTTCCTCGAGAATGCCAGTTTTTTCTGTTTCGGTTTTTTCAGCAGCTTTCCCAGAAACATAATTAATCCTTATTACTCCGTCCTGCACTTTTGTTGAATTCAGGATTTTTATTTTTTCCAGTTCTTTGGTGGAATTGGCATGAGTTCCTCCGCATGCTTCCCTGTCAATGTTGCTGATTGAAACAATCCTCAGCATTCTCCCAGGAATAAAACCACCCTGGTATATTTCCATGCCATATTTTTCCTCTGCCTGCTCTCTGGGCAGGATTTCCTTGTTAACAGGTAATCCTTTTTCAATGAGCTCATTCACTTTTTTTTCAATATTTTTCAGTTGTTCCTCTGAAAGCAATTCATAGTGTGTAATGTCAAGCCTTCCCTTTTCAGGCGTTTTCGCTGCTCCCGCTTGCCAGACATGGTTTCCCAGGGCCATTTTGGCAACGGCATTAACCAAGTGCGCTGAAGTATGGTGCTGCATTAACTGCTTTCTCCTTTCAAAATCAATAATGCCCTTTACTTTTTCCCCTGCCTTAAATTTTGATTTTTGCGATAACCTGTGAACAATCACTTCCTTTTCCTTGAATACCTCTATTACGTTTGCTTTTTCGTCTGAATTTGCCCCGAAAACAATGCCAATATCATGCAATTGCCCCCCAGAAGTTGGGTAAAAAGCAGTTTTGTCCAGCACAACAAAGTTTTCAAAGCTATTCATGACAATTGCCTCAAAATCAAGCAGTTTCCAGTCCTTCCAGTATAATTTTTCCGTTGCCGGCAATCCTGAAACATCAATTGATTCCTCTTTTTTTGTGGCAATCTGCATTTCCTTTTTCTCATGCCGTTCTGAAACAAGCGCATAAAAGTTGTCAGGAGCTTTTACTTGGAGTTTTACTTTTTTTGCTTCTTCAACAACCTGCCCCGGGGAAATGCCGTGGCTGTCGTACAGTTCAATCAGTTTTTCAGTGGAAATTTTTTCTTTCAGCACTCTTTCAATAGTCTGCTTTGCACGCTGCCTTGTTTCCCTGAATTTTTTCTCCTCATTATCAAGAATTGCATTCACATCGCCAAGTTCATCTGAAAGCTCAGGGTAGATTGGCTTCAAAAACCGTGCATGTAGTTCCATTAATCCGGCAAAATCAACTTTCCACCCGTATTGCTCTGCAAACCCGAACATTCTCCTCATGATAGTGCGCAAATTATATCCCCCCCCGACATTGCTTGGCAAAGCCCCATCATGCAATGCAACAAGGGTTGCGCGGGAATGCTCCCCGATTGAATAGACTGCTGCAAGAGAAAGAATTTTTTCCTTCAGCTCCTTTTCATCAACCTTTATTTCATCTGCAATTTTTTTCCAGACCTTTCGCACATCCTCAACCTCATCCACATTCAGCAGTGCAGAGTAAGGCAAAAACTTCTGCATCAGTTTTTCATCAGGCTTGTGGCCAGTGATTGAATAAAGCTTTTTTGAGACAGTGGGAAAGGTTGTCTCATAACTGTTGCTTTTTCCTGTTGTAAACCATGGCACTCTTTCATGCCCCTGGCCCATATCAAGCACCTTGATGTTTAGTTCACTGTATCCCTGCTCTTCCTGCTTGAACATCATGTAGACCTGGTTCCCGATTTCCATTCCCCTTGAAAAGAACTCCATGCATGGCCCAAAGTTTCCCCCCCCTGCCCAAGCGTCCTCGTGTAGTATGATTTCCTCTGCCGGGACAGTCATTCCCTTGTTTATCCAGTTAAAATATTCTTCCCAGTATTTTTCCTGCTCGTAATTCTCTTTTTTCTCGAAATGCAGTTGCCCAAGCATGTCAAAACAGACATAATGGCTGCCTGTTATTCCCACATTGTCAATGTCGTTGAATCGCAAAGAAAGCTGTGGAATGATTACAGCATTGCTTTTTGGCTTTATTTCCCCTGAAACAACGTACGGCTGGAAAGGGTAGACTGATGCTCCCACCCAGTAGACATCCTCCCTCCACCTTGCAACAACAGGATAGCGCCTGTACTCCAGATAACCCAGTTTTTTGAAGAATTTCCTGAATTCCTCCCAGGCTTGCAGGTAATCAAACTGCTTTTTTGTGTTTGGCCTGCCAATAAACTCATATCCTCCAATGCAGGCAGAGTTCCCGCACACCCTCCTTTTTTCTTCCATTGCCCAGAAAACAGTTCCGCAGTTTTTGCAGGTGTTCCTGAAAAATCCCTTTTCCCTCAGCGCTTTCACTGGGTAGTACTTCTCAAACTCCTTGCCTGCCTTTTTTTTGAATTCCTGCTTTACTTCCTTGTCTGTTTTCATGCAATAAGCCAGAAAAGAATTAGGAATAAAAAGAATTAAAATTCATGGTTTTCCCGGCTTTCTTTTTTTCACAGGCCTTTGCCGTGGTTTTTTCAATTTTTTTCTTGCCCGGAGTTTTTCCCTTTCCCTTTTCTGCAATGCTGCAACGTCAATTGGTTTTGGTATCATATTCTTCAAAAGGTTTCCTTCTTTCCCAACCATTTTTGCAATTACCCGTTTCACGAACCTTGCGCCCTGCCTGCCCAGCCCCACCATAATTAGCTTTTTTGCCCTCTTTTCAATCCCCCAGCGGAATGCCCTTATAGCAAGTTCTTCCATTGGCGTGCGGTTAGCCAGTTTGTAGAATGCGCGCTGTGCTCCAAAGCCCTGGGAATGCATTCTCCTCAGAAAAAATAATTCCCCTGAATACTCAACTGTCAGGATGGCAATGGGTTTTTCCCCGGCAAGCAGGCAGAACCCGTTCATTTGCCATTTTTCTTTGGGCACAACTGCTCCCGTCATTGTCCTAAAACCCATTGCTTCTGCCTGCTGTGCTTTGCTCAATTGCTTCCATTCGGCTATCCTAAACTGCATTAAAAGAAAGCATGGGCTAAATGTAATTTAAAATGTTTTTTCCTTGTTTCTAGGAGGACTTACCACAACAAATAAAATAGGTATTGGGCTAGCATTATTCAGTATAGTGCTGAGTCAACTAGGATAAGGTGATTATATGGGTGAAATTGGGAAATACCATTGTGATTACTGCAACAGGGATTTCTGGAAAAAAGTGGGGATGGG
>CAYJWT010000037.1:8194-11287 GCA_964373935.1 uncultured archaeon | reverse complement strand
ACAACTATTTAAACATTTCTTACAAGTAAGAAAAGTAAGATTTCCCGCCTCCCGGTGTGGGCAATAGAGTGCAAGTCCGTCATTTCATGTCTTAATCGTGTAGAGTCCTATTCTTTCAAAGCATTCTGGTATTGTTTCTTGAACCTTCTAACAAGCCTTGTTGCAAGAGCTCTTGCGTTGTTGTTATAATTGCATTTTTCCAGTGCATTGAAGTATGCTTGCTTTTCTTTTGTTTTTATGTCAATCATTTCATAGTCATTTTTATGAAGGATAAAATTCATTGCTATTCTTGCTGTTCTGCCGTTTCCGTCTTGGAAGGGGTGTATTCTTACAAGCTTCCAGTGCGCCCAAGCAGCCAATTCTAATGGGTGAAGTTTTTTCTTTAAGTCTTCATATTCTTGAAAATACAGTTTCATGTCTGTTGGAACGAATTGCGGTGGTGTGGTTTCAAACCTGCTTCCACCAATCCTGTTTTGGTGAGTTTTGTATTTTCCAGCGATTTTTGTTTTTGTGTCTTTGAAATACATTTCGTGTATTTCCCGCAAAAATGTTTCATCAAATTTTCCTTTATATTCTTTTGCAAATTGCAATGTTTTTTGTGCTGCTTTTGCTTCCAGTACATCATCCAATGGCTTGTTTGGGGAAATATTTTCACTCAGCAATAGTTCAACCTCTTTTGGGCTTAGAGTGCTCCCTTCTATTGAATTGGTGTTGTAGACAAAAACCATTACAAAATTCTGGTCAACCTGTTCTTGCACTGTTTCGTTCTGGTTGCCGTATCTATCCCTGAAATCTTTATTTATTTTGCCAATTTCATTTATTTCATCTTTGGTCAAATAATGAAAGCCGTAGACTCTGATTTTTTCTTTTTCAACTTCTTCCTCAAATTTTGCCATTAGCACTTGCAATTTTGTTTCTGACGGCTTTTCTACCCCAATATATTTTCTTAACTGTTTTCTTCTTCCTTTAGCTACCGGAATGTTTTCAACAAGATAATAATAGACTTTTTTCCCCCTTTTTTTCTTTGCAAGATAAGACATAAAAATATACTACTCAGAAATATTTAAAAAGGCATGAGTAATACAATGAAGTGAGTAGTATATCCCGCCTCCCGGATTTGCACCGGGGACCTCTCGGTTGCCGTCACGTCCGGCAGGTACGAGTGCCACTTGTAGTGGCACATGCTCGCACTTTCAGTGCTCGCATTTTTTGCCGGTTCGGCGCACAAGCTTTCCTTGTGCTCGTTGGCTAAAAGCCAATTTTTTCTTTTTTCAAGAATGCTTGCAACCTGAACTGGAAGTTCAGGCTTTTTCTTTTGGTCAAGCTTTTCTTTTCAAAAAAGAAAAGGTTGAGGCTACAGCCGAGCGCTCTAACTGGCTGAGCTAAGGCGGGATTTGTTCTTGCCTTTTCCCAGCAGAACTGTATATATGAATTGGGTTATTTCCTGTTTAAGAGTTTTTCGTGCAGCCAGGGGAACAGGAAGCTGACCCAAAAACCGGCAAGGAACATGAAGGCGAAAACAAGTTTTGGGTCCGCAAGCCCTTTTTCAAGGAAATGCGGGGCGGCTAGGATAGCAAGGCCTGTTAGCCCAAGCAATTGCTTTTCCGCCATTTTTTGCCCGGAAACGTGCGTTTGCTTTAGGGAAACCTCTTTGCTAAGAAAAAAGCCCGCATAAAATCCCAGAAGCAGCCCGATTATAGTGACTTCTGCAACAAGCGCGAGGGCAGCAAGCGCGAACAGCACTGTTGCTGCAAAGAACAATTCATCCTGTAGCTTTGAGAGGCGGAAGTGCCTTTCCGCTGCCTGTTCCCTGAAGAACACTGCAGCCCACCCAATCCCTGCCCCAAGCAGTGCTCCTGCAACAACATCAGTGAGAAAATGCGCTCCAAGGTAAACCCTGCTCAGCATCACAAGCATTACAAGCCCTGCAAAAATTATTTTGTATGATTTCCTGAGCTTTTCCCTGAAATAGGAAAAGTATGCCGCGATCACTGTTGCGTGCCCGCTGGGGAAAGAATAAGAAGCATAATAATCGTTTGCAAGCACTTTGAATGTTTCTGCATCCGGCCTTGGCCTTGCAAAAAAACCTTTCAGCATTCCCGAGGCAACTGCTGCAAAAAGCAGGACATTCATGAAGTGGAATGATTGCGTTTCCCTGCCTGTCCAGTAAACAATTGCACCCACAACAAGCCAGAGTCCCGGGTTTCCAAGGTGTGTTATTGCCTGGAAAAAAAGTGAAAGGGCGTCTGCCTGGGCTGATTGCACAAAATGCGAGAAAGCAGCATCTGCCAGAGAAATTGCTTCAGGGAACTCCATGCCAGAAAAAGGTTTTTTTTGTTATTAAACTTTTGTTTTCTTGTGCTTTTTCATTCCCGGAATTTCAACTTCCGAGTAATCAACCACTACCCCGCATTTTTTGAGTGTTTGCCTTGCAGCGTAAGCCCTGCAAAATCCTTCGAGCTCTTTTTTCTCGTTCGCCTGGAACTGTGGAAGGTCAGTTATTTCCTTTATTACTTGGGAAATTGCCCTGGTGTTGAGCTCTTTTAATGCTGCTGCAATTTCCTCCTCGGTTTTTCCCGCTTTAATGCCGTTTATTGCCGCATCAAGCTTTTCCAGCCGCACAGCTTTTTTCAGGTTTCCCTCAACCTTTGCATTAATGCCAGTTCCAAGGCTTGCTAGGAACTCCATTATTGTCTTCGGGTCTGTCTTTTCCTCTATTTTGAGCTTTTTCACAGAAACCCAGTCATCATAGCTTGCCACAAACTGGATGCTCTTGTCCATAAAAAGACCGAAATATTCAGGAATTTAATTATTAAATAACTTTGCATCAGTTTCAATGCATGATAGAGAAAATTCACTGGCTTGGCCACGCTTCATTCAGGCTGGATGCGTCTGCAATAATTTTCTTTGACCCGTGGGAAATCCCAAAACAGGCAAAAAAAGCTGATATTATTCTTATTACCCATGAGCACTTCGATCACTTCAGTATTCCAGACATATATGAATTGAAGGGAAAGGGTACTGTAATAATTGGGTCAGTGCAGGTTGCACAAAAACTTCCCGGTGTAAAAACACTCAAGCCAGGCGAGAAGA
>CAYJWT010000037.1:0-8184 GCA_964373935.1 uncultured archaeon | reverse complement strand
AAAGGGCGCAAAAATCCAGGCATTTCCCGCCTATAACTTGAACAAGTTTGCTGCTCCAGGAAAGCCTTTCCACCCAAAGCAAGATTTAAAGCTTGGGTATGTGGTTGAAATTGATGGCATGAGGGTTTATCACGCTGGCGATACAGACAACATTCCAGAGCTTTCAGAGGTAAAAGGCATTGACATTGCTTTGCTCCCCGCCTCTGGCACTTATGTTATGACAGCAGAGGAAGCAGCACAGGCAGCAAACACAATAATGCCAAAGATTGCAGTGCCAATGCATTACGGCAAAATAGTGGGAACAGAAAAAGACGCAAAAAAATTTGCAGGGCTATGCAATTGCGAGACAAGAATAATGCAAAAAGAGTGACTATTTTTTCGTTTTTTTTTATCTATGGCTGTTGCTTTTTGTTGGAGTAAACAATAAAAACACTTAATGGCTATAATATACATGGAAAAAATGGCTTTGATTGTATTTTTTGCAATTGCCTTGCTGGTTGCAGGATGCACTGGCAAAAACATTGTTGGAAAAAATGTTGACGGGTTGGATGGCACACATTCAGCATATTGCGATGATGGTTTTTGCGATGATATGGAAGAACGAGGTGAAGACTACTGTCCAGAGGACTGTGGTTTTCTGGAACAAAAATAAGCGGTTTTTTGTGGTGGAATAAATGAATAAAATAATAGTGTTCTTTGTTTTTTTTGCCTTGTGCCTGTTTTTTGCAGGAAGCGTTTCAGCTAGAACTTCTGGAGATCTGAAAACTTGTATTACTCGTGGTGGGAGTGAGGAAGGGTCATGCACTCCACAACCAACCCGCCTACAGGGGCTGCAGGAGGTGGGAATAGTAAAAGATATCTTCCGCCAAAGCGGGCAAACCTATTTTAAATCGTACAGGGTTTTTGCAGCTGGCGGCGGAGCAATAACCTATTGTGAGTCAACGCAAAACAAAGATTGTGTTCCCCCGCAGGCCAGCAAGGGTTTTTCTTTGCTTGCCGGAGTAATAAAAGAAGAGCACCCCAGTGCTTTCAGAAACTATGCAGTATACCTAAACCAAGACGTGTTTGAACAAGCGCTAATAGTTTCCTCTCCCAGTCCTAAAGTCACCTGCGTCCCCGGCACAAGTGCACTGACAGCTTATCCCCATATTGCAAGGGACAGGATCGAAAGCGACAGGCTGTTTTACAACATTTGCGTAAAAGAAATAACCACTCCTTCCCAGTCAACGCCAGTGCCCACTCCAATTCCACAACCGTTGCCAGTAACCTATACAACTGACATAGTGGTTACTAAAGCAGTGGCAAGTTCTCTTCCATTGGAGGCATTCACACAGCAAGGTCTGGCAGAATCAAGAAGCATAATAGCTCTCGAGCTTACAGTCAAAAACATTTCGAGCCAGAGGTTTGTTGGAGGCCTGATGGGGGAAGGAGAAACCATGAGCACTGACCTGTTTGCCTTGGAGCCAGGGGAAGAATTAACCCTTGCCAAAAAAATCCTCTATACGCCGCAACGCGGTAAACTGGCAAGCCCTTCAAACACCCCGCACACTAAAATAATTTATTTTAAGACAACCAGCTCTGCCGAAGACCCGGCAAATAATAGTTTTGCTCTCAGCCTCGGGAGGAACGAAGCACAGGCCTGCATTGAAGAAAGAAAAAATCCTGAATCACAAGGGACTGTTTTTGCCAGAGACTTTTACCCGTTTGGGGTAAGGACATCCTGCCTTCCTGCCAGCCCAAGCGCAAAAGAAAATTACCTCCTTGACCCACTAACAGTGCTGAATCCAGTCTGTGAAAATAATAACGGGGCAATCAAAAAAACCATTTGCCCCAGCGGCAGTGCATGCCTGCCGGAAACAGGGGAATGCATGGCATCACCAGACCTGGTTTTTGAAAAAATAACGTTGGCATCTCAGCTCGAAAACCCGAACTTCCCCCTGCCTATCGAGTACCACTTGGACGTGGAATTAAAAAACAATTCCGTTCAGGAAATCCCCGCAGGAAAAATGATTTTTTGTTTTTCCCCCGGCAGCCCAGCCGAAGCCAAGTTCATGGCCTTTACAGAAAACATACACTTAGCCGTTAATAGCGTCAGCCTTTGCAAGGGCGAGTATATTGTGTCGGTGAACCTGCTAGAGGGTATTAAAGCAAACAAGGCACTGAACAAAAGAATTGTGTTCAGGACCAGCGCGGCATGGACAAGCCAGGCAACAGAGGCATTATATAAGGTGGTGGCAGTGCTTGTGCCAGAAAAACCACGCCCAGCAGTAACAGAGATGTTGAGAACAGCGCCCATTAACCCCTCTGCCATCATTCCAATTATTGAAACAAATTATTTGAACAATTTCAAACAAGTTTCCCTGCCGAAAGGTCAGAGAAAGGGATGCTATGATTCAGACAATGGACAGGACACCACAAAGAAGGGCCTGGTATACGACCCGGGCGTATTTGGGAGCGTGGCAGGCATTCCGGGCGTGCCTTACAGGGAAATATCTGGTTATGACAGCTGTGTTAACAGCCAAACTATAAGGGAATACTATTGCGGTTCGGACACTCCAGGTCCTGACATCAAGGGAATAACACTGCCTTGCCCTAATGGCACTATCTGCAACGAGGGAGCTTGCGTTTTAGTAAATAACTTGGTCGACCTTGTAATAACAGGGGTTGAACTGCAAGTAGCTGGCGTAAAAGAAAATCCCCTCTCAGCAAGCCAAATAGGTTTAAATGCCACTGGAAAAGCGAGAATAAAAAACATTGGGGCAGTGGACGTTCCTGTTGACACAACGCTTGGCTTGTACATCATACCAGCAAGCCGTTCTGTTACGTATTCAAATCCACGCGACTATCCTTCAATAGCACAGGAACCAGTTCATACAAGGACGTTCTGGGTTAAAACAAACGGCATTCGCGCCGGAGAGGAAAAAGAATTCAGCTTTGACACGGAGAAAATTGGTTTTTCTCTCCCCCTTTCTTCTTCTGGAATGTATGTTATTGAAACAAACCTGCCCAACATTGGAAAAAGGGTGGAGGAAAGCAATTACAGCAACAACTCGCTTGAGTTCGCGGCAGACAATAAAGGCATTGTCTGCATTGACAGCGACAACGGCGCAAAGATGGAAAAAACTTTTAGCCCCTCAAATGAAACGCTAGTATCTGCAGTAATACACTTCAACAACGAAGGTAGGACAGTTATTACTTCTGACTACCACGCCAGTATTTCATCAAAGAATGCTGGAACATGCGAAAACAACCAGTACAAGGGCGTGTTTCTTGAATGCTCTCCAGGAAAGACTGTCCAGCAAAGTGGTTTTTTTGGTAGCTTTCCAGAATGTGTTCCCAGCCCCACAGCAGAAGTGTGCGATGGCAAAGACAATGATGGAGATGGCTTGGCTGATGAAGAGGGAACTAGCGAGGTAACCTCTAGGCTCTGTCCTCAAGATTTTTCCTGTTCAAGTCTTGACAGGAAATGCGTCCAAGCAACAGCGACAGACCTTGCCCTCAATGCAAGAATTGTTTCTGTTATCCCCATCAATGAAACAATTACCGTGCAATTGATTTACCCGAATAAAAAACAGGTTCCATTGGACAGGGAAGTTGAGATAGAAATAATAATCACAAACCTGGGTTCCCAAAGGCCAGGCAGTGGGACAAGCGTTTTTGTGAAAAGAACCGACAACAAAGGCCTCTATAGAGCCCCTCTTGAAACCAGCGATGTTGGGTTCAATGTCGAAATCCACAGGCCAGTGCCTCTTGGCCTGAATGTTGTATTCACGCAAAAAACCAAAATAAAGGTTCCAGTAGGAGTAAACGCATTAAGGTTGTTTCTCAAGCCTTTGGCAGGGGAAAACACCACCAACAACACAAAAGACATAACACTGCCGGCATAAAAAAATTTTCGCAACCATGCTAGCACCCCTATCTAAATTGTTTTTTCCAGCAGAAACATTTTAAAAAGACTCAAAAATGGAGCCGGAGGTGGGATTCGAACCCACAGCCTGCGGTTTACAAAACCGCTGCTCAACCAACCGAGCTCCTCCGGCGATAAGGAATTATTTGCCCCAAAAAAATATAAACCCCCCCAAATGCCGCTCTATAACAGGGTTGCCCGGGGGAATTGCTTCCCTACAAAAAACCTGGGGAAAGAGATATTCTAAGTCTTGGCTTGCCTGATTGCCCCGGCCGGGATTTGAACCCAGGCTACGAGCTTGAGAAGCTCGCGTGCTTGACCGGACTACACTACCGGGGCAAAAAAAAACATTGCATGCGGTTAAAAAATTAGTGAAGGCAAAAGCTTAATATTTTAGTTTTTGCAGGCGAGCAATCCTTTCTTCCATGCTGGGATGGGTGCTGAACAGCCCTGTTATTCCTTTTGCGCTGAAGGGGTTTGCAATGAACAGGTGTGCTGTTCCCTGGTTGGCATTAACCATTGGTTTTCTTGCAATGCCGGCTTCAAGCTTTGCAAGCGCATCAGCAAGGCCTTGGTGCTCTTTTATTGTTTTTGCTGCTGTTTCGTCAGCAAGGAACTCTCTTGACCTTGAAACAGCCAGCTGAATAATGGTGGCAATAATGGGTGTGATTATGCCGATAACTATGAGTTCAAGCAATCCTGCTCCCCTTTCATTATCCCTGCCGAAGATTGCAGAAAACCTTGCCATCATTGCCAGGTAAGCGATTGTGCCAGCAATCACTGCTGCAACGCTTGCAATCAGGATGTCCCTGTTCTTTATGTGAGAGAACTCGTGCGCAATAACCCCCTTGAGTTCCTGTTCTTCAAGAAGCTGGAGAATGCCTGTCGTGAAGGCGATTGCCGAATGCTTTGGGTTTCTTCCTGTTGCAAAAGCATTCGGTGAAGGATTGTTTATGATGTAGAGCTTTGGCATTGGCAAGCCCATTTTTTCCCTTACTTCATTAACGATTGCGAAAAGCTTTGGGTTGCTTTCCCTGCTGGTTTCCTTTGCCCCGTAAATAGCCAGGACAATTTTGTCGGAAAACCAATAGGAAACAAAATTGATTAATAAAGCGAAACCAAACCCGAACAATAATCCCTGCTTTCCCCCAAAAAGCCCGCCAATGGCTATCAGTATGACCGTCAGAATGCCAAGCAAGGCAGCTGTTTTTATCTGGTTTGCAAAAGACATAAATTAATCAACAAGTGAAAAATTTTTAAACCCCTTTTTTCAGCACTTTGTGGAAAACCCATATTTCAAGCTCTCCTTTTGCCGATGTTTTTGCAGTGTGGGGCAGGTTTGCAGGCACAACAAGCAGTTCCCCATGTTTTTGCGGGAATGCTTTCCCTTCTGCAAAGTGAGTGAGAAAACCTTTTTCTACCAGCAACAATTGCGGGATGGAATGGGAATGCTCTTCCACTTCAACTCCAGGCGGAAAAGTTCCTTTCTGCCTGAAAACATCCATGCTCTCCAAAAGCTCTTTTATCTGGCTGGGTGAAAGCTTATAAACTTCCATTTTGCCCCAGTTTCCTGAAATAAATTCTTTCATGGATTTTGGAAGGGTTTTGGCAGCCATACCAATAAAATATCATATCTGGCAACATTTATGTTTGTAATGCAATGGAATGAATTCCTTAAGCCCTCAAAAGCCAAATTGTTTCTGTTCGTTTTAATTATTGCATTTTATTTCTTTTACTCAATGGTATTGTGGAAACCCTGTGCACAAGCCCTTTACATGTTTAGGGAATTTGGTGCGGATGCAGCCAACCCTGAAACGGTTTCTTTTTGCATGAAAGCCGAGCCAATAATCACAGTTTATACTCTCCTGTTGTTCTGGCCATTTTCTTTAATGTTGTTTGCTATTCCTGTCCAGTACGATTTTCCGGAGCAGCTATCTATAATCATGTTGCTGTTGGGATTGGCTGCAAACATTGCATGGCTGTATTTTATTGCCTGCGGAATTAGTTATCTGCTTAAAAAAATCAGGAAATAGATTGCCGGTGGAGGGACTTGAACTCTTGATTATGCCCGAACAGTCATTATTTCTTTTTTTGGCATGGTGCTGTCAATCATTGCTATTTCCAGGGATATCAGTTGCTTGACTATTTTGCTGTTAGTATCCAGCTTATACAAAGTGGCTTTGCCTATTTTTCTTGTTGGCTTCAGGACGTGCAATTGGATAAGCCGTTCCATGTGCTTTTTTACAGTCAGCCTGTTCAATGAAGTCAGCTTGGAAACTTCTTTTTGGGTGTAATCAAAGCCAATATGTTCAACAAAGTGGTCCAGAATAGTGGTTAAAGGAGATTTTCCCATCAAAAGAGCCAAGTTTGATTCCTGCATAAAGTATGCATTAATTCCAGAAAGTTTAAAATAAAGCCTTATCTGTAAATGCTTTGCAGCCGTATATAAAAAATTGCCGAAGGAGGGACTTGAACCCTCGACCCCTACATTACTCCATAAGGAACCTTATTTATCTATGAGTGTAGTGCTCTAACCAGCTGAGCTACTCCGGCGGTAAAAAAAGTTGTTTTCGGGAAGGATTTTAAACAGATTTTTTGCCTTCCATTTCTTTCATAATGCTTTCAACTGCCTGCCAGTATCGATGAATGAAATAATTGGTTATTCCCTGGGCAATGTCTGATCTTATGAAACCTTTTTGTTTTTCTTGTTCTATGCGCATTGCTTCAGTCACTATTCCCGCATAAACTTTTCGTGGCAAGGTTATTGTTCTCACAATCAGGCCGGCATCTCGCATTCTTCTTCTTGCTTCTTTTCCTCTTGCCTGTTGCACATATCCGGGGAAAAAGATTGCTGATTTTGGCAATCTTGCCCTGTCAGGAACCTTGGCGTTTATTTTTTTTGCCGTAATAACAAGCATTGAAGGCATTTCTTTTAATTGCTCAATATAAATATCTTCTTCTTTGCCTCTTCTCAATGCCCGCCACAATCCTTCATAAACCTCCCTGTCTATTCTGTGCATAAATTCTCGGTATTGTCCAAGAATGTGCAATGTAAACTCTGGTGTTATTGCCCTTGAATCTCTTCCCACAAATCGCCTTTTGCGAACTTGCAGTAGCTCATGCCTGTTTAATAAGTGAAATTCATGCACTGGAAATTTTTGAAACAGTCTTTTTCTCTTGTCAATAACAGGGCTTTTGTCTTTGTGCTTTATCCAACTGTGCTGTTTTGGTTTTGGCATTTTTAATCAGATCGTGAACGGGCTTTTGAGCTCTGGCTTTTCTATCGTGTTCTGCCTTGAGAAATCCATCCGGCTTTTTACCTGTATTTTGCCGTTGTGCAGCAGTATCCTGTCGGCATACCCAATGAACAGTCCTGTTTCTATTACACCCGGGGCATTTTTTGCCTGTGCTTCAACCTCTTCAAGGGAAAATATTTCATCAATGTATACATCAATAATGTAATTGTTTGTTTCAGTCTTGAATGGTGTTGCTCCATGCATTCTCAGGAAAGCGTCCCCGAATTTTTCAAGCTGTGTGAGAGTTCTTTTCCAGCCAAAGCTCGTTATTTCAAAGGGAATTATTCCTTCAAGGCGCTTCACATAGTTTTTTTCTTTCGTGACAACAATCAGTTCCTCTGCTGACTGTGCAATCATCTTGTCGCGAACAAGGGAAAGGGAATCCCTTTTTATGAAATTGAAGTGCCTGTCAGCAAGGTCAACAAACTCTATTGCCAGATCAATCTCGCTCTCGTTGAGGGTTGTTGTGGGAATGTTGAATTCGGAAAGAATGCCAGCAATGTGGGCAGAAGTTGGCACAATTTTTATCTCAAGCCCCTCTGTTTCCACCCTGAAAGCGATTTTCTTTATGAACTTTTCAGAAAGCTCCCCAGTCCCAAAAGAAAGCACTGTCTTCTCGTTGCTCACATACCTCTGGATAATAGCATCAACAATTTCTTCCTGCAGGGACATGGCAAATAATAAGGCGTTTTTTGTTTTTATAGGTAGCGTTGAAGAAAAAGAGCCTCTGGCGGGAATTGAACCCGCGACCCCGTGCTCATCAGACCATTATTATGTATACCAAGCACGTGCTCTACCACTGAGCCACAGAGGCACACAAATAATTTTCAGAAGAAACCTTTTAATTAGCAGTTTTTTTTTTAGAACAGGTTTAATTCCTCTTTCGGGGAGTCAAAGATTATTCTTGTTTCAGTTCTTTCTATTCCCGGGAGGTCAATGAGCGCTCTGAGAAAGCTTCTTAGTTCTTCCTGTGTTTTTGCC
>CAYJWT010000036.1:7148-11371 GCA_964373935.1 uncultured archaeon | reverse complement strand
CCACTTCCGCTTCGCTTCAGTGGCACATAATTTCTATACTTGTTTTTCAAATTTTCGCCCCTTGTACCTTAAGCTTGCTTATTATTAGCCCCGTAGTTTCTTTAATAGTTTTCTGTGATTGGATTTCAATCACTTTCTCTTTTGCATAATTGCGCAGGGTGTGCTTTTTGCAGTAGTCAATGCCCTCACAGAATACATTGTCCTGGATTTTTTCTGGAGCATACTGTTTCCTTGCCAATCTTCCTTCCAATAACTCCGGGTGCAGCCTGAGGAGCACAACAAAGTCCGCCTTAACCCTTATTTCGCAGAGAAGGTGGCCTTCAATTATAACCTTTTTCTCTTTCCTAAGGAAAGAATTGAGTGCTGTTTCAAGCTTTTTTAATGGTATAACCAATTCGTTTGATTCAGCATCCCATTTCCCTATTCCATGCTGCAGGGCAAACTCTTTTTCATTCAAAACCCTGTGCTTGAGATTTTTCCCAAGCGCTTTTGCAACGCTTGTTTTCCCTGTTCCAGGAGTGCCTGTAATAATCAGTTTCATTCAAGAGAAAAGAAAGGAAAATTGTTTTAATGGTTGCCCTACTTTTAATTTTCCCAAACCTTGGGTTTGGGCTTTTTTCTTTGGTAAAGCTTTCTTTTTGAAAAAAAGAAAGGTTTAAGGGGTGAAAAGGGGATAGTGTTTTCCCGACTTTGCAAAAGCAGTTAGGTTGTCGGAAAGCACTATTCCCCCATTGCTTAAAGTCTTGCCTAGCTCAGATGCCTTTCTTGAAGAAATCCCGTTACCAGAGGTAAACTCGTAATGCTTCATTAAAAGGCCTTCCAAACTCTGGTTAACACAATAAACAAACTAGTATAAAAACCTTCCTGTGAGAAAAGGCAGAATTGAGCTTCTTTTTCACTTATTGTAGTTTATAGGGTTAAATTGGTAAAAAGAAGCTCAAATTGAGCTTTTTTCTTATGTATATGTGAGTTTTAATTCTATTTTTTTTTAATTTTTAAAAATAGCAAAAAAAACATTTATGTATAAGACTGATTTTTACATAAAAAATTCAGGTTAAAAACCTAATTTATTGTTTAAAGAAATAGTTTTTTTCTTTAAACTGAATTTTATTTCAGCCTTATTGCGTCAAGGTCTCTTGGGGCCGTTGAATTTATTTTGAACTTTGCTGATAGGTATTTAGCAAATTCCACTGTTGTATTCAGGTCTCCATGGTTTGTGAGGATTCTTTTTGGTTTTGGTTTTAGGCTCCGGACATAATTCACTAGCTGGTTCCTGTCTGAGTGCCCTGAATAGCCCTCAACTGTTTCTACGCGCATGTTTATGTTCAATGCTCTTGTTTTGCCGTTCTTGTCTGTAACTGGCAATGATTTTAGTCCTGCCTGTATTTTTCTTCCCAGGCTTCCTTCGCCCTGAAACCCTACAAATATTATGCTGTTGTTTGGGTTTTCAGCCATCCTGTAAAAGTATTCAAGTGATGGGCCTCCTGTTAGCATTCCGGAGGAAGCAATTATTATTGAGCTGCCCTCTGTCAACACTTCTTCCTTTGATTTTTCCCTTGCGTTTGCAAAAATTTCTGCAGTGAATGGGCTGTCATTCTGGAGTATGCGCCGCTGTATGCCCTCACGCATGTATTCCGGGTATGCAGTGTGTATTGCGCTTGCCTCGTTTGTCATTCCATCAACATAGCATTTTGCGTCCAACAGGCCTTTCCTGTAAAAGTTTTCAAGCACAAGCATCATTTCCTGTCCCCTTCCCACGCTGAAAACAGGGATAAGCACATTTCCATCAATTTGCATTGTTTCCTTTATTACCCTCAGCAGCCTGTCCTCTGCCTCTTCCCTTAGGGGCATTATGTCATCCTGTCCCCCATAAGTGCTTTCCAGTATAAGTGTTTCCAGCCTTGGATATTTTATGTCAACATTGTTGAACAATCTTGTGAAGCCAAACTTTATGTCAGCGCTGTTGTGCATAAACAAGAAACCTTGCCCTCCAGCAAAGTTTTCATAGCCTTGCACTTGGAGGTCATATACATATTTGCTAGTGCTCTTCACTTTTCTTACTCCCTTGATTTCGTCAAAAATCAGGTCTGATTCTAATAGTTTTTTTTCATTTTCATCCAATCCAAATTTTTGGAGTGTAATCGTGCCACATGTTTTTGCGCTCTGCCATGGGCTCTTATTTATTTTCTCAACTATGTTCTGGCTCAATATTTTAATGGGTATTCTTTCAGCAAAATTGCTTTTTGTTTTCCTTTCTTCTTGGCTGCTCAGCACCATTTTCCATTTTTGTATTGGTGCTGTTTCCAAGAATTTTTTCATCAATTTTCTTCCATATACGTGCAGGTTGTACATTTTTGTGGTCTGGTTGTATTCAAAAGTTGGTGTTATTCCAAGCCTTAACAATATGAATGCAACATCTTGAATCAGGTCTGGGTTTTTTGAGGCACAACTAATTGAAATACCCTTATTGTTCTTTCTTTTTCTGATTGAACCATCCCCAATAAAATAACCTTTTAAGAAATCAGACACGATTTTTTCATTTGCCAGCAACAATTGTTGCGGAACCCTTTTCTCATAAGCGTTTTCACCGCATTTAAGGACTTCTTTTAACATGTTTTTCAGTTGTTTTGAATAAAATTGTGCTTCATTTCTGACTATTTTTCCCTCTATTCCAAAAAACGTTTTTATAATATTAATAGAGTCTTGTAGGATTTCATGGTCTTTCTGGCTAATTATCACGGTATTTTTATTAGTGCATCCTTCAGAGACATAGTAGCCCAAAAATCTTGCGAAATCTTCATTTATGTTAAATTCAGCTGGTATTATGGTTTTTACCCTTGGCTGCGCCGGGATGCCGATTTTTTCGAATGCATTTCTGACTGTTTTTTCACTAACTTTGTATTTTCTTGAAATTTGTTCATTGTATGACCCATTTTCAAGCCTTTCCTTTGCCCATAGACTTACCTTTTCTTTTTTTACTGGAAAATATTTTTCCACTTTTTGTTTTATCTGATTCAATCTTTCCTCAAGTTTTCGGCCTTCAAATTTTACTGCAAACCTTTCTGCTGGCAAAAAAACCCTTGGTGTTTGCCCATCCAATTTAATTTGTTTAAGCCCAACAAGATAATCCCCGAGACTCAGGTCTTTGGCCATTACTGAAATAACGTTTCCATTCTTTACAGTAAAAACACTATGGGATCCAGTCACAATAGTGCTTCTCCCTGTCTTTGTCTTTATTTCATATAGGTCTTCATTTATTGGATGCCTGATAAAAGAGGTTATTTCAACAATTTCTGACTTCAGTGTTTTTTGGTTAAAAACAATAGTTTTTAATCTTTCAATGTTAACTGCATCCTCCACAAAGCCTTTCCCTATGCCATATTTTTCTATCTGGGAATCAGCAATTTTTCCGATTTTCTCTATAATAACATTATTATCCATATCCAAGACTGTTATTGGCGTGTTATAATCCAAGGAATAAACAAGATTGTGGCCGCCTTCCCCAATATGCAAATGCACTGAAGAACTCCCCAGAATGTGGGCAGCGTTGTGAAATGTAAGGCGCATATCCGGGGCAATGTCTGTGACTTCCCTGTAATCCCTTATTATGCAGTGCTTTACTCCTTCCTTTACATCCCTTTCGTTGTATGGGGGCTCTTTTCCCTCTTTTGTGAGGACATCAATAAAGTCAAAGTGCAGCAGGGTCATTAAGTCCCTTGTCGGGGCAGTGCAGTAAACAGGCCCATCATATCCCGACTTGAATAAAAAAGGCAAAAATCCTGAATGGTCCATGTGGGCGTGCGAGATAATGACTGCATTCAATTCGTTCAGTGGGAAGTGCAGTGCCTCAAGATAGGGGTAGGGCTCATTGTGCATGGAAACATTTACCCCGCATTCCATTAACACCCTCGTGTGGTTTGTTTCAGCAAGAATACAGCTTCTTCCCACTTCCCTAAAGCCGCCTAATGCGGTTATCCTTACCCAGTCGTTGGGGGACAATGTTACTTCCCTGTAAATGTCTTTTGCTGTTTCAATCATTATTTTTTTTCTCTCGTCAGCATACTTGTTCAAGTGGTGCCTTAGCCCGCTCAGTATTTCTGATTTCTGTGTGGGAGCTCTGATTATGTTTGGAGTCCATCCTGTTTCAAGAATAATGCGCTTTGATGTCTCCCCGCCTTTCCCAATAACCAGCCCTGGCTTTAGTGCTTCAATCACTACTTCTG
>CAYJWT010000036.1:0-7138 GCA_964373935.1 uncultured archaeon | reverse complement strand
TGAAAGTAATGTCTTTTATTCCAGCATCAGCAGGGATTACTGCCTCAATCGCTTTTTTTGCCTCCTCTGGCCCCATAAGCATGTTCTTGTCTGTGCGGATGTTTATGCGCTTCTTTAGCTCAAAAGCGGTTTTTGCGACATAGTTCTCTGTTTCGAAAAAAGAGTTCGGGGTTTTGGTATATATTGCTATTTCCGGGCCCCACATTTCCACCTTTGTTACCTCTATGCTTGCCGGAAGCATTTTCTCGAGAGTCCTGTTTATATCTTCAATTATTTTCATTTTCCCCACGTTTTTATGGTTAAATCCAATCAAGATGCTTAAATACTGGGATTCTCTTAGCGAAGAACCAAAAAAAAAATTATTCAGCGTCTATTCTTTCAAGGTATTTCTTTATGTCTTTTTCCTCTATCTGCCTTACTCCCTTTTTGTCCACTACCATTGCAGTAATGCTTTTTCCCCCCGAAAAAATGTCCCTTTTTGTTCCAGCCCTGATTGCCTTTGCAGCCAAGGCAATTCCCTCTTCTTCGGTCATTCCCTGCCTGAAATTCTGGTCAAGGGTTGTTAAAGCAAACTCTGTCCCGCTGCCGCTTACTGCATACTTTTTCCTTTCAAGCACCGCCCCAAACGGAGTAACTTCAAAAATTTCTGGCCCGTCATTGACTCCAGCAATGAGGAACTGCACTTCGTAAGGGTAATACCTGTTGCCATTGAGGATGTTTGACATAAAGCTTGAGAGGGCTCTTGAGGTTATCCTTGTTTCCCTCTCTATTTCGTACAATGCAGCGTGAGTGCGCAAAAACCTTATCAGCACCAGGCTGTCTCCCACAGAGCCAGCATTCGTAAGGGCAATATTGTCTGTTATCTTGTACAGTTTCTGGCTTTCCTCGTCGTATGCAAGGTGCCCCATGCTTGCGCGCATGTCTGCAGCCAGCACAACTCCCTCTCTTATTGCCAATGCAACAGTTGTTGTTCCTGTTTTCAAATCCGCTTTTAGTTGCTCCAAAAATTCACCCAAAAAATAATCAGCAGATGAGCCTGTTAAAAAAACTTAAACTGGGAAACATTTAAAAAGCTAATTTTTGGCTTTCACTACCTTTTTTTTCCCTGTTTCCTTTCCCTGCTTTTCTTCTTTGCTCTCTGCCTTGTTTTCATCTTCTTTCCAAAACTCTTCTACAAACCTCACTTTTTCTATGCCCCTTACGTGGGCAATTGCTTTTTCCGCAAAAACGTGCTTTGCGTGGGCAAGGGCTTCCCCGTATTTTCCCGGAATTGTTATTTCCACTGTTCCCTGTTTTTCCGCAATGCTTTTTTCCTTTTCTGGTATGCCCGCAAAATATTTCTCAAACAGGGCATCAAGCTGCTCTTTCGGCTTTTCAATAACCTTTTCCAGTTTTATTTTGTACTCTATTTCCTTGCCTGCAAAAGGGTTGTTAAAGTCAATCCTCACTCTTCCCCCTGAAACACTCTGCACTTTTCCCAGCTTTCCATTCACGTCAACAATGAGCCCTTGCACTGGCTGCATTTTTCTCTGCCTGAATTCATTAAGGGGCACAACAGCAACAAGCTCTGCATTCCTTTCCCCAAAGGCCTCTTTTGGGGAAAGCTTTATTGTTTTTTCCTCTCCTGCCTTCATTTCCTTGAGGGCGTTTTCTATTGTTTCAGGCAGCTCTTTTTCCCCTACAACCACTGCAACAGCCCTGTATTTTTTGGCTTTGTCAAAAATGCCTTCTTTTATTGCAGTTTCCTCAACCGTTGTGTCAAAAACCTCTCCCCTTGAAAGTTCCCTTGCAGTATAGTTCAGCTGCACTATTGTGCCATTATTCAAGTTTCACACCTTTTTTAATTGTTTTTAAGCAATTAGATTTAAAACAGAAAATACACAGAATTTGTGGGAAAAAAGTATTTTAAGGGTGTGGTTGGAGTGCAAATGAAGCAAATTGGGGCAATTGCAGTAATAGTGCTCATGGTCGCATCAGTAATTGGCTTTACAGTGTTTTTCAGCACTCCGGAGCCTGAAACTCCTGAAGTCCCCCCAATCCAGCAATCTCCCACTGTAATAAGGTATAAGGCAGACAACCTTGATGCAGAGATAGTGCAGTTGCTTCCAAGCATGAGGATAGCTGGCACAACAACAGAATCAAACATTGATGAAATAGACAGGCAGGTTTCAGGGTTTTCAGGAGTGAGGACAGTAAGGTCATTGTTCAGGCAGCCTGATGCCGCAGGGCTGGGGAAAGGCCTGCTTTATGTTGCAGACATTTCGTTTTCCCCGGAAACAGACAGGAATGCGCTTCTTTCGCACATTCAAGGGCTTTCTTTTCTCTCTGAAGTGAATGCACTGTCTTTTGCCCTTGTCAGCATCCCGAAAAAGGTTGTGCTTGTGCCGGAGCAGGCAGACGTGAATATTACAAAAGAGCATGAGTTCTCCGATACAATAATTGAGGCGTTTGTCCGGACAGATGCAAACACTGGGGAAAAAATAAAGCTCAGCCTTTCAGCTGCTTTCTCCGGAAATGTTGTTTCAGAGCTTGTTGCTTTCCAGTCCATTGATGCTTTCCCTTCATTTGAGCAAAAGCAGGCAGAATTGAATGCCCAGATTGTTTTCCTTTTCCCCGAGCTTTTTGTGCAGGCAACAGTGGACAGTGCTGAATTAACTGACATGAATGCTTTCAGGCAGGCGTTTCTTTCAATAAAGGATGTGAATGGGGCAGATGTTTCCCTGCCGCAGGATTTCAATGCAGGAGAATCAATTTCAAAGCCGGCAGAGATTGCGATAAAGCTTTCCCTCTCTACAGAAAACTCTGCCATTGCAAGCCAGGAAACAGGAAAAATTCTCGGAGCAAAAAGCTCTTCCTTCACAATTCTCCAGCCGGGCACAATAAGCATTTCAGAAATAATTGATCCAGACACAAATTCTGCCTTTGCCGTTCCGGAAGAAAAAATAACTGTTTTCCTGAAAACAGGGCACTCAATCGGGCAGGCGGTTTCCCTTGAAATAGAATACATCCTCTCTGACAAAAAAATCGTTTCAATCAGGGGAAAAGAGAAATAGGATTATTTTTTTGCGTGTTTTTGTGCTAGCTGCGAAACAGTTGTTGTCTCATGATATATTCGCAGAAGCTTGATAAGGTTTGTTCCTTCTTCAAACTCAAACTTGTTTATTCCAGCCAACTCTGCCTCAAATGGTTCAGCCAATTCTAAATCTCCCACTCTTGCGCCGGCACGGTACTTAAGTTTGGCTTTCCATTCGGCCATTACCGTATTTCCTTTTTCAAGAACATCCAAAATTTCAAACTGCCTGTGTGAGGTTCTTGCAGCAAAATTTTCGCAAAAATTCCTGATGCCTTCAACTCCTCGAAAAGGAGGAAAATTTACATTGTAGATTTCGGCATCGCGTGTGAATATTTTGAGGCTGTCATTAACATCGCATGTTGTTCTTGAATCAAAATATTTTTTTACTGTTTCAAGCTGTTTGCCCATTAAACCACTATTTCTTCAGTTCAAGGATTGCTTTTGCAATGTCCCCGTCATTTTTTTCCAGTGCCTGTTTTGCTTTTTCCTTGGTTGTGTTTGCTTGTTCTGCAACCATTTCAATGTCTTCCTCTGGAATGCCTGGTTGTTCCTGCTTCTCCTGTCCCATTACGGTGTAGGTTTTTTTTCCCTGAACTGTCATTGCTGTTATCGAGGGGTTTGCAATGATGATTTTTTTTCCATCCTCTAACTCAAAAACAGCCTTTTTTGCCCTTACTTCCTCTGTCTTTATCCCAAACTGCTTCATCATTTTCTCTAGCTGCTTTGGGTCAAGCCCTTTTCCTGGAAACATTAATAAATTTCTGTTGTTTTCATTTTAAAAACTCTTTTTCCATGCCCAAAAAACCTTTATTAATTAGTTCGAATTAACAATTGAATATGGTTAAAGGAATTATAGGGAATTTCAGGGAGTTCCAGAGGATGCTGCCAAAAAGCATTGATTCAAATTCTCACCTGGAAAGATTGGAGGCAGTGAAGCATTACATGTCTGCTGGGGGTGTATTGTCTGTTTCCCCGAACGGGAGCGAGTGGCCAGGCCTTGTTTTTCCCACAAAAAGGCACCTTTCCCAGAAAATGGGGCAATTGCAGGCGCTAAAGCAGCGCTATAATGAAAGGTTGGGGCAGTGGAAAGGCAAGAATTTTGAGGCAAGGGTTTACCATATTGCGAACAACATGAAAAAACTCAAAGAGCCCTTGTACTGGCAGCACCTTGTAAAGTACACAACAGATGCAGATTACAGGACTGATTCAGAAAAAGTAAAGCTTCCAGTGCATCTTGTTTCTGACCCAAAGTGGAGGCCAATGGTGAAAATGTTTGTTTCAGACACAGAGTACAGGAAGCAGCTGGCTGAAACAGTTGAAACAAGCATTGTTTACGAGAAAGACAGGCGGGTTGCAAAACATGCTTCTGTACTGCAGGAATTCAGGATGCAGGAATCAGAAAGGAAAGTGAAAGAACTGCAGAAAAAACTGGCAGAAATAAACTCTGACATCAAAGCCCTTAACGTCCTGCTGAAATGGGCTGCTCCGTGAAAACTATTGTAATTTTTTGAAGGGATTAATTATTTGAATCCAGCCTATTTTTTTGAAGTCCCTCTCGTTTTCTGTTATAATGGTGTCAATTCCATTTTCCTCCATTGTCGCGGCAATTAACGAATCCCAAAATGAGATTTTATAAATTGCCTGGAGGTTTATTGCTCCAATTATGGTTTTTTCACCATATTTCACTATATCAAAACCCTCAATATAGTCCAGAATTATTTGTTTTGCTTTGTCAATTTGAATAGGTTGTGTTATCTTGCGTGTTATTATAGAATAAAATTCAACAAGGTTTTGAATGCTCAATAAGGTGTCTTGATTATGCCAGCTTTCTTTCATGAATTCTTTTGCAATATTATACTTATCCTCTTCACTATTGTCGTATGCATAAACCAATATGTTTGAGTCAACAAGTTTCAGTTGCCTTTTTTCAATCATATATTTCTTCCCTGGTCTTTACAAGTATTTTTCCCATTTTGAACCCTTTGTCCATCCACTTGAACTGCCTCTCCATTGCTCTCTGCCTTTTTGAGCTTTTTGACATCAATTCCAAGGATTCTGACAAAACCTTTGCCAGCGCCCCCTTCTTGTTTTTGTATTTTTTGCTTGCAAGAAACCTAAGCTTTTCCTCATCTTCTTTTTCCAAAGACACCGTGACATGCCCCACAAAAACCACCCAAAAAATATATAAGTACAAAATATTTATATAAGTATGTTTTTATGGGTAGAACACATTCCCATGCAAGTCAATTATAGGGAAAGGATTGTGAGGCCTGCGCTTTGCCATTGCCTTTGCATGCCTTTCAAACTTACTCAAAATTCCTTGCCTTTTTTCTGGCGGCGGAATATCTTTTGCCACTTTTAATATTTTTCTCGCTTTCCTTGAGGGCTGTTTCGGCGGCTTTCTGGCCATGCTAATAATAGCTTTCTTTTGCTTTAAAATACTTTTTTCCCTGTTTTTTTTGTATGGATGTTGAGCAGCTTGTTTTGCAGGCAAATGGCTTTCCTTCTTTCAACCCCATGCAGGAAAAGGTAATTGAAAAAAAGCCTTTTGGGAAAAGCATTGTTGTTTCTGCCCCAACTGCTTCGGGAAAAACCCTTGTGGCTGAACTGCTTGCCCTGCATTGCATTCTCTCTGAGAAAAAGAAGGTTATTTACACCTGCCCGCTGAGAGCATTGGCTTCAGAGCATTTCCATGATTTCAGCAGGAAATACTCAAAGCAGCTGGGGATAAAAGCAACTATTTCCACCGGGGACTTTGATTCCAGTTCAAAGTATCTGCAGAACTATGACCTTATTTTCACGACATTTGAAAAACTGAATTCTTTGCTCAGGCACAAGGCGGGGTGGGTGGAGGAAACAGGGTTTCTGGTTGTGGATGAAGTGCACGAGCTTGACAGCAGCAGGGGCGCAACCCTTGAAATAACAATTGCCCAGATGAAAGCCCTTGTCCCAAAGCTTTCCATCCTTGCCCTTTCAGCAACAATTCCCAATGCAAAGGAAATAGCAAAATGGCTGGATGCAGTGCTAGTAGAAAGCGATTACAGGCCAATTCCCCTTTCAGAGGGCGTTCACTATAACGAGAAAATACATTTCGGAAAGCATTCTGAGAACCTTAAGGGAAAAGAGCCACTGCTTGCCCTGCTCAATGATACTTTGGGAGAGAAAAAAAAACAGTGCCTTGTTTTTGCAAACACGAGGAAAAGGGCGGAAAGCATTGCGAGACAGCACGCAAAAACAGTTGCAGGGCTGCTTGGCGAAAAAGAAAGAGTGCTGCTCGGGAAGGATGCGGAAAAAATACTTAATGCCCTTGAGCACCCGACAGAGCAGTGCAGAACGCTTGCGGAACTGGTGAAGCAGGGGATTGCTTTCCATCATGCCGGGTTAATGCAGAAGCAGCGCACTGCAATAGAAAACGCGTTCAGGGAAAACAGGCTGAAAGCGATTTGCGCTACCCCGACATTGTGTATAGTGCCTGGAACTGTTTTATGGCATGGTGTCGAAGATAATAGAGTGGATTCTTTTGGCCATAACCAACGCATTCTCGCAGTTAAAGATAAAAAGCTGGTTAGTATAAGGCCAAAAGAAATTATAAAGGTTTACAATGAAAGGCCAATAATGCAAATAAAGAGTGTTTCAGGTTTTTCGGTTAAATTGACAGAAAACCACAAAGTCTTGATTAAAAGAGGAAATAAGACAATGCTTGTGCCTGCAATAGACTGTAAAAAAAGTGATAAAATTGCCGTTGTAGGCAGATTGTGGGCTGGGCGATCAAAGAAATTTGACCTAGATTATTTTACAACTGATTTCCCTAAATCTAATATTCAAATGGATTCCGATTTTTTTTATTTTATTGGATCCATGTTGGGTGATGGGTTTTCAGGAATTGAAAAAAGGGCTGGAAAACTGGTTTTTAAGGCAAGTCCACAACTTGTAGGGAAAGATGATGAAGTGTTTCAAACTGCTAGGCGAGTCTGCCGCATTTTAGATCTCCCTTATGCCGAAAAAAAAAACTCATACGGCATTCCTGTTATCAGGTTCTCAAAGAAAAAATGGTTTAGATTGCTT
>CAYJWT010000035.1:0-11834 GCA_964373935.1 uncultured archaeon | reverse complement strand
AATATCACAAGCACTAACAGGAAAAAAACCAACACCAGAAACAAGAGCCAAAATAGCTCAAAGCCACAGAAGAAGATGGGAACTCATCAGAAGCGAACTCCTGAGAATAAGCAAAACAAAAAGGATTTTCCCAACCACTGAATTTGAAGAACAGCAAAAAACAGGGAAAACCATTGCCATAAAAGCCATGGCAACAGGAAAAACGCCAGAAACAGAACTGCAGGAAAAAGAACAGCAACAAGCCATTCAGGAAGCAATAAAAAAACTCCCAACAAACCAGCAACAAATAATAATACAAGCATTCTACCACGGCAAAACAATGGAACAAATAGCACTACAAACACGGAAAACAGTCAAAGAAACAGAAAAACAATACAGCCAGGCACTCGCAAAACTCGCACAAAACCAAAAACTAAGACAACTACTGTAAAAAAAACCAGACAAAATAATTGAAACCCACCAACCAAATTTGCCAGAAATTCCATTACACTAAAAAAAGTTGGCTTTTTAAAGCTTGCGAGGGCTAATTTCTTTATTATAGCGTTTTCGGTGAATTAGCGGTTATTCTTTTTTTGCCGATGAAAAGTTCAGTAAAAGAACTGGAGGTGTGCGAAATGGCTGAATTGGCAAAGTTTGATGTGCCGGCAAGGGTGCTGGAGCAGCAGAATGCTTTCCTTGAGAAAGCAAGAAAGAACGGCAAGATAAAAATAGGGGTGAATGAGGCAACCAAGGCAGTTGAAAGGGGAATCGCAAAGCTTGTGGTAATAGCAAAAGATGTTGAGCCGCAGGAAATAGTAATGCACTTGCCATTGATTTGTAGGGAAAAGAGCGTTCCCTACACTTTTGCGGAAAGCAAAAAAAGCCTTGGGGAAAAGGCAGGCATAGAAATCGCGACAGCCGCAATTGCTGTTGTGGATGAAGGGGAAGCAAAAAAAGAGCTCCAGGACCTGCAAAAAAAACTCCTTGAGATTGCAAAATAGGTGAAGCAAAATGGCAGAATCAGAAGAGCGCGGAACAATGGCAGAAGTAGTCGAGATAGTGAGGAGGACAGGCGTGCATGGCGAAATAGTCCAGGTATTATGCAGGATTCTGGAAGGGCCAGAAAAGGGAAGAGTGAAAAGGAGAAACGTGAGAGGCAATATCCAGAAAGGCGATACCCTTATACTCTTGAGCGCTGAAAGGGAAGCAAAAGAAATAAAGGCGAGATAGAGGCAAGGAAAAAATATGGGTGCAAAAAAATGGTGAAAGACAGTTTTACCGGGAAAGACATTCCAAGGGGAACAGGATTAATGCTTGTGAGAAAGGATGGAAGCATCCTGTATTTTGCGGGCAAGAAAAGCGAGAAAAACTTTCTAAAGCTGAAAAGGACCCCAAAGAACACAAAGTGGACCGATTTCTACCAGAAGGAAAAAAAAGCTCTCAGGGGGAAAGCAGGAAAAAAGGAAGAAGAAAAGCAGGAAACGCATTCAGAAAAAAATAAAAAACAGGGTGCAAAAAAATGATGGAGCAAACCCTTGCAATAATCAAGCCGGATGCAGTAAACAGAAACCTTGTCGGGGAAATAATCCACAGGTTTGAAAGGAAAGGGCTGAAGGTAGTGGGATTGAAGATGCAGGCGCTGAAGCTGGAGTTGCTGCACGAGCATTACTCCCATCACAAGGACAAGCCTTTTTTCAGGGAACTTGTGAAATACATGAGTTCAATTCCCGCAATACTTGTTATCCTAGAGGGAAAGGAGGCAGTGGAAGTGGTGAGGAGAATGGCTGGCGAAACCTCTGGGAGAAAAGCAGTTCCAGGGACAATAAGGGGCGATTTTTCCATGAGCATCCAGGCAAACATTGTGCATGTTTCAGATTCCCAAAAAGCTGCAGAAGAGGAAATAAAGAGGTTTTTCAGGAAAGAGGAAATATATTCTTACGAAAGGGCTGATGTCGAATGGCTATACAGCCCTGATGAAAAAAAGTGATTGCAATGGAAATGCTTGTAAAAAAAATAAGCCCTGAAGCAAAGCTTCCCGCATATGCAATCCAGGGAGATGCAGGACTTGACATTTACAGCCACGAGGAAAAAAAAATTTTGGCGGGAGAAATAGGAAAAGTGAAAACAGGAGTTGCAGTGGAAATCCCTGATGGCTTTGTTGGAATAGTGAAAGACAAGGGAAGCACTGTCATGCAGGGCATACACTGCCTTGCAGGCGTAATTGATGCAGGATACCGGGGAGAAATAGAAATAGTGGTAATAAACCACGGTCCACAGCCTCTTGAAATAAAAAAAGGCCAGAAAATAGCCCAGATAATAATCCAGCGGTTTGAAAAAGTAAAAATAAAGGAAGCGGAAGAGCTCTCGCAAACAGCAAGAGGGGAAAAAGGGTTTGGAAGCACGGGAAAGTGGTAAAATTATGGCGATCAGACAACCAATCATTACTGTTCTTGGCCACATTGACCATGGGAAATGTGTAGCCAAGGGGACAAATATTTTTTTAGCCGATGGAAAAATAGACCCTGTTGAAGAAATTTTTGAAAAAGAACTTGTTCATGGAAAAAGTATAGTGGATGAAGATGGGCTTATTATTGAGTTGAAGGACCCTATTTTTGTTCTAGGCGAAGAAAAAAACCAAATAAAAAAATTTATGGTTACACATTTATGGAAACTCAAAAAAGACACGTTGGTAAAAATCCAAACGGAAAATGGTTTCGAAATCGAAACAACCCCCGAACACCCCTTTCCTGTTTTGAATGAAAAATTTGGCATATCATATGTTCGTGCCAGTGATTTATCCGAAAATCAATTTATTTGTGTTCCGAAATCATTGCCGATTGAAGTACAGAACAGCTTGCCTGTTAAGGAACGGATTCTTGAATGTTTAAAAAACAGTGACTTTTTGGTTTTCATTAGAAAAAGTTTTTCACAGCACGTAAAGATACTTGCTAACATTAACTCATATTCGATGCACTATGACGACTTTTATAACAATCGCCTTAGAATAAGTGATTTTCTTGCGCTATCTAAAAACCATTTTAACGTAGAACAAATTTTTGATGAAATTGAATCAGTAAAGCAATCTACAAGAAAATGGAGGGCTGGACATTCGAGTAAAAAAATAAGACTTCCAAAAACAGATGAGGAGCTAAAAAACCTGTTTTGTTTTGCAGGTTTATTTTTTGGGGATGGTGACAACCATAGCGGAAAACTTACAAATAACGATTTTGAACTTTTGGAATTTTACAAGCAATTTGCAGAAAAAACGCTTGGTATAAATTGCATTATTCAAAAAGGCCATACATCAATGGAGGCATTTCCAAAAGGGGGAAAAACACTAGTTCGTTTTTTGCAGGCAGTTTTTGAGATATGCCCTGGAAAAAAATCAGCCCATATACAGATACCAAAGGTCGTAATGGTAGCCCCTAATAGTTTTGTCTCAAAATTTATACAGGGTTATTTTGATGCTGATGGCTATGTTGATTCGAATAACGGTCTTGAAATAACCTCAAACAGCAAAAAAATGTTAGAAGGTTTAGCCTTCTTGTTGTTAAGATTTAATATTCGCTGTTTTTTGCGAAAAAACAAAAACGCATACCGCCTAACAATAAAAGGAACACAAAATGTACAAAATTTCGCAAAATATATTAATTTTTCACTCCCAACAAAAAAAGCAAAACTTGAAAAATATCTGCAGATAGCAGGCACAAGCAGAGTTCTCGATTCAACACCCATAGGGGGGAAAAATATTAGAGAGGTTAGAAAAAAATTTGGAATTGGAAACAAGAGATTAAAAATACCATATTTGGAAAACACTGAATCCTACGCTCATGTATCAATGAACTTTTTGCAAAAATTTGAAAAAATATTAAAAAAAACAATCGAAGAATGTGGAAAAACCTATGATAATGACTCATTAAACTTGTTTAGCAATCTTGATAGTTTAATTAATGGAAGCTTGGGTTTTTCAAGAATTGCGAAAAAAGAATTTATCAAAAACGAATATGGTTTTGTTTTTGATTTAACGCAGCCAAAAACGCACAATTTTGTGGCAAACGGCTTATTGGTTCATAACACAACTTTTTTGGACAGGATAAGAGGCACAACCATAGCGGGAAGGGAAGCCGGCTCAATAACACAGCACATTGGCGCAACAGAAGTTCCCATTGGCACAATAAAAAAAATTTCCGGGAAACTGCTGGAAAAATACGGTTTTGCCCTGGAAATACCCGGGCTGCTTTTTATTGATACGCCAGGACACGAGGCGTTCATTAACCTGAGGAAAAGAGGGGGAAGCATTGCAGACCTTGCAGTGGTTATTATTGATGCAAGCCAGGGCATACAGCAGCAGACAATAGAGGCAATAGAAATACTCAGGAGCTTCAGAACCCCTTTTATTCTTGGATTGAACAAGATTGACAAAATCCACGGCTATGAGCCCAGCAGCGGCAGCTTTTCTGAAAACATAAAAAATCAGCCCCAAAAAACCCAAAAAGAGCTGGATGAAAAGCTTTACATTATCGTTGGAAAAATGCACGAGCTTGGGTTCCAGAGCGAAAGGTTTGACAGGTGTGAGAATTTCGCCAAACAGATTGCGATTGTGCCTTTGTCAGCAAAAACAGGGGAAGGAATACCAGAGTGCCTTATGCTTCTCGCTGGCTTGAGCCAGAAGTTTCTGAAGGAAAAGCTGGAAATACATGAAAGCCAGGCCGGAAAAGGGAATGTGCTTGAAGTAAGGGAAGAAAAAGGCCTTGGGAAAACAATTGATGTAATTCTCTTCGATGGAGTGCTGTCGGTGAACGAAAAGATAGTGCTTGCAGGAAAGCACGGCATAATTGAAACAAAAATAAGGGCATTGCTCAAGCCAAAACCCTTGGATGAGATAAGGGATTCAAGGGAAAGGTTCCAGAACATGCAAAAGGTTTTTGCAGCATCAGGGGTGAAGATTGCTGCGCCTGGGCTCGATGAGGCGCTTGCAGGGTCTCCTTTGCTTGCTTTAAAAACCGGGAAAGAACATGAGCTTGTTTCAAGAGAAATAAAAGGCATTGTTGCTGAAACACAGTCAGTAGGGCCCATAATAAAAGCAGACACTCTTGGGGCACTTGAGGCAACTGCCCTGCTGCTTGAAAGCCAGCTCAGGATGAAACCAAGGAAAACAGACATTGGGGATGTGACAAGAAAGGATATAATTGAAGCATACGGCATAAAGAATGAACAGCCATTCAAGGGAGTAATTTTTGCCTTTAACGTGAAAGTGGACGAAGCTGCCTTGGAAGAAGCAAAAAAAAAAGGGATAAAAATATTCACGGGCAATGTCATTTACAGGCTGCTTGAGGATTATGCAGGATGGGAAAAGCATGAAAAGGAAAAAGAGAAAACCAGAAAGCTTGCCAGCATAGCGTGCCCCGGAAAAATACAGCTTTTGCCAAACCATGTTTTCAGGAAAAGCAAACCAGCGATTGTTGGGGTTAGAGTTGTTGCCGGAAAAATAAGGCATGACCTGCAGCTCATGAAAGCAAATGGCACAAGAATAGGGAAAATTGTGGCAATACAGTCAAAAAGCATAAGTCTGCAGGAAGCAAAAGCAGGGGAAGAGGTCGCAATATCAATCAGCGATGCGGTAATAGGGAGAAACCTTGAAGAAGAGGAAACACTTTACACTTTCATTCCGCCAAAAGGCATTGCGGAACTTGAAAAGTCAATTGACCTATTTTCCCAAGAAGAAAAAGAGCTTCTCGAAGAAATAAGGATTATTGAAGCAAAAACCACGGAGGAAGTGACAGGATGAACATAGTTGTTTCTGAAAAAAAAACAGGAAAAGCCATCAACATGAAAACAGAAAAACCTGTTTTCGTTGGCAGAGAAATGGGGCAAGAAATTGACCTTGGAAGCATTGGCCTTTCAGGCTACAGGGGAAAAATATCAGGGGGTTCGGACAAGGATGGGTTTCCCATGAAGCACGGTATTCATGGTATGCTCAGGAGAAAAGTGATTCTGGAGAAGGGAGTTGGGCTGAGGGGAAAGAAAAAAGGCATGAAGGTCAAAAAAACAGTTGCCGGAAACACTGTCACCCAGTCAACCGCACAGCTAAATATTGTTGTTGTTTCCTATGGCCAGCAGGAGTTTGCAGAGCTTGCAAAAACACTTTCAAAGCCGGGTGAGGAAAAACAGGCATCCGCAAAAGAAAGGCTTATCAAGGAATCCCTTGAAAAAGCAGGAAGCGAGGAGCTTGCACACGAAAAAGTAAAAGGGAAAGTGAAAGCGTGAAAAACAAATTGGCAAGTGAATGCGAGCGAAGCGAACAAGTGCCATTCCAGCAGAATGGCAGCATGACAGAAACCAGCAGTTGGCAAAGAAATGCAAAGCACACACTACTAGAGCAAAGCGGAAGTGGTGCGCTGACGCCAACCAGCAGTTGGCAGGGAAAATGAATGCGAGCAAAGCGAGCAAGTGTCATTCCCGCAGAATGACACAGCGATGCCAACCGCTTGTTGGCAGGGAAAATGAAAGCATAATAAAAAAAATGGCGGTAGAAGCTTGAAGAAAACCAAAACTCTGACAAAAAAAAGGCCCGTGGAGGAAAAACAGGCTGCACAGCAGGCGGTTGTCAATATTGGCATGGTGGGGCATGTTGACCATGGCAAGTGCATTGCTTTAGATGAACCAATTCTGCTGAATAGTGATTTGTGTACTGGAAAAGAATTGATTCTGGAAAAATGCGCCAAAACAATTCCAGAGAAGGTGTCTGAAAGTGAAACTATATTTGATGTCCCGAACCTTAGAGCGTTTTCGCTTGACTTTGGGTTTGAAACTGTTTCAGCACCCGCAAAAGTTTTCGTGCAGAACTATGCCGGCAAAATGATTGAAATATTGACAAAAGACGGCAAAAGGCTGAAGGCCAGTCCCGAACATCCGCTGCTATCCAATGATGGAACTGAAATTGCATGGGTAAAAGCAAAAGACCTGAAAGAAGGACAGTTTATTGGAGCATTGAAAAATCTTCCCGAAAATGTGTTTTTGAAAGACCCCCTCCCAGAATGGGCTAAAGAGCTTCAAAAAACTTGTTGGCTTGTTTCCGGTGAGCGTGCTAGAGAATTACTAGAAAAAACAAACGGCTTTTCAGAATTTGATTACCTTTCTGTTTCCGAAATGAACGAAGTCCGAATTCTAAAGAAAATATCATGCAACTCCCTTGACAAGAAATGTGGAATGTTCTCTGGATATTTCTCGGCAAGCATAAAGAAGGGCAAGATTTCTGAAAAAAATAGGCAAAAGGTAATGGAATTTTTTAAATCCACGAAAACATTTTTGCCGGAGGGGATTATCTCCAATTATAGGCAAAACTCAAAAAGCTTTGCCGAGGTAAGGCGTGCTTCATTCGCAAATGATGATGTACTTAGCTTTCTTGCATTTGTCATCGCAGAAGGCCATATCACTGAAAACAGTATCAGAATAGCGCAATCACAAAACCTCCTACTAGAGAATTTTTTTGACATTTGCAAAAAAAACTTTGGAATTAAGCCAAGGCAATACAGCCCAATAGATTATCATATTAATAACAAAGCTCTTGTTCTATTCCTAAAGGCACGCTATGGCATTGCAACAGGGGCTTCACGGAAGGCGGGAATCCCCTGGTGGGTTTTTTCACTTCCGAACCACAAACTAAAATTATTCTTGAGAACATTTTTTTCTGCAGAGGGAACAGTAAATGAAAAAAGCAGCCAAATTGGCCTAGTTCAGGCTAACTATGGCAGTATTTGTATTGTTGGGTATTGTCTGAAAAAATTTGGCATAGGCCATTCCATTCACTCAATCAAGAAAGCAGCTACAAATACGGCAAAAAAGATTAAAAGAACCTATTGGCAGATCCAGATTTCTGGGATAAGGAACATGCAAAAATTTAGTGAAATGATTGGCTTTGAGTTAAAAGAAAAACAAGAAAAACTGGAAAAAATTTGTTCCAGAAAAGAAAGAGGAAAAACAAGCGATCACATGAGCCCATTAAAATTCACTCAACTGTCTCAATTGGTCAAACACTTGGGATTAAAGAAAAACAACTACCCGAGAGGCAGAAAATCACTAAAACAAAGGGCGTGGTTTTTTTCTTACCAGGACTGCCGATACAAAAACACTATCAGCGAAAAAAAATTTGGGGAATTGACTTTATTCCTCCAGAAAAGGCTGGAGGAAATGGAAACGCAACCAATAAAAAAAATTGGGCTAAGCTTGCTTTCAGAATGGGGAATAACAATGGATGATATCTCTAAAAAAACAGGTCTCACGAAAAAAGTGGTGTTCCAAACGTTGCATTTAACCACAAAAAAAGAAGCAGTGATGCGGGAAAAGCTCATTATTCAGGCAGTCAAAAATCTGCTCAAAGAAAGGGCAGAAAAAGCCAGGCAAATTCTCGAAAAAATTGTTTCAAACAACCCGAAAAACATTGACTGGTGCAAAATAAAAAGTATTAAAACAACACACTATCAGGGGCCAATCGTTGATTTGCAAGTCCCTGGATACCACAACTTCGTGTGTGGCCTTGGGGGACTTGTTTCTCACAATACATCCCTTACACAGGCCCTCACTGGCAAGTGGACTGACACCCATTCTGAGGAACTCAAGAGGGGCATTTCAATAAAGCTTGGTTATGCTGACGCGGTGTTTTTTGTTTGCGATAATGAAAGCAAGCCGCATTATACGACAAAGCCAGAGTGCCCTGAAACAGGCAAAAAAACAAGGCAGAGCAGGGTAGTGAGCTTTCTTGATGCCCCGGGACATGAAACCCTTATGACAACAATGCTTTCAGGGGCAGCACTGATGCAGGGAGCAGTGCTTGTTGTTGCTGCAAACGAAACGTGCCCCCAGCCACAAACAGAGGAACACTTGATGGCACTGAAGATTGGGGGAATAAAAAATCTTGTGGTTGCGCAGAACAAAATTGACTTGGCTACAAAAGAGCAGGCAATGAAAAACCATGGGGAAATAATGGGGCTGCTAAAAAAATATGGTTATGATACTGCGCCCGTCATTCCGATTGCTGCAAATTTTGGGTCAAACATTGACATGCTTGTTGAGGTAATTGAAAAAACAATTCCCACCCCTTCGTTTGATGAAAACAAGGCAGTGAAAATGTACTGTTCAAGGTCATTTGACATTAACAAGCCTGGAACCTCTCCAGAGGAACTGAAGGGCGGAGTTTTTGGAGGGTCAATAATACAGGGAAAGCTTTCATTGGGGGACAAAATAGAAATTGCCCCCGGAATTGAAGGCAAAAAGCTTGAAACAAGCGTTGTTTCCCTTAGCACTGAAAAAGGCAGGATAAATGAAGCAATGCCAGGCGGTCTTATTGCTGTTGGGACAATGCTTGACCCGAGCATCACTCAGAGTGACAGGATGAGAGGACAGGTAATAGGGGCAGTAGGCAGCCTGCCAGAGCCAAAAAACAGGGTTGTTCTGGAAATAAGCTATCTCGAAAGGCTTATTGATGTTCAGGCAAAAGCAATAAAATCGAATGAAACCCTTGTTCTCACAATTGGCACAATGACCATAGTTGGGAACGCGATAATAAAGTCAAAAAATCAGGTTGAGGTAAGCCTGAATGGCTTTACGGTAATTGAACCTGGGCAAAAGGTTGCAATAAGCAAAAAGGATTCCAACAGGTGGAGGCTTGTTGCATATGGAACGGGAAGGTAGGAAAATGATTGCACTTGACACAAACATGCTGCTTGCTGCAGAAAAGTTCAGGGTGGATGTTTTTGAGGAAATAAGAAGCCATTTTGGAAAGAAAGCAAGAATTTTTGTTCCAGAAGAGGTTGAAAAAGAAATTGATGCACTGTGCAGAAAAAATCTCTCTGCAAGGGTTGCAAAAACAATTATTGAAAAAGAAAAAGCTGAAAAAATCAGCACAATGGCAAAAAATGCTGATGCCGCATTGCTTGAGCTTGCGGAAAAAAAATTCATAATAGCAACCAACGACAAAAGCCTGAAGAAAAAAATTTCTGAAAAAGGCGGGAAGATTATTTATCTCAGGAAAAAAAAATATCTCGCAATGACATAGGAGGGAGAAAATGTATACGCTGGTTAAAATAAAAGAAACAGTGAGGGTGCCGCCAAAGGATTTTGGAGGCAATCTCAAGGAAGCAATACTCAAAATCGCGCAGGAAGAGTTTGAGGGAATAGTTGATGAGGACCTGGGCGTAATTGTGGCGGTAACAGAGGCGGAAAAAATCGGGGAAGGAAAGATTGTGCCTGGGGATGGCTCTGCTTACCATGAGGCGGTGATGGGCATGATTGTTTACAGGCCCATCGTGCAGGAAGTTGTAGAGGGCTTTGTTTCGGAAGTGACAGAATTCGGGGCTTTCCTGAGAATAAGCCCGATAGAAGGCTTGGTGCATGTGAGCCAGATAATGGATGACTACATAAACTATGACGGCAAGCTCCCTGGCTTTGTGGGAAAGAAAACTGGGAAAAAGCTGACTGCTGACGACAGCGTGATAGCAAGAATTGTGACTGTTTCCCTCAAGGACACGATAGCAAACTCGAAGATTGGGCTGACAATGAGGCAGCCCTTTTTGGGGAAAGAGGAATGGGGAAGGATGGACGAGAAAGCAGGCAAAAAAGAAGGAAAAAAACAGGAAAAGCAGCCGCAGCAGGAAAAGGTTAAAAAGAAGAGCTAAAGGAGGTTTTTATTGTGGGGAGAGAAAAAGCATGCAGGACATGCAGAAGGGTTGTGGAAGACTCAAAAGAATGCCCTGAATGCAAGGGAACAAGCTTCACAACGTTCTGGAAGGGCTATGTTGTCATAATAAACCCGGAAAAAAGCGAGATAGCAAAAAAAATGGGCATAACAAACCCCGGAAAGTATGCACTAAGGCTGGGCAGGTGAAAGGATGAAACTGAAAATAGTTTACGAAAAGAAAAACCCGCTGCTGAACAGGGATGAAATAGGTTTTGAGGCAAGCGATTTTGCAATTACCCCCAGCAGGAAGCAGCTGAGGGAAAGCATTGCGAGCGAAATGGGAAAAATACTGGATCTGCTTGTAATTGGTCTGTTTCATCTTTGGTTAGGCCAGTAAAAGCTTGAAGGCACGGCAATGGCATACAATAATGATGAAGCGCTCCAAAGGGCAGGCACTGGATTTTTTTTTGACAGGACAGAAGGAAAGAAAAAAGTGAAAAAAGAATAACAAAAAAGCTGAAAGGTGATGTGATTGCCAAACAAAGCAAAAGAAAGAAAAGGGAAAAAACCGAGGAAAGTCCACCCAAAAAAGCTCAAAAGCACGCAATACAAAATTGACGGGGAAAAAGTGCAGAGGAAGCGCTTCTGCCCTAAATGCGGCCCAGGCGTTTTCCTTGCAGACCACAAAGACAGGTTTTCCTGCGGAAACTGCTCTTACACGGAATTCAAGCAAAAATAATGGGGGAAAAAAAGACAGCAATTCAAAACAAGCTGCCAAACAGCATGACTGGCTTCATTGAAATCATCCTGCTTGACATATTTCTTGTTTTTTTCCCTCTCATAGCGCTCTATGACGGGAAAAACCTTCTTGCAAAAAAAGCATTCCATGAATTGGGGTTCAAGAGAATGCCCCTGCCCGAAATGGCAAAAAAATCCCTGGCTATCCTTGGAGCGCTCGTACTGCTTGCTTTTGCAATCGTTTATTTGTCCTCTCTTGCACAGGTCAATGACCTTGAAAGAGTGGCAGACTCAATAAAAGCCACACGAAATGCCAGCCCGCTTATTCTTGCATACCTGCTTGTTGTAAGGGTTTTCTCAGAGGAGGTTTTCTTTAGGGGATTCCTTGTTCCAAAAATCGGGGTTTTTGCCTCTGCACTTATTTTCGGCATTGGGCATATTT
>CAYJWT010000034.1:9423-11877 GCA_964373935.1 uncultured archaeon | reverse complement strand
AGAAAGTGAATGGGGTGGTGAAAGAGTATTATTACTTGGAGTACAGTCAGCCTTTTGGTTTTGACAATTTCAGCCCAGCAGAGCCGGTTGCAAACGGGGTTTCCATTAGAATTGCCCCTGGTTATGATGTCCGCTATTTTACACTTTTGATTGACACGACTCCTGAAACAACCTCTTTTGTTGATGCTCCTTTGCTTGCTGGGAGAACTTTTGTTGATTCAATCAAGGGTGTTTCTTTGACAACCCTTTCTGTTTCTCCAAGCAGTGCAACAGTGCAGGTTGGGATGCAGGGTGTTTGTTCTGAGAATAATCCAACTGTTTCTGTTAGTCCGGCAGTGCGGGCTGGTTCTCCTGGGAGTTCTCTTTCTTACAATCTTTCAATAACTAATAATAACCAGAATTGTCCTGATGCGGCATTTGAGGTTTCTCCAATACTCCCGCAAGGTTTTGTTCAGGTTCCGGGAAAACTTTCAGCTGTCTTGTCTTCCGGGGCAGCAGCAATACTTGATTTCAATATTGTTTCTGCGTTAAGCAGTTCTGCTGGGGATTATTTCATTACCCAGAATGCAGTGAATTTGGCTGAGCCAGAGGCAAAGTCCAGTGCAACGCTTGTTTATACTGTTCAGGGTGCTTGTTCTGAGAATAATCCAACTGTTTCTGTTAGTCCGGCAGTGCGGGCTGGTTCTCCTGGGAGTTCTCTTTCTTACAATCTTTCAATAACTAATAATAACCAGAATTGTCCTGATGCGGCATTTGAGGTTTCTCCAATACTCCCGCAAGGTTTTGTTCAGGTTCCGGGAAAACTTTCAGCTGTCTTGTCTTCCGGGGCAGCAGCAATACTTGATTTCAATATTGTTTCTGCGTTAAGCAGTTCTGCTGGGGATTATTTCATTACCCAGAATGCAGTGAATTTGGCTGAGCCAGAGGCAAAGTCCAGTGCAACGCTTGTTTATACTGTTCAGGGTGCGCCTCAGGACACAACTCCCCCGGACATTAGCATTGCGTCCTCCCGCGGCGCAACCATAACCAATGGCAAAATTAGGGTAAACGTGCAGGCGAGTGATGCAAGCGGAATAAAAGAAATAAAAATATTCGGAGATGGCAAGCTGCTGAAAACATGCAGCGATACTACCGCATGCGATGTACTCTGGAGAAAAATTAAAAGGGGAAGCCATACTGTGACGGCAACAGCTTGGGATGCTTCACCCAACAGCAACTCCGGCAGCGCAACACTCCAGTTTACAAGAAGATAATTTTTTGCACGCACAGTTAAATTATTTAGCTCTTTCTCTGTTTTCTATTTTGTATGGATATCCCGAATATTACGCTTTCATTCCTTGCCCAGGAAATAAAGCCTTTGCTGGAAGGGGCAAAGATAAGGAGCATCCAGGAGCTCCCGAACAACTGGCTGAAAATAACCTTGTTCAAAAGGCCCAAAAACCTCCAGCTGATAATTGCTGGCAGGGCTGTTTTTGCTGCAAAGAAATCTTTTCCCGCAAAGCAGGAAACATCTGGATTTGGGGCTTTTCTGAGAAAACAGCTTTCTGGAAAAACGATAAGCCAAATCTGGCAGAATGGCTTTGACAGGGTGGTTGTTTTTGAAATAGAAGAATTTTTTCTTGTTGCAGAGCTGTTTGCAAAAGGAAACATTGTCCTTGCGGACAAAGAAAAAAAAATTCTTTCAGTGCAGAGAACAGAGTTCTGGAAGGACAGGGAACTGAAAAAGAATTCCCCCTACATTTTTCCTGCTGGAAAGGAATTTTCCCCGGAAGCAATTGATTCCGGAAAGCTCCATTCCTTTTTCCGGGAATGCCGGGGAACAGCAATAACCTGCCTCCTGAAAAAAACAAACATTGCCCCCGCAATGGCAGAGGAAGCATTTTTTCTCTCGGGAATTTCAAAGGAAAAGCAGGCAAGCTCCATTACAGAAAAGGAAGCAGAAAAAATTGCCGTTGCCTCAAAAGAGCTTTACTCCCTGACACAGAAAGCATCCCCTGTAATATGCGAGGGCAAAGAGGAAATACTGCTTCCTTTTCCGATAAACTCTCTCCCGGAAAAACAAAAAATTGGTTCAATAAATGGTTTTCTGGATGATTATTTTTCCAGGCAATTGCAAAATGCTCCCTCGCTGGCAAGCAAAGAAAAATCATCCAAAACAATCGCCTTGCAGAAAAGCCTGGAAAAACAGCTTGAAGAAAAGCAGCGGCTTGAGCAAGAAGCAGAAGAAAGCACAAAAAAAGGAGAGGCAATATTTTCCCACTATACACAGATAAAAGAAGCGTTAGAAAAAGCACAAAAAGGCATTATGTATAAGAATGGTTTTTCTGTAAAACAGATTGGCAAAAAAAGCAGGAAGGTTTTGGTGGAACTGTAAGGAAAAAAAGAGCGTTATGAATAATTGCCCTTATTCCCTCGCAACTACTTCCCCTAGTTCTCTTTCGTCAACAATGAAGA
>CAYJWT010000034.1:0-9413 GCA_964373935.1 uncultured archaeon | reverse complement strand
ATCGCTCACTGCTGTTACTGCTGAATAAGGAATCTGTAACATTCTTTCCTTTGGATTGAATCTTTTCATTAGTTTGCTTTCCCTGTCCACTTCAACAAGCAGGTATTCTATGTCCCCTGATACTTCATCCACCAGCAGGTCAATGAGCTTGCCTACCTCATCTCCCCTGTTCGTGATGATTTTTTTTGTTGCAAGCTGCCTTGCAATGGTATACTTGTACAATTTTTCACCCCTAAAACCTTTTTCAAAAAAATGTTTGCGAAAAACTTGGTAATACAATAATATCTATTTACTATTTAAACCTTCCCCCGCAAACTTTCTTTTTTTGAAAAAGATAGTTTGATCAAAGAAAAAGCCCGAACCTGTTGCTCAGGTAAATTTTGCGTTTGCAAGCAGAAACAGGCGCTTTTTTTAGAGCATTTTTGCCATTATACATAAAGGCTTTTTTTTGTTTTTTGGCCATTATCTGTGTTTTTTGCCGCATAATCCGGCCAGCGGCATTTCGGCAATATTATAATTACTTTCTACAAGATAAATTATGTATGAACCCTGTTGAGAAATACCTGCCAGAGAAAACAATCAAGCTCTTGAAGAAGCAGCAGTATGCGTTGTTTGGGCATTCTGCAGTGAAAATCTGCCATTACACAAAGTCAAGTATTATCAGCAACAAGACCTGTTACAAGCAGAAATTCTATGGCATTCAATCACACAGGTGCATTCAAATGAGCCCTGCAAGCAGCTTTTGCGACCAGAAATGCACTTACTGCTGGAGGCCAACCCATACTTTTATCCCGCAGATTCAGGATGTTCATGGCAATACAGATGTTGAACTGGATGCTCCGGAAGAGATTGCCGGGGAAAGCATCAGGGCACAGACAAAACAGCTTTCCGGGATTGGGGGCAGGAAGGAATTCAACAAGGTAAAGTTTGAGCAGTCAAAAGAACCCAGGCATGTTGCAATTTCCCTTACCGGTGAACCCACTCTTTACCCAAAGCTTCCAGAGCTTATTCAGGAATACCACAAAAAGGGCATTTCAACGTTTGTTGTTTCAAACGCATTGCACCCTGAAGTCCTGGAAAAACTCATAGCTTCTCCCCCAACCCAATTGTACCTTTCAATTGATACCGCGAGGCCTGAAGTGCATTACAGTTTGAACAAGCCCCAGTTAAAGGACTCCTGGGAAAGGCTGAACAGGAGCATTGAATTGCTGCCAAAAATTCCAACAAGAAGAGTGATAAGGATAACCGGGGTAAAAGGAAAAAACCTTTCCGATGCACAAGCATTTGCAGAGCTGATAAAAAAAGGTTCCCCGGACTTTGTTGAAATAAAGGCCTACATGCACGTTGGCTTTTCCCAGTTCAGATTGCCAAAAGAAGCCATGCCAACAATGGAGGAAATAGAGGCGTTTGCCGATGAAGTGAACAAGCACCTTGGCTATACAAAAAGGGCAATGGACAAGGATAGCCTTGTTGTCCTGCTTGCCCACCCTTCATGGGATGGCAAGAGCACAATAATTGATTTCAAAAAACTGTTCCCATTTGCTTACAATGACAGCAATCAGCCAGCAAAGCAAGAGCAGGAAAAGCAAAGTGTTCAGTCAGCTGCTGTAACCCAAATAAAGAATTAGGCTGTTCATTAATTTCTCTATTTCTAATGAAAAAGCTTAAATATAATGAAAGTCATAACATATTATGGTGGTGTTGCTATGAGTATTGAGGTTGCACAGATAACCCTATCAAAAGGTTTCCAGTTTACCCTTCCTGCAAAGAGCAGGAAAAAACATGGCTGGAAGCCAGGGCAGAAAATACAGGTGATTGATTTAGATAAGGAGATAATTTTACGCCCTGTCAATAAATATGATTTGCGGAAACTGGCAGGGAAATTCAAGGAAAAGAAGGGTTTTGACTCTGATGCAAAGCATGACATCATTGTTGCGGGTTTTGATTGATGTTTGCTGATACCTCTGCTCTTTACTCTTTCTTTTTCAGTGGAGAAAAAAACCATTTGAGGGCAAAAGAAATCATTCAAAAACAATTGAGCCAGAATAAAGCAGTTTACTATTCCGATTACGTGTTGGATGAATTCCTGACCCTGTCCAGGAAAAGAAAAGGCGGCAAAACCTCAAACCAGTTGCTTGAATACTTGCTTGGCTCGCAATTAAAACTCATTTACACAACCAAGGAAAACATTCTTGCTGGCTTGGAAATATTCCAAAAATACGAAAACCTTAGTTTTACTGACTCTGCCAGTATTGCAATTATGTTGGAAAAAGGGCTTAAAGAAATTTGCTCATTTGACAAAGACTTTGACAGCGTACCCAAAATTGTCAGGATTCATTAAATTTTTGCACAGAAAACTATTTATTCAGCCCCTACAATATTCCTTCCATGCCGGAAAGGCAAAAATCGGGAAAGGGAATGCAGATTTCCTTCAGCACCTGGCTGAAATTGTTCATTTTCATCATAGGCCTTGTGCTGGGAATAGGGGCACAGCATTACTACATTGAACCCTTCCTTTCAAACACCTTCGGGGAACAATTGGTGCAGTGCGTTTCGGAAAAGCAGCTGCTGAACGAGGAAATAAACAACTGCTATGTGGAACGGGATGCTTGCAGGGAAAATTGCCCAACAACACAACAGTAAATTTATATATTAGGAACAACACAACAGTATTTGTATTTTAATTCTATAAAGTGAAATTTTATGAACAAGTTTTTTGTTGTTTTGGCTGGATTATTGTTTTTTATTGCTGGCTGCACGCAAGAAGCGCCAATAGGTGAAGTTGCTTCTGCTGTAGAATACTGCCCTGACAACGTATGTGGGAAAATTGAAGAAGAATTCGGAATTTGTCCGGCAGACTGTGGAGAAGGGGATGAGTTTTCGCCGGCATTGGCTTCGCTTCCTTCAACTGCTTTTTTTTCTAGGCATTTGGGCGATGTAACAATCTGCACTTCAAGAGCCAAAAGCCCAAACCAAGAACCCGGTCTCTGCACACCAAAAAAAAGCAAGGTTTCTGGAGTAAAAGATGTTGGGTTAATGCTTGACAGTTTTTTTGATTCACGGCAAAGAAAAGTGCATGTCTGGCACAGGCTGTTTGCTTTAGGAGGGGGTGCAATAACTTCCTGCCAGTCTGCTACAGGGTGTGTTCCGGCAGAGTGCCCTATTGGAACATTTTCTTCATCTGAGACTGTAACTGAAGCGAGCGGTTCAGTGAGCAATTATTACAGGGTTTGCCTGAATGTAAAAAACTTTGGAAAAACAGAAATTTTTCGCTCGGATAAAAAAAACCTTAAATGCCAGCCAGGGCTTGTTTCTCTGGCAAAAAAAGAATTTTTTGTTGACACAGTCCGCGGTGACAGCAGGGCAAAACAAAAAATTTTTTACACTGCCTGCGTGAAAGAAAGAATACAATGCACTGACAAATGCAGTGTTCAGGGTTCCCTGCGGTGCTCTGTTTCAGGCATACCGCAAGAGTGCAATGTTGCTGACGGCTGCCTTAACTGGAAGGATTTGAGTGCTTGTTCTCCTGAAAGCAAATGCTCTGATGGAAAATGTGTTTTAACCTGCACGGACGAGTGCCCTACTGCTGGTTCAGGGCAATGCTCAACTAGTGGTAATCCACAAACCTGCGCTGTTGATGGTGATTCTGATCCTTGTTTGGAATGGAAGACTTTAGATGCTTGCTCTAGCACTCAAACCTGTGTTAGTGGGAATTGTATTACTACTGCAACAACAACCATTAGGCTTGGCAAGGAAAGATTGGAATACATAGACTCGGCTGGTGGAAGCTGGCACACAGTTCCGTTCTATATTTTAATTCAGGGAGCAAGCAATGGTACAAGAAACTTTCCAATTATTTTTGATACTCAAACATTTTATATGGATGTAAACTTAGAGGATGCAAATGTAGAGGGTGCAAATCGTGAAGGAAAAATTTCTTTCAAAACTAGTACTAGCGCAAGCCCCTTTGCAGATGTTTCTTACAAAGAAAGAGATGTTTCGAAGACAGTTGAATTGGTTGTTGCAAATGATGATACTGATACTACAACTTATACAATTATGGTCGATGAAACAACAAGAAATACAGTTGCAAACATTTGGTTGATGATGCAATCGCAGTCAAAAATAGTGCAATTTGCCAAAACATTGTTCTTTAGTGGGACAATTATTGGCGAGACTACTAAAGAATACTATGAGCCCAACAGCCCATTAATGCCGGAAAGTTTCCAGGGTGGAACAAGATATAATGTGGATAGTTACAAGATCGCTAAGTTCGGAATAGATGAGGATGTACCACTAGCATCTAGGGTAGCTGACGTAACTGTCTTTATTAATACAAAAATGGGAGACGGTAGTGTAATTATTCCAAGCCCACAATTACCGGCTTTTGCGTCTTCCCCAGTTTATTACAACAGAAACCAGGAAGGAAAAACAACATTCACTGTGAATGATGGACAAATCATGTATAGTCCAATTGGAACAAGCCTAAAAGTGCAAAATCGTGTGCTTGAGGCGCGTATTCCAAAATAGTAAATACAGTTTTTGCTATTCCTTTATCCCCAGCAGGTATCTTCTGAGCAAAGGGAATGATTTCCTTCCTTTTCTGTAAAATTCTTCCATTAGCCTTATCCCTTCTGGTGTGAGGGCGAGTTCAAGAAAAGTTGTTTTTCCCACTCTGTTTTTTTGGATTTTTACAAGCCCACTTTTTTCCAGGGCTCTTGCCGTGAAAATCATTGCCCTGTTCGAGAATTTTTCTTTACCCTTTTTTTCTCTTCCTTTATGTTTGTATGGATTGTATATTTCACTAAGATTTAATCTGTTTTCGCGATTTTTCCCTAGGTTTTCGTAAATTGCTTCCAATATTTCGAGAGAAGTATTTGGATGCCTAATTTCCAGTGCAGGGTGCTTTTTGTGTGACCATGTTGCCCTTGGCGTTCTTGGTGCCGCATGCATAGGCTGTTTTTCTATAACTGCCATTTGGTTGAGAAGCTGAAGTGCGGTGTTTATTTTTGCTGCATTGTTGCTGTTCCATTCAATCCCAATTCTTGCAGCTATTTCTTTGCTATCAAGAATTTTTTTCTCATTTGCAAGTATTTTTTCAATTTTGTACGGCAAATCCAAATTTGTTGCAGCCAAAATCATGGAAATAGATCCCTGCCATGTCTTAAACTGTGGTCTCCTGTGCTGGATATTTGCAGGGGTGTTAAGTCTTGGCGCAAGATGTTCTTTCCGCAATCCATAGCATAGTGCAAGAACTGCTGATAGCTGGTGTGCTGTTGGCTGTCTTTGTCCGAATAAGTGCAATACCATTAACAGTTCCCTTTGATGTTGCAGTTCAAGCCTTCTTTTTGGCGTTTTTGATTTGAACCATTGCTCGTGAATCCATTTCAGCCATTTTTGCAATGCCTGTTTTGCTTTTTCTGGTTCGTGCGCCTGCTTGACTGCTTGCATAGCTGAGTCAAGCCTAACATGCCGTCCAATTCTCGGCTGCAGCCCTGTCCTTTTTTTCCCTGCTTTTCCCCTTACCAGCCTTATTGCCTGCTGTGGGTTCAGCTTGCCAACAAATTTTCTGGTTGAAACCATCCAACAATCAAGTCAACAATAGGAAATTTGTTTTAATTAAACCTTTTTTTTTTGAGAAAACCAAAGTTAATTCTGGATTGTGCAAAAACGAGTTTTTTTTCAGTAAAATGGAGTTATGTATTAAAGGGCAGTAACTATTTATATGGGTTAAGTTATGCTTTTACAAGGTGTGCAGTTTGCCTTTCAAAAAATTGTTTTTTTTAGTATCACTGTTGCTGTTAGTTCTTGCATTCCTGCCAAATGTTTTTGCCCCGACAGTTTCTCAAAGGGTTACATGCATATTCGGAACTCCCCATAATACTTCTTATCAGGAATGTTATATTAATGTAGATAACTCAGGAAACAATGTCACCCCATTTTTTTGCAGCGGGACGGGGCAATGCTCTGTCACTGTTAGTGCTGAAAGTACGGCAAGCGTTATTGATGTTTCTGCCTCCTGCAGTGGAAGCAATCAGCAAGTAGCAGTTGACGGAACGGCCAAAACAATTACTGTTTGCGGAACTGCTGAAACATGCACTGACACTGACAGCACTTCCAGCAATCCAAATGAAACAGCAGGCAGGACAACTTTCAATAATCAGACCTTCAGGGATGTCTGCATTTCAGCAACCCAATTGAACGAGCACTCCTGTGATATTGCCAACGGAGTTGCAAGGGGAGTAAAGCATGAAAGAATTAACTGCCCTGGAGGATGCGAAAACGGGGCATGCAAGCCTCTTACCTGCACTGACTCTGATGGAGAAAACCAAAACGTAAAAGGAACCGTAACTTATGGCACTCAAAGGCTTGAAGACCAGTGTGCCGGGAAAAGCGGAAGGGTAATAGAGTTTTTGTGCGTTAACAATAAGCCTTTCAGGAAAGCAATTAATTGCCCTGCCCCTGTTGGGGGTAAAGCCCAGTGTGTTAATGGTGCGTGCATTCCCACATCACAAGTGCAACAGAAAATTACATGCGAGTTCAAGCAGTCTCCAGAGGCAAGTGAAAGCTGTTCAGTAAGCCCATGCCCTGCAGAACAGACATGTAATTGTGTAGGTGCAAGCAACTGCACTCTTGATTTGCTGGGCCAAAGAAACCAGCAGGCGACTGTTACAAGCTCCACCTGTGACCCAGATATACTGCAATCCCAATTAGTTACTTTTGATGGAAAGAACAAGAAGGTTTCTTTTGATTGCAGGCAAGAACTAATAGAAAACATTGCCTGTGATTTCACGGATGCGACAACTGCAAAAACTTGCACGGTAAAAATTGGAACTGCAACTATTGGAAGCTGTGAAAGCACGTCTTCAGTTCCAAGAACATGCACTGTCCAAAATGTAAGGGCAAAGCCAGGAACCACTGTAACTGTTGAGAGCAATTGTGGAACACAGGTTCTGTCAGCAACAGTTGACGGCCAGGACAGCACAGTGAAATTCAGGTGCGCAGGCTGCAGTGAAGGGGAATACAGGCTTACAACCCCAAGAGACGGCCATTTCTTTGGTGTAGATAAATGCACAAAGAATGCATGGACTGCAGTAAATTAAAAGGTGTTTTTTGCATCCAGTAAAACCATTGTTTTGGTTTATTAAATACTTTTTCAACTTTTTGTTTCGTCTTTCACCGTAATCCTGCCTACTTTTTTAAATCTTCTCTCTGCGCTTTTTTTTTGGAGAGTTGGCTAATGCTTAGGGTTTGGGGTATTGCGTTTTTTCTGCTGCTTGCTTTTGGGTGTGCTGACAGGCAGGTTTCTGCAGGGGAAAAACTGTTCTGCCTAAACCTTACCTCCCAGTCATACTCTCTTGTGCCTGATTGCAGTACACAGCAGCAGTGCTTTCTTGGAGTGCAGAAAATGCTTTCCATGGATGAAAGCGTGTTTTCATTCAGCACACAGCAGGAAATTCTTTCCTTCAAGAACAATGCCGCTGCCTCCTGGCTGCACTACAATAATGCAAGGAAAAACCTTAATGCAATAAGCTCCCAGTGCAGAACAGGCAGGACAACAGGAGAATTATTGCAGCAGGTAAATGAGCTCAATAATAACCTGCTTAAAGCATTTGGCTTTGCTGATTCTGCTTTCCGGAATTCTTTTGCTGTAATTGCGCTTGAAAAATCATTCTTGGAGAAACAGGAAGTGGAGCTTGTGAAGGAAGAAAGGGTTTTTGATGATTATATAATCCTCAATTCCAACCTCAATGACCTTACAAACAGCAATGATTCAGGAAACACTTTTGCTTCTCATTACCTCAGGGAAAGCTCGCGCTTTCTTTCTCTTGCCCAGTCAACCGGTTTTTCTGCCAGAACTGCAAGCCAGAGTTCCTTGATGGATTTGGTTGAAAAATACTCTCCCCAGCTGTTTGCAGGGCTTGGGCGCAAAAAGTTTCCCCTCCCGATTATTGCAGAGGCCTTTGCTTCTTTTGCCGCTGGCCTTAATTCTTCCATGAGGGTTCAGGCAGCACTTTCAGTGCTCGAAGGCCAGCCAAGCTTTGAGTTCCTGCAGTCTTTTGGCAGCATGATGGCTGAAAGGAATTCCGCCCTGTCAGGGTTTAGTGAAATAATGAAGAATGCCTCGGAAAACAGGGCATTCCTGTTTTCCCAGAACTCTAAAACAGAAACCCTTATTTCTGAAAACATTTCTGCTGTCAAAGAAATCTATTCTGCACTGCCAGTGGAAGAAAGCCAATGGCTATCAGACCTATGGGAAAACAGTGCATATGCATCAATTGTGCCGCAGGAACAGGAAATAAACTCTCTTGAGGGGGCAAGGGAAAAGCTGCAAAAAGGGATTGCGGAAATTGAAAGTTCTTTTTCAGTTCTGAGGCAGAAATCAATTCTTGAAAATGTTTCAATTGGGCAAAAAACTTTTTCCCTGAAGCAATTGCTTCAAAAGTCGGCACTGCTTCTTAAAAACGCGGAATTCCTGCAGAAAGAGGCAATTTCAGGAACAATCTCTTTGTGCGAGGACAAAATCAAAAAAATAAAAGAAAGCATTTCCAGCGAAAGTTTTTCTCCCGGTGTTTCAGGGCTTAAGTCGCGCCTGAAGTTCAGGATAACCAATTTTGAAAAATCAAAAAGCCAGGGAGAAAAAATTTCTTCCTGCAAATCTGTTTTGGATGCATCAATTGAAATGGAGTCAGCTGCAAAAAACGCTGAAGCATTTTTTCAGGCAAAAAGTGCCGAGTTTTCGCAATGCCTTTCTTTTCTTGACTCATTTTTTGCAAACAATGCGTTCAGGCAGCATTATGCCGAGGATTTCCTGCCAAGGTATTATTTGGTAAAGCAGCTTTCCCAATTGCAGGATTCTGCCCAAAAGCAGTATTTCTGCAGTTTGCTTAAAGAGGATATAGAACGGGATTTTGCTGTTTCGCCTTTTGCTGAAAAAGTTGTCTCATTGTACAAAAAATCAAAACAGCTGTTCTTGGAAGCAGAAACAGTTCACAATGTTTCCCCGGCTTTTTTCGGGGAAAATGATTTCTCCCTGATAAAAGAAAAACTTGAAGAGCTGTCAGCATATTTTTCCAACGGCGTTCCCGCTGCTGAAAAATACCATTCTTTTCCGGAGATTGAAAAAGAGCTTGAATTGTTCATGGCTCGGGCGGAAGAAAAGACTGAAAGAGCAATTGTTGCTTTTGCCCAGTCAAATTTTTCCACAGAGTTCCTTTATCCAAAAACAGTGAAGGCAAACATCCCTGCTTTTGGCACTGCAAGAATTTCCATTCCCAATCCTTTTGGCCTGGAAATAAGAAAGCCGCTGCATTTGACAATCCCCTTTTCACATTCTTTTTCAGGAATTGTCCATGCTTCCCCCAATGTGCTGCGGGCAGTGCAAAAGGAAAAAGCTTTGGCTCAACAACAAT
>CAYJWT010000033.1:0-12045 GCA_964373935.1 uncultured archaeon | reverse complement strand
GCACTGCGACAATTGTTTCTTTCAATTCTTTTTCAGGCATTTCCTGGACTGTTTCAAAATGCTTTTTCGGAATCACAAGGCAATGCCCTTCTGTTGCCGGAAAAATATCCAGGAAAGCAATTGAATAAGTATCTTCATAAATTTTATATGAAGGAATTTCTCCTTTCACAATTTTGCAGAAAATACAGTCACTCATTCTAAAAAATAATTAAGCTGTATGTTTTTTTATTGGTTTGGGAAAGAAAAAACCAGGGAGTTGCTTTAAACGATTTTGGTTTTTTTCAGTTAAAACCCAGATAATTTATAACATTCCCATTTCCTGCAAAAGCTCTGTTGTTGTTTTGACTGTGATGCGTAATTGTTTTTTCATTTCCTTGTCATTGCTCCAAATGACTGTGTTCTCTTTTAGTGCACATGCAAGGTATATCCAATCTTTTGAGTCGCTTGTAAGGGTAGAAGCTGCTGGCAGGAATGCTATCAGCTCTTCATCTTGCACAAATTTCACCTGGGAAAATATTTTTTCGCACAATAAACTGAAGTCTGCAGATGAACCATAAAATTTTTTCGCAAGTTCTTTTCTATATTCTCCAAACTCAATAACAAGGAATGTGGGTGCAAACAAGACCAATTCTGGGTTAAACCATAATTTCCTTGTCAGGCTCTCTTTCAGCAAGGCAGAAAAAAGAATGTTAGCGTCTGCTGTAATTTTCATTCAACAGCGCCTCTGCATGCTTGCCCATTGCGCGATTTATTTTCTCTGCAAGCTTTGAAATATCTTTTTCGGTAAGCCTGCTTTTCTTTGCCAGTTTCTCTGCTGCTTCAAAATCTTCAAGTTTCTGCAGGATAATGCTTCTCACTACATTCGACCACTTTATGTGCGAATGTGCATCCATTTTTTTTCTGGTTTCATCAGAAATAGCCAAGGTTATATTAGGCATAATAACACATAATTATTATGTGTGAAAACATATATAAAAATATGTTTTTTTTACCCATAAGCGCTCTTTCACCAGCGGCAGAATTTGTTTTCTGAGATAAAAACCCATTAATTACTGCTTTTACTGGCTACACTTTTATATAGGTAGAAATAAACAATGTATATAAAAAAACAATGGCTGGATTTTGAATGTCTATAAAATCTCATCAAACTGCTGCTCACAAACTTGTTTCTATAGTTGGCAGTGGCAGGGTTACATTTGATAGGGCATTGAAAATGCGAATGAAGAGATTCGGTCGAGGGGTTGCTAGTCAACGCAGGCCTCATTCTCCTGCCCAACTAGCCAGTATTGCAAGAGCTATTGAACAACATGAAGCAAAACTTAACCAATGGCATTTGCACGGAAAGAAACCAAAAACATTATTACAATGGGAAGCACGTGCAGAGGTACTGCGTAAGGTAAGAGCAATTGGTTTTAGGCCACATGCAAATCATTTAGCCGCAGCACTGGCTCTTCAATACGGACTTGACAAAAGAACACTTCAGCCAGTTCTCAATAATTTTAGAAATGTAAACCGTATTTATGCTAGAGGTGCAATATTTGATGGGGTGATGTCAAATATTCTCAGCGTGGTTCGGACCGACGTTTTGGCAAATGTTCAGAATATACTTCATGAAAATGGTAAAGCTATGAACTCTCGTGAGTTAGCCATAGAATTGAAGATTAAGCCAGAGAAAAAAAACCTAAAAAGTATTGTTATTGCTTTAGGGGTTTTGGATTTAATGGGCCTGACACATAAGCTTCCATCAGAATATGGGTCTTTTCGATGGGTTCATTCGTGTCATCGGTTTTCCAATGCAACAATTCCAAATTGGAACCTAGATTGGTCGGTCTTACAGAGATTGAGAGATGGGCCAAAAAAAACAACTGACTTGGCTTTGCCCGTAAAAGCACCTGGTGGAAAACAATATGGTTCGCCATCTGGGCTAGCGGTACACAAATCAATTACATACAGTTTCCTGAAACTAAAAAAGGCAGGTCTAGTTACAATAAAAAAAATTAGGGGGTCCCCCGGTCATGAAGCCAAACTTTCACCTTATGGTAAAATAATGCTTGAAAGACAAGCAACATTAAACTACTTGGGCCCAGAAATTAGGCGTGCTTTATTAGGTCTTCCGCGAGCTCCAGCGGAACCAACCCTAAGAGAGATTCAATTGCTCAGTCGAATTATAAGGTGGGGGAAAGTAATACAAGCACTTACGGAAGAACGCTCTCGCTTGGGGGCGTCTGATAAACAAAAATATGTTGGTTTTAGGGCGGTGGCAAAAAAATTTAGCACATCCCATGGTCAGCTTGATTCCATAATAAAAGGCAATGTTCCATGGAAAGGAGTTAAACAAGAAAAACTTTTCAATTTTTATTTACCACTATTAAAAAAACGAAATCCCATTATAGCTGAATATTTTGAAAAACATCTCAAACAGCAAAAGAAAAAGTGAAATTTTTATGAAACTTCAGAAATTGAAAAACTGTTGGCACATTACTGTTCCCGCGCAAATGGTAAAGCACAAGCAGTGGCAGAAAGGCCGTTACTTCAAATATTTTACATATATTTGAAAGAATTTTTTGTAAGTTGTTTTGTACTTGTTCAGAAGGAATCGCTCAAGGTTTGCGGTATAGCCATTGTCAAAATCTGAAAGGTACTTGAAATAAGCTTGTCGTTGGGATTTTCTTATTATAAGCGGGGGGTATCCCTTGCTGGCAAGGATTACGTTTATGAGAAACCTTCCAACTCTGCCATTGCCATCGTCAAATGGGTGGATTTTTTCAAACAAGCCGTGAATTCTTGCAGCGAGCTTTAAAGGGTGCATTTTTTCCGAGTTTTTTTCATAAAAAGATAAAAGTGCCTTCATTTCTTCAGGAACTTTTTCGGGGGGTGCGGTTTGAATGTCTCTTCCAAGAACAAAGTTTGGTATTTTTTTATATCCAATGGCAATGCCCATGTCTTTTACAAGCATTTTGTGCATTTTAATAATGTCTTTTTCTTGGGCTCTGAATTTCTTTTTCAGTATTAATTCAATAACGTTTCTCGAATTTATTGTTTCATATATTTCCCTAACATCTTTTCCCTTTGGTATTTGGTTTTCAAAAATTACAATTGCCACATCCTTGAGTGTGAGCGAGTTTCCTTCCAGGGCATTTGATTCATAAGTGAAATTAACAGTAAAGCGGTCAAATAAATCTTTTAATTGTTGTTTTGAAAGCTTTGCAACAATCATCTTATAGTCAAGCCGTATTTCCTCAATTTTTTTCAGCTGTAATCGCTCAAAAACAGTGTCAGTGCCATATTGTTTTACTGCCCATTTTCCAAACATCTTTTTTTCTTCTGCATCAAGCCATTCCGCAAAGTCTTTAACATCCGCACTCTTGTTTTTTACTATCTTCTGTATTGTTCTTACACTGCCATCTGGCAGGCGGACAGACTTGGTCAAATAATAGTATTTCTTCCCTGAAATAGTTTTGCCCTTTATAAAAACCATACATATTTATTTAGACCTACAAATATTTAAATATAATGAATTTGTAGGGGTAAGAACTGGAATTTCGCCGGCGGCAGGATTCGAACCTGCAAGCCCTTTCGGGCACTGGTTTTCGAGACCAGCCCATTAGCCGTTCTGGCACGCCGGCAGTTGCAGTAAAAAAGTGTTGGTGAAAAGGGAGTTAAACAATTAGCTTGATTTTTTTTACCTTGCGATTGACTTGGCTTTCTCTTTGGCCGAAGAAATTTTTTCCGTTGATTTCTTTATTAGCCTGTTGTCCAGTTCAATTAATTGCTTGACTATGGGGTTTTCAGTGTCTAGTTTGTACATTTCTGCCTTTCCAACTTTTCTAGTGTGAACCACTATTTTCATTTCTTCCAGTTTTTGCCAGAATCCTTCCAGTGTATTCCAGGAAACCCCTGCATTTCTGGAAATGTCTTTTTTTGAGTAATCAAATGCGTCATTCTCGACCAGGAAATCAAGTACCCTTATGATTGGGTAGTCTCCAAAAAATTCTACGAAAAGGGAGTTGCCGTTTTTCAAAATTTTCACCAGGTTTAGACAATTAACTTATATTTGCAAATGTTTAAATATTTTACTCTAAATGTTTCAGCTAATGAAACTTTCTTCTTTTGAGGTCAGGAAGAGGGTTTTACGAAAAATGACCAGGCATAACTATTGGGGTGGAAAGCACACTGCTTTTGACGATACCCCCAGAGGATTTCCGAAGGAATTGTGGAAGGATGTAAGAATGGAATTGGAGCAGCTTATTAGAGAAGGAATGGTTGTGGAAAAACCAACTGGCTATGGTCTGCATGTTTCTCTTAACGTAAAAATGAAGGCAGAGATTGAAAAAATAATTTTTTGAATAAACAGCTTTTTCTGCACTGCAAAATAGTTGCTTTCAGGTTCCTTGCTTAAAAACCTTTTTTACTGGTATGCCGGAATGTTGCCCGCGCTTCCCAAGAGTGCTGCAATTAAAGCACCAGCAGCTACCATAAGGAGTACCAGCACTATTAATAGGGGCAGCAAAACTATTACCAATGCCTTTACCCCGCTTACTCCATGTACTGCCTGCGTTGCTTTTACAAACAGGAAAACAAGGTAAACAAAAAGTATGAGACCCAGCACGCCTGTTATGGTAGCAACAGCCAATGTTGCGCCCGCAAGAACGCCAAGGATATTTATGATTGTTATTGCTGACCCCATTGTTCCGCTTGTTGCCCCCTCAATGAGTGCTAGTGTGCCCACATAATTACCATAGCTTCCTTTTCCTCCCAGTATTTTTGCCACAACCCAGAATATTGCGCCCACGGCAAGCATTATTATGGCATACAATATGGGGGTGAAAATTACTGATGCAACAACCCCTACCGCTCCTGCAGCTGCTGTGAATGCTCCTGCTCCACCCACTGTTCCCCCAAGCTGTGAAACAAACAAGTACTGCAAAATTCCGTTTAATAGCCCTACTATTACTCCTGCAATTGCAAGGTTTTTCAGCCCCTCTCCAAGGCTTGTTCCGGAAACATCAGAGGGCTTTGTCTTGTAAAGAAGAATGTCAAGCCATCTCTTAAAATACCCAAAAGTCATTGGCTTACCGAAAATAAGAGGAATCTTCTAATATAAAAGCCTTTCTTCGGTGTTTTTTCAGCATGCTTTAGTGCACGAATCATATGCCGAGTAACAGGTTGTGGAGCAGGCTAAAATTTCGTTTGCCTTGTTTGGATCGTTGACTGTTCCAGTATTCAGGCCGCACTTGTTCGTGCAATCCTCAAGCTTTACTACGCATGATTGCTCGCAAGTCGCGAAAGGGTTTGTTGAGGGCGGGTTATTGTTTCCTGTCGTGGTTGTTGTGCCAGTTGTTCCCGGCGCATTCACAACTTGGGGGGCGCCGCTTGTTGTTACAGCTTGTAAAGAGTTTCCACCAAATTGCAGGGGATTGATTCCTGCCTGTTGGAACATACTGGACAAACTCAATAATGCTGCCCCTGCAAAAACAAACAAGACAATTAATGGAATTATTATGACTAGAAGTGCTTTGATGAAGCTCAAGTCATGTACTGCCTGTGTTGCTTTTATAAACAAAAACAAGCTATATAGTGAAACAATCAGGCCAATTATTCCCATTATTCCTAAAATTGCCAGGTTTGTTCTGGTGAAGACCCCAATTATTGCAAGCAGCACATTTATTGTTCCGGTGAACGCTGCACTTATTAAAGCAAGCGTGCCCACATAATTCCCATAGCTTCCTTTTCCACCTAAAATTTTTGCAATCACCCAGAGCACTGCACCAATTATAAGAATTCCAAGCACCAATTATAAGAATTCCAATAACCATCCAGATTGGAGTCATTATTGCTGAAGCCACAATTCCAAAAACGCCTGGATTTGCTTTGGGAATAATTGGCGCAATGAAAGCAGTTATGCCATTCACTATTCCGAGAATGAGCCCTGCCCACAAAAGTGCTTTCAAACCAGTTCCAAGCGCTGTGTCAGCAATGTCTTCTGGTTTTGTCTTGTAGAACAGGATGTCAAGCCATTGTCCCATGTTGAATAAGTAATGTTTTTTTGTTTAAAATACTTTCCTATTATTTTTTTCTTGTTATTTTTGCTTCTATGCCCCATTTCTGGTATTCTACCTCAATGCCTGACGCAAGCCCTGGAATATCGGTGGGTTTCTGGACGTTGAATGTTTCATAGTTCTGCACGTCCATTATTTGCAGGGCATCTCCCATTACTGCAACAACTTGGGCTGTCCCCTTTGTTATGATCGGGATTTCTGTTTCCGAGTTTGTGGGCTTGAGCAGTGTTTTTTTCTGGCCAGTGAAAACGTCAAAAGCGGTTATTCTTGCTTTTGCTGCCCCGTGCTTTCCGGGCTTGGATTTCTCTATTGACCTTGCCTGGCAGGGCCTTCCATCGATGAGCAGGAAACCCCCCTCTTTTATGCTTCCAACATCAGAAAATTTTTTTTCCCCTTCCGCCATCTAAAACAAAAAAACGCGGTTGTTTTTAAATACCTTTTGAATATTTCTTATGTATAAAATTTTTTCTGGTGCTTTTTTGTGGTGCTGAAACAAGTGAAGAGAACCCTTGCAAGGGTTGTTGCCCCGAAATCAAAAAACCTTGCCGTGCTGGTTGATGGGCCGAACATTCTGAGGAAAGAACTTGGAATAGAGTTGGGAGACATAAAGAAAGCGCTTGTCAAGCACGGCAACCTGAAGATTGCAAAGGTTTTCCTCAACCAGTTTGCAAGCAACAAGCTTGTGGAGGCTGTTGTGAATGAGGGCTTTGAGCCCATTATCACTGTTGGGGACGTTGATGTTGCAATGAGCGTTGATGCAACTGAAGCAATCTTCAACAACACCATCCAGGCAATTGCGTTTGTGACAAGGGACTCGGATTTCCTGCCTGCAATCGTAAAGGCAAAAAAGTACGGCAAAGAAACATTTGTTGTGCTGGTTGATGAAGCAGCTGCGGCAGCACTCAAAAACACTGCCGATATAGTGATTGTTCTTGGGAGATAATAAAAATGGGTGTTGATATGCGAGCAATTGCGAGCAAGGTCCACTGCAAGTGGACCGCTGACGCCAACCAGCAGTTGGCAAAGAAATGCGAAGCATGCACCACTGGAGCAAAGCGGAAGTGGTGCGCTGATGCCAACCAGCAGTTGGCTGTCATTGTTCTTGGAAGGTAAAAGGGATGAATATTCCTGTTGGCAATTTTGTTGAGAAAGGGATTGATGCAAGAAAGATTTCCCTTGAGAAAAAGCTGTCAGAGCTTTCCGGAAAGCTTTTCAGCGGCTATGTTGCCTTGACTGCGGAAGGGTACACCGGAATTGAGGAGGGTGTTATAATAATGAGGCGTGGGGAGCTTACTGGCGCTGTTTTTGAGTTCGTAAAATTCGGGGACACTGTTTTTTCTGATGATGCATTAAAGCTGACTGCAAATGCTGCAAGAGCCCAGTTTGCTGTTGCGGATATCATAGAGCTTTCCAAGCAGCAGGCAGAGCTTGTTATTGCTTTCAACGACAAAATGGCTTTTTCTTCCCCAAAGCAACCAAAAGATTTAAGTAGAGTAATTCCCCAAAATTATGACGCTGAGCTAGTGAAAAAATTTGTGGGAGACAGACTGAGAAAAGAGGGCTCAAGGTCTGATATAATGAAAAAACTCGGTCTCAAGGAACTATAGGTGAGCAATTTTGGCTTTTCAGAAACTTTCATCAATAGTAAAGGGCTTTGCTTCGAGAGTGCTTGCGATTGATGACACTGCCCTGCCCAAAAGCCATCTTACTGCAATAAGAGAGATGCTCTGCAGCAATGGCTTCGAGTTTAATGGCAAAAACCTTGGGGAAATTCTTGTGGGCTTGAGGCAGAAGCATGTTGTTGAATCAATAATTGTGACAAAGAGGGATGGAAGCGTTATCGCAACAACAGAGGAGAACGGGTTAAAGGAAGCGATAACAGGGACTGCCTTGTTCAATTATGTGAGTTCTGAACTGATGACGCCAGAAACAGTGCTCATAAAAAGCAATGGAGAATGGTTCATGGTTTTTCCTTTCAGCGAAAAAATTTTTGTCGTAAAAGCATCAGCAAGTCTTTCAACAATTGAACTGAAAGCCATTGCAAAGGAGCTGGACTCTTTTTTGAAGCTCCCTGCCTACCAATCAAAGAACAAAGCTTTTTAAGGGATTGACTGCATTAAGCTAATAGTTTAACCATTTTTTTTGCGTGTTGTCGCATGGGCCGCATTATAACAATTGTTTCTGGAAAAGGAGGGGTTGGGAAAACAACCATTACAGCAAACCTTGGGATTGCCCTCGCGAAGCACGGCAAAAGAGTGCTGCTTATTGATGCTGATGTCGCCATGGCAAACCTTTCCTTGCTGCTTGGAATGCAGTCCAGCCCCATTACCCTGCATGATGTGCTTTTGGGTGAAAGCAACATCCGTGATGCCGTCTATGATGGGCCTGGGGGCGTTAGCTTTGTGCCAAGCGGTCTCAGCCTGGAATCATACAGGCGGGTTGATTCAGAGCGCATCGAGCAGGTTGTGAGGGAGATTGCTGATGAGTATGATTTTGTTTTGCTTGACGCGCCTGCCGGAATAGAAAAGAATGTGATGGCTGCAATAAGCGCTGCAGACCAGGTTTTGCTTGTGACTGCACCAGACAGCCCTTCTGTTGCAGATGTGCTGAAAACAAAAATTGTCGCGCAGCGCCTTAACGTTCAGCCGATTGGACTCATAATAAATTTCGTGCGCAGGGAGAAGGGGGAAATCACCTCTGACGACATGATGAAAATGCTTGAGCTGCCTGTTTACGGGGAAGTGCCCTATGATGATGAAGTGAGAAAGAGCTTCATGCAAGAGAATGTCAGCCCAGTGATGATCAGAAAGCCCAACTGCCCTGCTGCGGTTGAAATGCAGAAGATTGCCTCAAAAATCGGGGGTTATTCTTCAGAACTCAAAAACCTGCGGGTGGAAAAACAAAAAAAGGGCTTTCTTTCAAGAATATTTGGATTTTTTTCCAGGAGAAAGTGATGAAATATGGCAAACAGACCTTTTGACATGCTGAATGACGCAATAGGAAAAGAAGTGCTTGTGATGCTGAAGGGCAACCTGAGCATCAGGGGCACCCTGAAGGCATTCGATGTCCACATGAACATTGTTCTCGAGAACGCTGCCCAGCTTGTTGACGGGGAAACCAAAACAAGATTTGGCAAGGTGATGCTCAGAGGCGACAATGTAATCTTGGTATCTCCGTAAAAAATATTTTTTTTTCCCAGCTTTGCGCATTCAGGTCTAATTAAAAAAAAATTATTTGCGGTTGATTATTTTAAGGGCCCTTGGTGTAATGGCAACATGCGTGCATGGCAGCAAATTTTGGTTTGACGTTTTGCACGAGACTACGGGTTCGACTCCCGTAGGGTCCACACCTTTTTCTTTTAAAAAGAAAAAGCTGTACCAAAAAGAAATGCCGAACTTTAGGTTCGGCGCCAAAGCGAAGCTTTGGCCTTTTTTTTGACACAACTTTTTGAAAAAAGTTTTTTTTGATGCAGCTTTTGCTAAATTTTGCTTCTGGCTCCGTAGGGCCCACAATTATTCCTTGTTCAATTGACCGGTCTATTTTTTTATTTTTTCTATTTTCATATTGTTTATGGTTAAGAACATCGAAATCGAAATTAAGGTTAGAATTGAGAAGAGCAAGCCGTTGGTGGACTTTTTGGAGAAAAATGCCAGTTTTGAATCAGAAACCCGGCAAACTGATGAATATTTTTCGCCTCCTCATAGAAGTTTTATTTCTGTTAGGCCTGTAAAAGAGTGGCTGCGATTGAGAAACGATGATGGGGTTTATTCGATAAATTACAAAAAATGGCATTTTGGCAGGGGCGGAACAGCTAAATATGCTGATGAATTTGAAACAAGGATAGCTGATTTTGAAATTGTCAGGAAAATTCTGGAAATCCTTAATTTTCAGTCTCTTGTTGTTGTGGATAAAAAAAGAAAAATTTGGAAATATGGCGATTACGAAATAGCCCTGGATTCGGTAAAAAAGCTCGGGAATTTTGTTGAAATAGAATATATAGGGAAAAACAAAACTAACCACAAAAAAATCACAGACGAAATGATTGGTTTTCTCGAAGGCATTGGTTGTGGCGCAATAGAAAGAGACAATGTTGGTTATCCTTTTCTTTTGCTTTTTCCAAGGGAAGAAAAATGAGAAACATTCTAAACACAAAAATCTTATGTAGAAATGCATTCGTAATGTTTTTATTTCCCAAGCGCATATTACTATTGGGTGATTTTTTGCGCTTGCTTCGTAATTTTTTGGGTTCAGAGTCCAGGCAGAATGCTGGGACTGCAACCGTGAGTTCTGTGGGGGAAAGGGTTACTCCTGCACAATACAGGGTTAGGGGGGAAGATGCCACATTTTCTTTGCCATTCACTGTTTCAAAGTTTGTTGATTTTGGGGGAACAAGGGACAGGAGCCAGATTAATACCATGAGTTATGTTGCTTTGTTTCTTTACAAGAACAGGCCTGAATGGTTTCCAAGGCTTGCTGAACTGCAGCCAGTGCCAAGAGGCCTTTCCATAAAGCAGCAGGTTGGCGCTGTGGGAAAGCTTGTTTACGAGAAGGGAATCAATGACCTTGTTTTCAAGGCATATTTGAGGGAATCAGAAACAATTGAGGGTTTGATAAAATACCTTGAGTCAGCAACAAACAGGCGCACTCTCTACAGCAGAAAATGGTAATTTTTCTTTTTTTTTTCAATTTTTTTGTAGTTGGTTCTTATGCCAAAAAGGAGAAAAAATCCACTCTATAAAAAGTGGTTAACTGGAAGCGAAGTAGAAAGAGCTCTGGCTATAGAAGAGGCTTTGCGAAAAGCAAAAGAACCTGCTCCGCCAAAAAAGCCAGCCCCAATAAAATATTTAATTCCAGCAACATTGGGCCAAGTTCCTAACAAGATGTACCATTTTGCGAAAAGGATTTTGCGTCAGGAAAAAAACACAAATACAAGATTAGTTGAGTTGCGAAAACGTTTTGAGGAATACTGGGGTTTTTCTGTGGATAAAATAGCTCATTTGTTTAATGTTTAATTCTATATTTTTTTCCAAATGGAATAGGTATTTATACGTCTTTTTGCCTTATTTTTATCCTTATGGCCATGGACAAGAAGGCAATCCTTGTTGATTCGGTGAAAAAGCTGCTTGCTTTGAAGGTGCCAGAGAACGAGATAATAGTGAATCTTGGAGAGGTTGGGATTGGGGCTGAACAGGCAAGATTGTTGATTGCCGAGGCAAAAAAACAGCCGGTTGAAGAGGAAACAGAGAAGAAAGTGCAGGAGGACTCTGGAACTGTAATGATGGATGTTGCGGAAAGTCTTGCAACAACAAAACAGGAAGGCGTTCAGGAAAAAGAGAGCGAGGAATATCCACTTGATGAATTTGGCGGGGAATTTGAGGAAGAGGAAGGGGAAGAGGAAAAGAAAAAAAAGCACAGGGCACCATTGATAATTGAGAAAAAAGTCAGGGGAAAAATCGGGGCTTTCACTCCCAAGCCCCTTAAAACAAGCATTGACAGGTTGTGGGAAAGGGGAATTCTCACGACAGTGAACCAGAAGCTCAATGAAATGAAATCCCTTAAGGAAGACCTTGACAGGGTAATGCAGAAAAAGCTTGGGGACTCCCTGAAATCAGAGCTTGGGAGGATAAGGGTTGCTTTTGAAAGCCAGAGGTCTTTGTTGGTCAGCCAGGTTGAGGACAGTCTGGATGAAAAATTCAGGGAAGCAACATATTTCATCGAGCAGAAGATTATTGAAATAAAAACAGCAAAAAGCGAGCTTGCTGAAGCATCAAAAATCCTTGAGGAAGAGAGGAAAAGGCAGAAGCAGTTCCTCACGGAATACGAGGAAACCATTTCAGGGCTAGGGAAAGCAAAGGGTGAAATGCTTTCCGACTTGAACTCAGAGCTCATAAGGGCAAAAAGCAGCGTGCAGTCGGTTGTTGATTCCGCAGAGCAAAAAATCAGGGACATGGATGAAAGAGTGAACAGGACCCTTGAACTGGAGTCA
>CAYJWT010000032.1:0-12086 GCA_964373935.1 uncultured archaeon | reverse complement strand
CTTTTACTTCTTGCCCCTGTTCCCTGAGCTTCCTGCACAGGTGTTTTCCCACAAACCCTGTTGCCCCTGTAACCAGAATCTTCATTTTTGCCAGAAAAATATGGGTGTTGAATTATTAATAAGCAATCCTTTTTTTTTCAGTCAAAGCAGATCATGCTGCCTGCCTTTCCGTTCCTTATCTCAGTAAAGCACCCGAAAACAATCTTCCACTCGCTGCATTTTCCTGATTCTGCCCCTTCTTTTTCAGCAATGCATTTTCCCCCGCATTGCCCGGAATCAGTGCATTCTTTTCCAGCGTCCCCTGTTTTGAAATTGCAGATGGGGTCTGGAAACAATCCAAACTGCTTCCATGTTCCCTCCTTTTTTTCGCATTCCTCTTGGGGCGTGATTATTGGGGTGTTTTTGTCAGTATAATTGTTTTTATCACTTGCCCAATTTTCTTTTTTTTCTTGCGTGCAGCCTGCGGCAATAATCAGAAAAGAGAGAAAAAGGCATGCCCCGGGTTTTCCAAGCATATTTAAAATTGTGTTTTCCAATTAAAATAATTATGCCGGAACTGGTTGAGCTTGATGCAAGCTCCGGGGGACAGGTTTTTCGCTATGGAATAGGGCTTTCTGCCCTGCTTGGGGTGCCAGTGAAAGTGAGAAACATCAGGAAGCAGGCGAACAATCCCGGCCTGCAGAGGCAGCATCTTACGTCAATTGAGGCACTTTCAAAAATTTGCGGTGCAGAAACAAGGGGGACAAGGCAGTACTCCATGGAAGTGTTTTTTTCCCCAAAAAAAGTGGTGCCATGCAGGTTTGCTGCCAACATTGGGACAGCTGGGTCGGTTGCTCTTTTTTTGCAGTCCCTTCTCCTTCCCTCCATGCTGGCTGAAACAAGGGTTTCTGTTATCGGGGGAACAGATGTGCCGCATGCTCCCTCTTTCAACTATTTTACAAATGTGCTTTTTCACTTCCTTGAAAAAACTGGGGCGCGGTTTGGGGGAAAGCTTGTGCAGCACGGTTTTTTTCCAAAGGGAAAAGGAAAGGTTTTGTTCTCTTCAAAAAGGGCAAAGTTTCCACTGAAACCGGTTTTTTTTGGGGAGCAGGGAAAGCTTGAATACATCAAGCTTTTTTCGCAGTCTGCTGACCTGCCGAAAGAGGTTCCAGTCAACCAGGCAATTGCTGCAAGAAAAACCCTTTTCTCACTGAATGTTGAGATTATTGAAAAGATTTCCCACAAGCAGCCATCTGAAACAATCGGGAGTTCCATTGACCTGTTTGCTTTTTTTGATTCTGGCGCAGTAATAGGGGTAAATGCCCTTGGTGCAAAAGGAAAGCCTGCAGAGGCAGTGGGAAAGGAAGCAGCAAAAAATCTTTTGGATGAAATTTCATCAAAAAAGCCGGTTGACCGGCACCTTGCAGACCAATTGATTCCATTTATGGCACTTGCAGAAGGGTACAGCACTGTCCATACAACAAAGCTCACAGAGCACTGCCTCTCCAGCATTCAGGTAACGGAAAAATTCCTGCCTGTGAAATTTGAAATAAAAGGGAAAGTCAACGAGCCGGCGGAAATTTTTGTTGAGGGAACAGGGTGGAAGCCTAATGGTTGAGCTGCTGGAAAAGCAATATCAGTTCCTTTTCTAATGGCGTGCACTTATTCAATGCAGCGGTTTTCTTTGCGGTTACCTTTCCAGTATAATCAGAAATGATGCAAACAGCAAAACCCTTTGTCCATGCCACGAATGTTTTTGCAACAGTATAAAGAACCCTTCCCTGCCTGTCAAAAACGCAGATTTGCTTTCCGCGCTTTTTCTCTTTTGCAGCAAAAAGTTTTTTCCCGCCAATTGTTGCTCTTATTTGGGTTGTTGTATCAATTTCAACTTTTTTGGCGCCCTTCACTAAAATAGCCCCGGTTTTTTTTCCGGCTGGCTTTTTTGGGGCTTGCTTTTTTTCTTCCTCCTTCCCTGTTTGAACGAGTTTCAAGTATCTTGCTCTTGCTTCTTGCCCCACAAACCTTTCAAGTGTTTCTGCATAATAATTCACCCGCTGTGTTGGTTGCTCTCTGATTCCCGCCTGTACTGCAAAAAATTTAATCCTTTCAGGGCTTGCTTTATGCTCCATGCATACCGTTTTGAATGCCCCGGAAATCCATTTGGCCCCACTCCCTGTTTTTGGCTTTCTTGCAGGAAGACGTGGTTTTGGCATACTGCATTAATACTTGTCCCAGAATTTAAAAAACCTATCCATGCCGCATAGCCTGCCCGCAAATTTTTATTGGGGTCAGGAGAGAAACCTTTTGGGCTTTTAGCCAGTGAAGTATAAGCCTGCCTGGAATTATTGGTCTTTATTCGAAACCGAATGTTTTGAATGCCAGAATCAGCTCTCTCTCAATTTTTTCCGGGTTATCTAATTGAGCCATTTTTCTAAATGCCCTGGCATAATCGTATATTAGGTAGAGTTTTGGCTGGTGTTTTGTTTTTTCTGAAAAAACCAGTTGATGTCCTGGAGCAACAGTGTAAAGGGGCTGTTTTGTTTTTCCATCAAAAAACACCACGCAGTTTGCATTGTCCTTTTTCTTTCCAGCCATGAGCGTTTTTTCCCCAACCCTGAATTTTCTGGGCTCCAGAACAACAATGCCATATTTTCCCTTGAGAAGAATCCCCTCTGAAGGCTTTTTTGTTTGAGTTTTCTTTTTATTTTCTTTTTTTTCTGCCCGTGGTTTTTCTGCCAGCATTTTAAAAAATTCTGCTTCTGCGCTCCCCCCAAAAACAAGCCTTAATAATTCAGCATAGTATTTTTCCATGCCATGTTTTTTTGGGTAAATCCCTTTTTGGGTTCCCGTGAACAGCACTTGGTTTGGGTCAATTTTTCTGCTTTTGCACACAAACCTGAATGCTTCAGCAATAAACCTCCCATGAGTCGATTTTTTTGTTTTCCCTTCTTTTCTCTTGTGGGGGCGCCTTAATTCCGGCTTTTTTTCCATTGCCCTGTTTTTTCCGGGAGAAATTCCCTTGTGCCCCCACGCCCTTATTGAGCCTTTTGGTATCCCCATGTTCCTGCCCCTATTTTATCATGCATTTTTCTCACTAAAAACTTTTCCATACTGAAATTATTTCTTTTTGTTGTTGAGTTGCTGTTTTCTCGCTGGGGCTTGTTTTTTTCGCATTTATGTAATCATAGATAGAATAGTGGATGCCTGCTTGCTGTGGGCCGGTCAGCAATTGCCGGCTTATGTTGTACAGTAAGGCAGGCGCTTTTTTTCCTTTTGCTGGCAAGAATATTATGACACTTCTTTCTTTGCCTTTTACAAGTCCAGCAGCAGCCAATTTCCCAAGCAATCTTATTTTCCTTATTTTTCCTGAAAGAACAAATTTCTTCCTCCATTTGTGCATTATAACAAATTCGCCTTTTTGAGGCATTGCTTGCGGCTTCTTTGCTTTTTCAGGTTTTTTTGGCTTAAGCAATCTTTCAAATTCCGCGAGTGCCAGCTTCCCGAATCTTTGGCCTATAAGTATCCTATAGAATTCGGCTTTTGAAACCTCCCGCATGTTTTTCCCAACCATTATTCTATATTTATCTTCTCTTGCCCTGCTTATCCTGTCACCCATTTCTTCACTGGTCAGGAACTGGACCGGGTTTATTCTTCTCCTTTGGCAGAATTCTGCAAATGCCTTTTTCAGCCCGGAGGTTGTTTCCCTTGTTCCCGCAAGTGGGACAAAAGAAGCCCTTTCTCTCCTGTGTGCCCCCGGCCTTGATTCAGATTTTTTTATTCTTGTGCGTTTTGCCGGCTTTACCATTCAAATCCCAATTATCATCCTTATTATGCCTGGGTATAAGAAAGTTATGATTGCTCCAATCAGGGTGAAGGGCGCGAATGGGGGGAGCCGCCTGTACACTGGCACTTCCTTTATTCCTGCTTGTTTGAGTTTTTCTATTTCTTTTTTCCCAAGCACTCCCTTTATTTTCATTCCCAGTTCTTTTTTTGTTTTTTCATCCAGAAAATCCAGGGCAACAATTTCATCCTCCTCCAGCTCAGAGAGCTTTACTGTTTTCAGGAAAAACTCTTTCCTTATTCCTTTTTCAAGCCCGACATAAAGCAGGCCGAAAAAAGCAGGCACTCCAAGCAACAGGGCTGTTTCTTTCCTCAGCAGGCCAAAGTGCACTGTTGCAGCCAGGTAAAGCAGTATTGCCGCCCCCATCAAGAGGGCTTTCTGTATGCCTTCCATGTTTTCCCGCATTCTTATCCCTTTTGGAAAATACCTTGCGAGAAAATATGTTGATAGAAGCACAACGCTTGCGATTGAGGACACAAGCACCAGCCCAATCACAAAGAGCTCATTGCCATAGAATGGAAGAAGCATTGCTGCAGCAGTGTACATTTTTACATCCCCTCCCCCGATTTTTCCGGCATAATAAACCGCATAGCCGATAATGAAGACAATTGCGCCAATTACTATTCCAAGAAGCTGTCCTTCTGCAGCATTCAGGAGTATTCCTGTCGCAATCATTGGGATTGTGAGCCAGTCAAAAATCATTCCCTTCCTTACATCAGTGTAGGAAGCAACAGCAAGCATTGCAACAACAAGCGCCTGCCTTAAGAGCAACAACTCTGTCATAACCATTTCCAGGTAAACAATTATTAACAACCTGAATATAAATTCTAGCATGCGATTCAGGCTCAGGATGCCAAGGCTGCCATTGAGGTGGAGAAGAACTGTTTCTTTGCAGAGGGAGAGAGAAAGGCTGATAGACAGGATAAACGAGATTCGGCATGATGCCGACAGGATAAACCACGAAATTAATAACAAGATAAAAATGGTTGGAAGAGAGTATCAAAGAGCGAGAGAAAGCCAGAAAAACCCGAAGCGCGAAAAATACGAGGCAAGGATAAATGCCTTTAGAAAAGTGCTCAAGAAAAAAATAAAAAAATTGGAGGAACGGAGATCAGAGCTTTTTCAGCGCCTCACTACAATAAAAGCAGAGCTGGAAAAGAGATAACAAATTTTTTCTTACCTCAGCCTTAATTTTTTTTTCTTTTTGCCGAAGCCCTGCATTAGCCCCTGCAGCCCTTTTCCTTTCTGCATTTTCTGGAGTTGCTCCGGGCTGCCAATGTTCCTGAATTTTTTGAACATTTTTTTCATCTGCTTGAAGCTTCTCAGCAATTCCCTTACTTCCTCTTCTTTTGCCCCTGCCCCTCTTGCAACCCTTTCGATTCTCTGCGAGTTGATTATTTCCGGGTCAAGCTTTTCCCTTTTTGTCATTGAGTCCATGATGTAGCGGTATTTTTCCATTTTCTCTTCAGTAAGGTCAAGCTGTTCTTTGGGAATCTGCATTTTCAGTCCCATCATTTCAGCGATTTTTGAAAAAGGCCCAAGCTTTCTTGTTGCCATGAGCTGCTTATAGAAAACATCAAGGTTGAATTCCCCTTTCAGGAGTTCCTCTGGGGATAATTCTGTTTCCTGTTCCTCAGAAATTTCTTTTGCTTTCTCAAGAAGCCCTTTCAAATCCCCATGCCCCATTATCCTGCTGAGATACCTTTCTGCCTCAAACTCCTGCATGTCATCAATTTTTTCCCCTGTTCCAATGAACAACACTGGGGCATTTGTTTCGTTGCATGCCGCAATTGCTCCCCCGCCTTTCCCGCTGCCGTCTGTTTTTGTTATTATGACACCATTGACTTTTCCGCTGTTGTGGAATGCTGTTGCCTGTTTTTTTGCCAGCTGTCCCGTATCTGCAGAGAGAACAAGCCACACGTTGTCTGGCTTGAATGCAGAGTGCATTTCCCTCAGCTCTTTTTCAAGCTCTTTGTCCAGCGCATTTCTTCCTGCCGAATCGCAGATTATGAGGTCAAAGCCCTTGAGCTGTTTCATTGCTTCCTGCACTACCCTTGCCGCATTTTTTTCTCCGTTTATCCCAAAAAGTGTGTTTTTGCCTTTTCTGCAACCTGCTTTAATTGCTCGAATGCCGCGGGCCTGAAAGTGTCTGCCGCAACCAAGCATACTTTCAATCCCCTTTTTGAGTAATACCTTGCTATTTTGCCGCAGGTTGTTGTTTTTCCGCTTCCATACAGCCCTACCATCAGTATTCTTTCTGGCTTTTCCGGAATGCTTGCTTTTTCTCCCTGCAGGAGTTCTGCAAGGGCATCATATGTTAGCTTCACTATGTGTTCCCTTCTCGTGAAGCCCTTTGTAGGCTCCTTGAAAGCATTATCCTCTATTTTTTTGCTTAATTCAAGAACAAGCCTTACCTCAACATCAGCAGAAATGAGTGCGCGCTGTATTTCTTTTACTGTTTCTTTTATTGTGCCTGCATCCAGTGCTGTTGCTTTCTGGAGTTTTTCCATTGCCTGCCTGAGCTTTTCCCCCAAAGACATTTACCCAGTCACTGCCCTTTTGTGCAATAAATTATTGCAAAAATTTTTTTGCATTACCCAACCACCCTTTCTATTATGAATTCTTTCCTGAATTCCTCCAGGCTGCCATAATCCTGGCCTGTGCCCATGAACAGCACTGGCTTTTTGGTCTTGTAGAGCAGGGAGATTGCTGTGCCTCCCTTTGGGTCTGCATCAATTTTTGTCAGAACAAACGCATCAATTCCCAGTTCCCTGTCAAACTCCATTGCCTGCTGTAGCAGCGCCTGCCCAGCATAGCTTTCCCCAACATAAATTTTTAGGTCTGGCTTTACCACTCTCACTATTTTTTTCAGTTCTTCCATGAGGTTCTTGTTTGTTTCCTGCCTTCCAGCGCTGTCAATTAGCACTGCGTCCACCCCCATTCCTTCCGCCGCTTTTACGGCATCAAAAGCAACTGCAGCAGGGTCTGCCCCATACTGGTGCTTTACAACCCTTGCCCCAAGGTTTTTCGCATGCTTTTCCAGCTGTTCTATTGAAGCAGCCCTGAAGGTGTCTGATGCCGCCAGAATGCAGTTCTGCCCGTTTTTTTGAAGCATGAATGCAATCTTTGCTATGGTGGTTGTTTTTCCTGCCCCATTTGGCCCAAGAAAGAGTATTTTGAATGGCTTGTGCTTATTTTCCTGCATCATTTTTTTTATTTCTATTTTTTTGGTTTCCATCATTCTGCCAAGTATTTCCCTGATTTTTTCCTTGAGCATCCTTTCAATGTCTTCCCCCCGCCCTATTTCTTTTCCGACTATTTCCTGTTTTATTTCCCTGCAAATTTCTTCTGCAGCTGCCTGTTCCACATCCCCCTCAAGCAATGCAAGCTCCAGCTCCCAAAGCAGGCCTGAAACATCCTTTTCCTGGATTTTTGTTTTTCCAATTACGGCTTTTTTTATTTTTGTTCCAATGGAGAGCCGTGGTTTTATTTCCCTTTTTTGCTCTTCCTGTTGCTCCTGCTGTTCTTTTGTTTCCATTGCCTGCTTGAGCTTGCCGGTGAAGCCGGAAATGGTTTTTTTCAGGAACTCGAACATAAAAAGAATTGGCTGAAGAAGCATTAAAAACGGTATTTTCTGGCTGTTTTTCCCTAAACAGGGGGCCTCTGCCTTTTCATTCTCTGTGCCTGCACTATGAGCGTGCCAAGGGTCTCGAGGTTTGTCAGGGTTGCTTTTATTTCTCCCTGCAGTGACTCAAGCCCTTTCTCGTTCTGGATACGCTGCTTTTCAAGTGATTCAAGTGCTTTTTCCACTGTTGTTTCAGCAACAACATTTGAGCCAATGTTCGTTTTCACTTTGGAGTTGCTTTCAATTTCTGCTTCAGTGAAAACCCCAGCCCCGAGGTGCACCAAAATCTTTTCCCCTTTTTTTCCCTGCTTTATTTCGTTCAGTGCTTCTTTTGCAGTCAGGATTTCAGAAATGTTTCCCCTGAGGCTGAGTTCTGCCCTTCTTAAGGAGTCCATTTTCACGTGCTCGCTCTTGTAGCTCTCAATAACCTGCTCTTCAGTTACCTCAAACTGAACTTTCTTTTTCGCCATCTTTTACCTCTTTTATTTCTGTTACCGCAATTTCCCTTCTCTTAAGGCCATGCTTTGAGCCCATTAACGCAAGGATTTTGTCTGCTGCATGCTTCCGGTTGAATGCCCTTACTTTCTTTGAAAACCCCTGCTGGGTTTTTTTTGTTTCAATTTTCCCAGTTATCTCAAAAACCTTTTCTTTTTTCATGCCATTCCCCCCAACGCCTCATCAATCCTCAAGAGCTCGTGGCCTGTTGTATAGCTGCCTGTTGCAGCCCCTTTTGAGTTTGCTATAACACTGTTTCCCACAAATTGGTCCCCGAGGTTTGCTGTTGTGGCTTTCCCTGAAAGCCCAGTCCATTTTTCAATCCCTGAAAACTCTTTTTCGCTGATGTTTGGGTTCACAATAAAGCCCCTGTTTGTGAGCACAATGCTTGCCCCAACGACTTCTGATGCAAGGTCAGCATACTTTATCTCAACCCCAAGAAAATCCTCTATTTCTTTCTTTGTTTTCTGGCTTATTGCCCTTGAGCACACTCCCTTTGTGTCATTCACTTCCACAAGGTTTCCCAGCGCTTTTGTTCCCTGCACTTTTTTCACTTTTATCCCAATTTCGTGCAGTTTGATTATTTCCTTTTCCTCAACAATTCCAGAAACAACAATTCCCCTGCTGTTTGCCACAGCAAGCACCCCTATCAGCGGGGAGTCCGCAAGCCGTGTTTTTATTGTTTCAGCATCAAACAGTTCTTTCATCCCCTTTTCCTCTTTTTTCTCTATTTTTTCCGGGAGCAGCACAAGCTTTTCTGTTGCAAGCGCAAAAACCCCGATGAAAGGGCTTGCATGGATTGTTGTTTTCCTGATTTCCATTTCTTTTCACTTGTTGTCATTGCCTCTTTATTGCAAGCTTTTCCGCTGCCTTTTCTTTTTCCTTTTTCTCTTTCTTTTTTTCCTCAATTTCCATTCTCTTTTCTGCTTCCTCTTTTGTCTCCTTTTTCTCTTCCTTTTCCGGCTTTTCCTTTTCCTCTTTTTTCACTATTTTTTCATCAGGAAGGAAAGCCCTCACTACCCCATCCTCTTTCAGAGCTTTCAAGCTCACTTTTCTCGGGATGTTTTCTATCCCGTTTTTCCACAATAACTCGTTTATTTTTTGCGAAATTTTCACGCTTTCCTCTTTTGCCCTGAACCTTGATGCAAGAAACCTCTTAACATGCCTCACTGCCTTTTCCGCCCTCTTTGTGCGCGGCTTCCCGAATACTTTTTTGAGGGAAACAGTGAAAGATTTTTCATCAGCCATTTTTCACCCTCTGCCAACTAGCGGTTGGCGTCACTGTTCTATCAAGTGCTCTTGATAGAACTTGCTCGCTTCGCTCGCATTTAATCATTATTTTTTCATCCTCTTTTTTCTTTTCCTGTATAGCTTTCCAAGCCCAACCTGCTTCCAATGCCTTTTCTGTTTTGTGTTCCATATCCTTTCGCCTTTCTTCTGCATTGCCCAGACAGGGGCTGTTGTGAAACCAGGCCCAATCTTTCTCCTTTCCGAAATAAGGAAATCCTTCAATCCCTGCTCCTTTCTTGTTGTCATATCATTTCCTCTGCCAACTAGCGGTTGGCGTCAGCGTGCCACTTTCGTTTTGCTTCAGTGGACCATGCTCGCATTTCGTGCTCGCATTTTTTCATAAAAATCATTTCCTCTTTATTGTTATTTCTTTTTTTTCTGAAAGCTTTTTCAGCAGCTCTTTCAGTTGTTCATCATTTATTTTTCCTGCTGCTTTTCCTGTCTTGTAAAGGTAAAGTATCACCTGCGCTGTTTTCAGGTAGAGCTGGCTGTTAACAAGCTTCACGTTTGCCAGCCGCGCTTTTGCTTCTGGTTCAAGCAGCATTTTCAGCGTGTCATCCAGCTGGGTTTCTGCTTCAGCCTGCTTCCTCTGCTTTTCCTGCTGTTCTGCAAGCTGTGACTTTAATTCTTTCATTCTCTGCTCCCTTAAGCCATTGTAATCTGCCGCATCACTCATTTTTATCACTTTTTTTTTCGTGCTTTTCCTGCTTTTTTTCTTTTTGTGTTTCTGCCTTGTGCTGATCAATCTTTCTCAGTTCTTCCTTTACTTTCCTTTCCTCGTCTGAAAGCCCTTTTTTTTCCTCCCTGAGCGATTTTCTCTGGCTTTCCTCTGCCATGGATTTTGCCACAATCTTTGCTTTCTCGTTCAAGAGCTTTTGCCCTTTTCCTGTTATTGACCTTCCCTTGTTTTCCTTTTTCACTAGCCCCTGTTTTTCGAGTTCCTGCAGGCATGTCCTGATTATTTTGCCGCTTGCCTTGTAGAAATGGTGCCTTTTAGTGCCCCTGTTTTTCCTTCCCCCATAGTATGTCCTCAGGCTCCCTGTTCCAAGCGGCCCTTCCTTGTAAAGCCTGTATAGCACTGAAGCCATCCTGACAAAATACCAGTTCTGGTTCTGGGGGTGCTTTTCCCTGCTCATGCCTGTTTTTACAAAATCAGCGAACTTTGGCCTGCTGTAATTATCTTTCCTGAATTCATCCGCAACCTGCTCAATCAGTTTTCCCGTGTCAACGTCAAAAACGCCCAAGCCAAAACACCTTTGTTGCTCCTTTCGGAGCATTTGCTTTAGAGCCTCAATTTTCTGAAAGAAAAGAAGCCGTTATATAGGAAAATGCCCTAAAAAAGGTTTTTAAAGGTTGGTTTTAGTCAGGGAAGTATTGATTTTTATTCGAACAGCAAATCCCCTATTACCCTTCTGAGGTCAAGCAAATAATCAGCATATTTTGCTGCCGTTTGCCTTGGCTTGACTATGTTGAATATTTCATTAAAGCATTTGCCTGTAGTTTGGTCCATGAACCTTGTTGCTTTTTCATCATTCTTAATTTGGTTCACTTGAATGGTTGCTTTCACATATTCTTCGCTTGCCCTTCTCAGCCTTTTGAGCTTTTCCACATTCAGTTTCCTGTTTAACCCAAATTCCTTAATTGCTGTATCAACAATTATTCTTGTTGCCAGGCTAGTCTGATGCCTTACGGAATCCTTTTCCCTTTTAATAAATCTCAAAAGCTCTTTTTCTTTTTGTGTTCCTTTTTGTTCCGGCGCTTTAGGCAATTTTTTTTCCTGCCTTGTTTTTCTGATGAATTCCCTGGCTTCTTTGCCTTTCATGCCATAAAACTTTGCTATCTTCACGGCAAGCGCGTCAAAAGCAGTTCTCTTTACATACCTCGACCATTTTTTTACATTCCTCAAAGGCATTATTATCCACTGCTAATTAAATTTTTTACTTCAAATCGAATGAATAAAGCGTTAATTTGTATTTAATGGTTCTTGATTCCAAAACATTGTATTCCTGCGCTGCTTAATGCTTTCTTTTTGCAGTGAAACCGCATTCCTTGCATGTTATTTCCACCCATTTTTCTTTTTTCCCCCATTTTGCGTTCTTTCCCTTTTTGAGGAATGCCCCGCATTTTTTGCAGAATTTTTTCTTCAGTTCTGTGGGAATGACTGTGCTGTTTTTTTTGCCGATATTCCTTGCTATTTCGACATACCTTTTGCTTCTTTCAGGGCGCTTGGGAAAGCTTTTTTCAGCCAGTTCAAACAGCCTGTAAATCCTTTCAAGGGATATTTCCTGCAGCCCGTTTCCCCGCCTCATTTTTTTGCCCCCATTTTACTGAAAATTGCCCCATAGTTTTCTGCTGCTTCCATGAAATTGTTTTTCCTGAATGCAATCAGATACGCGATTCCCACAATTGCGCCAACCGCGTGTGCAGCAGTGTCTGTAGGGGTAAGTGTTTGTGTTACAATGCCCTGCTGTATGTTCGAGATTTCCATGTTTTTTGTTTCAATTGTTTTTGACAGCCCCTTGGCTTTTTCCGGAAGGTTTGCTTCAACCGCTTTTTCCCTTTCTTCCAGTGCAATAACCACTTCCTTTTTTTTCTGCTCAAGCAGTCCTTGGATGTTTCCCTCAGCAACAAAAACCGCTACAGTGCTGAGCAGTGCTATCCCAATTACCAGTGCTATTGCCTGTTTTGGATTGAGCAGAATTCCTGCTGCAATCAGCCCTGAAATCCCCGCGCTTGCCCCAAGCAGCATTGTTTTTGGGTTAAGCAGAATGAAAACAATTCCAGCGATTATTGATGAAAGGAAAAAAATCCCAAAAATGACCCTAGAGTAAAGCTTTTTTTCAACAATAATAACAA
>CAYJWT010000031.1:8778-12474 GCA_964373935.1 uncultured archaeon | reverse complement strand
AAAATAGCACAAGCACAAAAAGGAAAAAAACTAACACCAGAAACAAGAGCCAAAATGGCTCAAAGCCACAGAAGAAGATGGGAACTCATCAGAAGCGAACTCCTGAGAATAGCCAAAGCAAGAGCAAATTTCCCAACCACTGAATTTGAAGAACAGCAAAAAACAGGGAAAACCATTGCCATAAAAGCCATGGCAACAGGAAAAACGCCAGAAACAGAACTGCAGGAAAAAGAACAGCAACAAGCCATTCAGGAAGCAATAAAAAAACTCCCAACAAACCAGCAACAAATAATAATACAAGCATTCTACCACGGCAAAACAATGGAACAAATAGCACTACAAACACGGAAAACAGTCAAAGAAACAGAAAAACAATACAGCCAGGCACTCGCAAAACTCGCACAAAACCAAAAACTAAGACAACTACTGTAAAAAAAACACCCCATTAAAAAAAAATCAGTCCGCCTCTATTCTGGGGGCAAGGTAATAAGCTATCTGCGCCTGCCCTATCTCGTAAGAAACCCTTATTGGCGCGTCTGTCTTTAGCTCCAGCAAAACCCTGGAATCTGAAGAAGCAACCTTGAGCATGTCAGACAGGTAATCCAAGGGAAACATTGCGTGACAGGCCTTTTTTGCGTTCAGCTCAAAAACATTCTCGTTGTCCTTTGGGGTTTCATTGTTCACAGAGCCCTTGCTGGAATGCGCTTTCACGAAAAAGCTTTTTCCCTCCACCCCAAGGGAAACATGCGTGCTTACCAGGGCAGCGTCCTTCAGGGCATCCTGCACAACCCCCGCCCTAAGCAGCACGCTTGACTCAAAATCAATCTTCGGGCTGGGCAGTTGCTGGCCGGAAACATCAATCAATGGCACCCTGAACTTTCTTGTGGAAATGCCTTTTAGAGTCAGCTGCAGCGCGGCATTGTCCTCAGAGGGCTCAGTTATCAGCTGCTCTTTTGCCTTTGCCCTGGACATTATCTGGCTTAAGTAATCAAGGTCCATTCCCAGGCGCTGGCCTTCTTTTGGCTGGAATTCCTTGAAAGCCTTTTTCTCAAGCCGGAAATCAACCATGGAAATCTGGCTGGGGTCAGTTGCCTTAAGGGAAAGGGCTTTGTCATCAAGAATGAACTCTGCCTCATCAATGAGAGTTGCAATTGCCTCAACACTCTTCCTGAAATCATCCGCATTTTCCAGAACAAGCCTCATTAGTCTCCACTAATAAAACAACCGCTTCAATAAAATTTTAAATATAGCCGGTTGGAGGAAAAAAAAAGAAAAAAAGGAAAGCAGGATGATTTCACTCGCCAAGCGCCTGTTCCAGCACTGCTTCATTTGCGGTTTCAGTTCCAGCAAGCTCCTGCTCAAGCACCTGGAATGCCTGGCCCTCGCTTTCCACAAAAGCCTGAACTGTTGTTTCTCCATCAATTTTTTCCTGCACTTGGACACCAGGAATAGGGGTGTTTGCCCCTGGTTTTGGCTGAGTGCAGCCAGAAAGCAGCACGAAAAGCAGGGCTACTGTGGCAAAGTAGAGAAAAGCGTTTTGCACCTTTATCCACCCACCGTGATATCTATTACATTGCCCACTTTCACATTAACCCTTTTTCTGCCAACTTCCACTCCAACCGTTGTTTCTGCTTCTGTGTCTGCGCCACTGCTTTCTTTTTCTTCATCTGTGCTTGTTTCCTCTGTCTCGTGTATCTTCACTTTTCTCGGATTAATGGTTATCACTGTTTTTCCTGAAACTGTTATTTTTTTGCAGAAAACTCCTTCAGGCTTTTCCGTGCAATGCTTTTTCAGGAAGCTTCTGCACCTGATGTCCCCTGCATTGCCAGTGCACAGTTTCTCCTTTATTTCATTGCAGTTTGGATTGTCTGGATGGTTTTTGCAGAGATTGAGATGCCTGCAAGCCCTTTCCCTTGGATGCTTTTTGCAGTAATCCCCCATGCTCTCTTTTGCTTCCGCTGCAGAGAACTCTCTCTTTACCCCCAGCAGGTAAACATTGTATTGAATGCCGGAAGTGAAAACTATTGTTCCAGCCCAGATGTCCGCAGAGGGCTTTTCAATCCGTTTCACTGAAATTGCGCCAATGGTTCCATTAGCATCCTTTTCTGAAAGATATATTGAAGCAGAAACGCTATCCTCGCCCACAAGAATTTCTCTCAATCTGTAATTATTTTCATCAAGGCTAAGAAGGCCAATTGTTTTCCTTATAATACAATCAACCCTTGCGCGTTCTTCTTCTGCTCTAAGGCATTCCCTGTCAACCACATTCACTGCACTCACAATCATTTTCGCGTGCAAAACATCATTCGCATCGCTTGAATTAATTGAAATGCCCGCGCCATGCAGAAAAATGTGCTTTATTGGCCTGATAAAAGGGATTTTTGCCCTTACTGAAACATCCGCATTTGCGTCTGTTTCTGCTGTTGCCTCTGCTGCCTGAGCAAATACCAGTGCAGGAGCAAGCAGCAGGAACACCAAAATTGCTGCAAAAATTTTACCCATTTTTTCATTCCTCCAAAAATTTTGATTTCACTGTATTGACTGCTGCAGAAATACTTTTTAAACATTCTTTAGGGAAAATGCCAAAGCAAACCTTTATGGGGGCATTTTGTGGGAAAAAAAGCTTTACTTTGCCTTATTATCCTTTAAAAAAGATTTTGAGGGAAATATTTTTCCATGAAAGCCCTGCTTGCCGTTTTCCTGCTTTTTGTTTTTTCCGGGAATGCGTTTCCTGCAACATTGGAGGGAAAGGTTTTCTCTTGGGAAACAATGCGGCCATTGAATGGCGCAATAATTGATTTCAACAGCACTCCCAAGCAGCGGATTGTTTCGGAAAACGGAAACTATTTTGTTTCACTTGCCACTGGAGACTATGAAATACAGGCAATCTATTATCTTAACGGAAAACCAGGGCTTTATGCGCTCGAGGAAATACAGCTGTCTGAAGAAGGAAGTTTTGTCTTTGACCTTATTCTTTTCCCTGTTTCTGAAGAGGACAAAAACAGGCTAAAGCCCATAGAGGGAAAACAGGAAAAAAAAGAACAGGGAGATTACACTGGCATTATTGCAGCATCAATTGCAATAGCCTTAATCATTGCAATTGCCTTGCTGGCAATAAAAAAGCAAAAAATTCCGAAACAGGAACAGGGAACAAAAATCTTGGCAGAAGAAAAAATCCCCGAAACAGAAAAAAAACTGCCTGCCCTGGAAGGCCATCAGGAAAAACAATTGGACAAGTATACCTTGGAGGTTATTGATGCACTGAAAAGGTCTGGGAACAGGCTGACACAAAAAGAGCTAAGGGAAAAAGTTTCGGTGGGAGAAGCAAAAGTTTCCCTCATTGTCGCAGAACTCGAGCAGCTTGGAATAGTGAAAAAAATAAAGCGGGGAAGGGGAAACATAATAATACTGAAAAAGGAAAACTGAACCTTATTTCAAGGAGTCAGCAGAAACCCCTGAAATGCGCTGGCAGTCTCCCTGTCTGGAGCAGGGAAAAAGTATTATCAAGAGCCCACAGCTTCACGCACCCTATCAACGGCAGCTTGAACAATGCCTTTCCCTCAATCTCTGAAACAGGAACCGGGTACAAAGTAATGCATTCCTTTTCAGGAAATCCCCCAACAATTCTGCCACAGCCCTGGTCAATGGTAATGTTGTTGGCTGAATCGCCTTTAGTGAGCAAGAAAACACCATCCC
>CAYJWT010000031.1:0-8768 GCA_964373935.1 uncultured archaeon | reverse complement strand
ATCCCTTGCGTGGATTTTTGCAACAACCCTGTGGATTATGGGCTGCTGCCTCCACGCTGAAAAATAAACAACAATGCTGCCAGATTTTGTGATAGGGATTATCTTATTGGCATCAAAAAAAGAAATTGACTCCGTTTTCCCGGAACTGAAATTCACTCTTCCAATTTCAGAAAAAGCAGTATTGCGTAATTCTTTTTCCAGAAAAACCTCTTCAGCCGAAATATTCTCAGGGGTTGCTTTTACAAGAATGATTGCATCGCCCCTGAAATAAACTGGCTCCATGCTTGGGGAAACAACCACAACAATCGGGGAAGAAGTTCCCAAAACCAAGCCCAGCCCAGAATACAAAGCCCATGCAAAAACAAACGCAGAGACAACATAAACCGCCCAAGAAATTAGCTGGCTGTTCCCAGGGTTAACAACAGGCATTAGGAACTTGTCAACATAAGTGAAGGGATCAAGCCACTTCAGCTTTTCTTTAAGCTTTTTCCACATAAAAAAAATCACTTTCTCCACATGTTTTCTTTTCCAAAGAAAAGCTGCAAATCAAACCCTTGGTTTGATTGCACATTAAAAGCCAATGGCTTTTAATCGTGTACCAAAAGAAAACACGAAAAAATATTAAATCACTTTGGTCTGGTGCTTCCCACCACACCTTTTCTTTTTTTTTAAAAGAAAAGCTGTACCAAAAGAAAAAACATAAAAAATAAAGTCATTTCGGTCTGGTGCTTTCCCCCGTTGTTGTGCCTGAGGCAATCAAGTGCGCCAGGCGCAATGGCTCTGGAATGCTGCTGTAAAACAATGTTTTCGAAAGCAGCTCCCTTGCCTGCTCGGTATCAATGCCAAAACACTGGAAGAAAATGTTTTTAAATGGGTGAATTTCCCCCATCCTCTCAAAAAGCTTTTTCCTTTTTTCAAAATCCGGAAAGTTTTTGAGTGCCGAAAAAATCCTTTCCATCCATGGCTTTTTCCTCTGCACGGCAATCACAGGCAAGCCGGTTTTGGAATACAGTTTTTTTATATCAACAACATTGAAGCCAGCAAAGTTTGCCCCCGAAAGAAGAATGAAAGAAATCTGCTCTTTGTATTTTGTGTTCAAAACCATTTTCACTATTTTTGCTGTTGCATCCAAACCATCAACAGAAATTTTTTCAGAAACAATTCCTTCAACACACCCGTCCAGCCGGAAAACAACGCCAACAAGAACCGCTTTAGAAGAAAACTTTGGTTTGAAATAGCCGTCATCAATCCCCAGTACCCGAATGAAGTCTTTCACTTTTTTCTCACTACAAAAACTATATCGCCCACCAATGCTTTTAATCTTAAAGGTTCGTTTAATTTAGGGAGAGAGTTGGTTGAAGTGAAAAGGATTATCTGGATTCAAATGTTTTTATTGCATTCAAAGGAAGAAGTTTTTAATTTTTTCAGCGAAAGAAAAATTCAAGCAGAATTTATAGAAGGAACAGAAAAAGACTATCAGACAGCATCAGTATTTCAGAGGGCTGGAATTCATGCAACCGATGCATTGCATGCCGCTCTGGCAAACCACGTATAAAATACGCTTTTATTAGTTTTAAATTTATCTTGCCAGCAAAATTTGCTACAAAAAATTATATGAATTCACTTCAGGGCTTTTTTCATGTTTTCGGAAAACTCGTCCAGCTCTGCCTCAATCTTTTTGAGGGCATCCTGCAATGCCTTTTTCGGGGTTTTTCCGGAAGTCCTTACAACAAACTGGCTGTCCTTGTCAAAAGGATGCTTAAGCTTGTAAGCAGCAAACTCCACTGCAGAATCCTTGAGCAGGGCATCCCTAAGAAGCCCGGGAAAAGTGTGCCTTTCCCCCCTTATCATGAATTCAACCTCATTCTTTTTTTCGCTTAAAACCTCTATCTCCATGAAACCCCCTCCTTATCTCAGCAAATACTCTGTTGAAAGCTTTCTCTCAGCAGGATTCCCGCAAGAAACACATTTTAGCTCACTCCCAAACAACTGCAGACCAGACCTGCAGACAGCGCAAAACGCTTTTATTACCCCGAGCTCAGGCTTGTTAGTGCGCAAATCAATGCTGTAAGAAGTTACAGTTGCAACCTCTGCCTTGACAAGATCCCCGATCTTGAAGGCATTCCTGAGGTTTTTTATAAAATGCCTGCTGATGTTCCTTGCCGGCAAAACAGCAAAGCTCTGCCCAAAAACCATTTTCAAGCCATCCTTTTCCGCTTGAAGCAATTCAACCATAACCATGTTGCTCTTGACTAAAACAACCTTCGCGACAACAATTGCCCCCACTTCAATGGGCCTGAGTTCCCTGTTAGGCAAAACCTGCACTGTCTTCTGCCCTGAGTCAAAAACAGCTTTGCCGACCGCAGAGGAAAAAACCTGGCCCTGTTCCTCAAAAGCGTTCTTTCCCGGCTCAAATTCCTCTTCCGTGCCCAGAAAATCACCCGGCAAAACCGGCTTTTTGTCCAAAATTCTCACCAAAAAAACAGGAACATTATTATTGTGAATTATAATATATTTGATTAAACAAAAGTATTTAAATAAGGGGGTGGGATGGTCTTAGAAGCAATTTTCACTGCAACCGAGGCAAGAAGGCACCCCCTCAAAATGCTTGCTTTTGCCGCACTCGTGAACAGCGTTGCATTGTGGACAGCATTCTTTGTTTTTCCAGGAAGCGCAAGCGTCATAAGCATTGCCTTCCTCACAATAGCCCTTGTTCCCCTTATTCACTCAACCCTCAGGAAAGAGGAAAAAGAAGAAGCCCATCACGAGCACCATGGGCTAAGCAGTATTTTTTTCATCAGGCACCTCACAGTACTGCAGGTTTATGCATGGTTTTTTCTGGGGCTGATGCTGAGCTATTCTTTCTGGTATGTTGCAATGCCCAGTGATGCAAGAGAACATGCTTTTTTTGAACAGGAAAAAACTCTTTCAGCAATAACAAGCCTCAGGGAAAACCTCACGGGGGCATTTGCATTGAAGCAGGGAGCATGCGGCAAAAATGCTTTCTGTTGGGGGGAAGTGATTTTTGTGAACAACGCAAAAGTTTTGCTGCTGTCAGTGCTGTTCTCCCTGATTTACGGGGCAGGAGCAATCTTTCTCATTGCATGGCAGGCAAGCGTGATAGGCACCCTGATTGGAACTGAAGTGATAAAGCTGGCGGCAGTGCAGCCCGGCGCAACAGGCCTTGCAATCATCCCCTATTATGCGCTTGGCTTTGCAACAAGCTTTCTCGGCCTTGCCCCGCACGGAATCCCTGAAGCAATGGGATACTTCATTGGCGCAATAGCAGGCGGCATAATAAGCGCGGCAATAACAAAAAAGCACTTCCATGCCCACGAAGTGAAGGTAATAGGAAAAGACGCAATAATACTGGTTGCAATCGCGCTTGCACTGCTGATTATAGGGGCGTGGATTGAAGCAACAGCAATAGCGGGAAGCATTTCAGGATAAGCTATTTTTTTGTTTTTCCGGAAATCCTCTTCAGCATTCCCTCAACCATTTCCCCGGTTATTTCTGTTTTCGGGGAAATCCTGCTTGAAACGCTTTCAGCCAGCCTGCTGATTTCCATAGGAAAAACAAGCTTTGTGCTCTGGCCTTTTGACATTTCCTCCAGTGCTTTTATGTAATAGTAAGTTATTGCCTTGTCTGAAAGAGTTCCTGTTGCCTCATTAACAAGCGATATCTCTGCCTTCTGCGCTTCCGCCCTTTCAATCCTGGCTTTCTTCTCCTGCTCAGCCGCCTTCTGCTCGTGCATTGCCTTCAGAACACTCTCCGGGAGGTCAATGTCCTGCAATTCAACCCTCTCAATGTTCAGCCCCCAGCCCCCAGCAAACTTTTCCAGCTCCTCCTGAAGCGCATGGTTTATCTTGTCAACGCTTGTTATGACATCCACCAAAACCATTCCCCCCACAATATCCCTGAGCTTTGCTGAAACAAAAGCGGAAATCGCTTTCCTGTAATCCTGGACTTGCACAACGCTGTTTATTACCGACTGCCTGTCCCCCTTCACCTTCAGGAAAAGCAGAGCATCAATAATTATTTCAATGTTGTCCTTTATCAGGACATCCTGCCTCGGAATGTCAATAGTCTGAGTTCTCAAGTCAACAATGTGGGGTTCCTCAATGAACGGCAAAACAATAGTCCACCCAGGCCCTCCCACTCTATTCACTCGCCCCAAGCGCATTATCACAGCCCTCTGGTAATCCCTGAGCTTGAGCAGGACATCCGTCTTCCACAGAAGAACTGCAACAAGCAGAATGAAAGCAATAAGCAGGATGTTCCTCAAAACAAAATCAAAGCTTCCCAAAACAACCCCAATTGCACCCAGAACAAAAAGCAGGACAACCGCAAACAAGCCATACCTCAGCAACTGTTCCTTGCTCAAAAAAGCCTGCCAAAAAGGCTTTCCGGACTGCTTAACAACAGGTTTTTCACTAACTGTTTGCGCTGCACTATTATTCCCAGAATGCCCCTCAGCCATAATTTATTCATTAATCGGACAAAATTAAAAAGGTATGTTAAAATAGAGGGAAAATGAATAATTGCTTGAGAAAATGGTTTCCACCAGAAAATTCATCGGAAAACTTTCTGCGAAAATTTGCGGCATGGCTTTTACCGGGAAGTTTGATTAACATGCCAATAAATATAGTAAAAGTTCTCAAAAAACTGAATGTACAAAAAAAAATGTGGGAGTCAAAGAAAGGTAAGCTGCCACCTAGCGACATAAAACATCGAATTCTTGCAGCAGAAGCTAGATTAAACCCTGAAGAGCATGAGGCATTAATTGCTGAACTCAACAGCGGGAAAAAAATTTCTTTTGTTAACCGAAGGGAGCGATATATAGAGCTCATGGAATGGCTTGGTATTTCTTGGGCAGAAATACAAAAAAGATTGAATTTACAGAATAATGAATTTACGCGTTTTAAGAGTGCTATTGAACTGGACAGGCTTGGGCACCCGCACTCTAAAATTGGAAAACGGCTTGGAGTGAGCCGAAGAACAGTATCATTTTGGATTGGAGGAGAAAGAGAACCGCGAAGCATATCCGGCAAACAACTTCGGGCATGGAAAAAACAAAGGAAAAAAATAATAATCAAACCAGGTGGAAGCGATGCATTTGGATACATTATTGGATGCTATTTCGGCAATGCATTTAAATTGAGGAGCCAAAAACAAGCTCGTGGGGAAGTAAGCATTAACCTTGAAACAACCGATAAAGAATTTTCAGACGAATTTGCACATGCACTTCAAAAAAGCATTGGGCTGAAATCAACTTACCTGAGAAGGGAGCCACGGAAGCGCAATATACAGCCCACCCATTTGCGCTGGGTGATTGCTACTGGCCTTGTTCAAATCCTGAATCGTGAGTCAAGGTATAAAGCAGTTATTCCAATGAAATTTTTGCAGAAAAAAAATGAAAGAATTGAATTCTTGCGAGGGTTATTTGATAGCAGGGAAACAATAAGGAGAAGATCGCCACAACTGGTGAAGCACTTGACTTTTTCAACAAAAAACCAATTATTGGCAAAAACAGTGTCGTTGTTTTTAACTGAAGAAGGTGTCCGCAACAACATACAAAGAGACAATGAGTTGTATGTAGTAAGTATTCCTAGAAATAGTTTTCCAAATTTCAGGGAAAAAATTGGGCTGAGAATTAAGGAAAAAGAAAAACAACTCGCAACCTGATTTAGCCCCTTAACGCCTGAATGAACAAATTCTTCTAATATTTTGATGCGTTCAAAATGTTACGTTATAACGTAACATTTTTATGCATTTTGTTACATTTTATTGTAACATATGGATGTGACCAAGTTGGTTGAATGGAACCCCTGGTGGGAAACGGGGAAAATGCCGGAAGAGCTGACAGGCAAGCACAGGCCATATTACCGGCAATTGACTGAAAGCATTGAAGAACATGAAATAACAATAATTACAGGCATAAGAAGGAGCGGGAAAAGTACTCTCATGTACCAAATGATTGATGCCCTGCTGAAGAAAGGGGTTGATGCAAAACAAGTGCTTTTCGTGAACCTGGAAGACAAAAAACTGGCAGAAGACACGCTGGACGCCATTTATTCTGCATACAGGCAGAACCTGAACCTGGACAAAAAAGCATTTGTGTTCCTGGACGAAATACACAGGAAGGAAGGCTGGGAGTCATGGATAAGGAAAAAATACGACCTAAAAACGCCTGACAAATTTGTGATATCAGGCTCCTGCTCTTACTTACTAAAAAAAGAATACTCTGCACTCTTGACCGGAAGGAACCTCACATTTGAAGTAATGCCTCTCGGCTTTGAAGAATTCCTCTTTTTCAAAGATATTGCCATAAACAGCGAAAACATGCAAAAAGGCATTCTCCTCGAAAAAACAAAACTCGCTATTTTAAAAAACCTGGACGAATACCTGAAAATTGGCGGTTTTCCTGAAGTGCTGTTCAAGCAGGAAAGCTTCAAAATAAAGCTCCTGGAACAATATTTTGATGACATACTATACAAAGACATTGTCGACAGGCACAACCTGAACAGCCAGAAAGCAAAAGACCTGGCACTCTACTTTGCAACAAACTTTACAGGCATTATTTCCCTCAGAAGCCTTAGAAACAGCCTGAAAATTTCCTACGACACAATCAAAGACTACCTTTCCTGCTTCAAAGAGGCATACCTGTTCTTCACAATTGACCACTTTTCCTATTCCTTCAGGGAACAGAAAACACTTGCGTCAAAAATTTACTGCATAGACAATGGATTGAGAAATGCGGTCAGCTTCAGGTTCAGCAAGGACGAGGGAAGGCTTGCAGAAAACCTTGCACTCATAGAGCTGAAAAGAATGGAAAAAGACGTATATTACTGGAAAAAAAATGGAGACGTGGATTTTGTGGTAAAAAATACTGACAACACCCTGACTGCAATAAACATATCATACACAGACGAAATCCACGAAAGGGAAACAAAATCACTGCTGGCCTTCAAAAAGACATTCAAGGCAAGGGCAAAACACTTAATTCTCCTGACAAAAAACACGGAAAGAAAAGGCCACGAGATAACAATAAAGCCATTCTGGAAATGGCTGCTTGAAAAAGAGAAGTGAACAAAAACATGGTTTCCACCAGAAAATTCATCGGAAAACTTTCTGCAAAACAGGCAATAAGGCTTGTAATGGGAAAACAAGCTTTCCCTCGCTTAGAAGATACCTTCTGGGGGTAAAAGAATAATTTTAAATGGGAAACACCCTAATTTGTTTTTATGGCAAAAAATCCTGAGAGACTGCTTGTTGTGTGCGTGGACAGGGATGATGACCTGGGGAGAAAAACCGGGTTACAGGGGCCTGTGATTGGGGAGGAGAAAAACCTTGATGCTGCAACAAAGCTTGCCCTTGCAGACCCAGAGGAAAGCGATGCAAACTGCATTTTTGCCGCAGTGAAAAAATTCCAGGAAATAAAAAAAAGCCACCCGAACTCTGAAATTGCCACCTTGACAGGGCACGGGAAGCAGGGCTTTGAATCAGACAAGGAAATAAACAGGCAGCTTGACAAAGTGCTTGAAAGCATTGGGGGAACAGACGGGTTTGTGCTGGTAACAGATGGCGCGGAAGATGACCAGGTAATTCCACTGCTGCAGAGCAGAGCAAAAATTTTCTCCAAGGAAACAGTAATAGTAAAGCAGGCACAGATTGTGGAATCAACATACTATACAATAAAGGAAGCCCTGAAAGACCCCTTCCTCGCAAGGATTGTTTTTGGTATACCGGGAATAGTGCTGCTGCTTTTTTTTGCCTTGGGAACATTAAGCCTGCAGATTGTTTCCCTGGTTTTCGGGACATACCTCATCCTCAAGGGCTTTGGGATAGAGGAAAAACTGCTTTCCTTTGCAAGAAACCTTACAACATCCATCTCAGTGCAGCGAACAAGCTTCCCCTTCTACATTGGCAGCATTTTCATTTTTGTCTTCGGGCTTGTTAATGCATACAATTCTTTTGCAGAAACACAACTTGCAGACCCATTGATTGACGCGCTTGCAATCGCAAGAACAACATACTTGTTCCTGGTGCTTTCCGCAATAGCATTCATCCTCGGAAAAAGCATTGATGCAGTGCACCTGAAAAGGGCTTTTGAACTGAGAAGGTATTTCCTCAGTGGCGTGTCAGTAATGCTTGTATGGTTTATCCTGGACGCAGCAACCCTTGTTTTCCTGAGGCAGGCAGACCTCAACCTCTTCCTGTTCATTGTGCTGGCAAGCTTTGCAATCCTGCTCATTGCATTCAAGCTCTCGGAAATAATGGACGTGAGGGAAAAAATCACAAAACTCCTGGTTGGAATGCCAGTCTATGACTCAGTGGGAACATGGGTAGGAAAAGTTGAAAACATTGACAAGAGAAAAAACACAATTTTATACAGCGACGTGAAAACAAAAAAAGAAGTTGAAATAAACAGGAAAAAAATCCAGATAATGGCAGGAAGAATAATTTTAAGCGGATGAACTATTTTTTTGTGATGTAAATTGAGGCTTCGTGAATATAAATTTCAGGATTCTCGCCTGACAAAACACGCCTTACAGCATTAGCAATTTTATCAGCATACCGGGATGCATGTTCGCTTAAAGAAAAAACAATTTTTCCCCCTGAAGAGATTTTCCTGAACAATTTTTTCAAATATTCAGAGCCCTCGTTCAAGCTGTCTGGTGTGGGAAAAAGCTCACCAAATGGCTTGAACAAGTAAGTGCCTATCCCATTAGTCCTGTTGTCCTCCATGTTATGATGCTGCATGCCAG
>CAYJWT010000030.1:0-12671 GCA_964373935.1 uncultured archaeon | reverse complement strand
CTTTGATGAGAAAACTGATTGAAAGAATAAACTCCGGGAAATACTCTTGATTTGCCTTTACAGTTGTACCAAATAATTTTTTAAAACAAAAAAATTGGTTTTTATATGTGTGGAATTTCAGCATATTATGGAAAACTTAACGCAGTTCAGATTGTTGTGAATGCCCTGAAAACCCTTTCTTACCGTGGCTATGACAGTTATGGCATTGCAGCAATTACTGAAAATGGATTTTTTGTAAAAAAAAATATTGGGGATATTTCGAACATTGAAGAACAGGGCTTTCCAGAATCAAAATTCTGTATTGGGCACACAAGATGGGCAACCCATGGCATTGTTACAAAAGAAAATGCTCATCCTCAATTCTCTTCTGACAAAAAAATTGCTGTTGTTCACAATGGGGAAATAGAGAACTATTTGCAGCTAAGGCAAGAGCTTTCAAATTACACTTTTGTTTCTGAAACAGACACTGAAGTAATACCCCATTTAATTGAAGATTTTCTTTCGAAAGGATTTTCTTTTTTAGAAGCTTTTCAAAAAACTCTTTTACATTTGAAAGGGAAGTTTGCAATAGCTGTTTTGAGCACTGAAACAAAAGAAATGCTTGCTGCAAGAAATGGAGCTCCCTTGGTTATTGGGTTAAAAGAAAAAGAGATTTTTTTGGGAAGTGATGCAACCGCTTTTCTAAAACACACCAGCAAAGTTATTTTTTTGGGGGATTTTGAAATGGTTGTTGTTTCGGAAAAACCAGAGTTTTTTGATTACAGGGAAATGCAGCCAGTAACAAAAATGGTTTCAAACATCGATTGGAAAATTGATGATGCAAACAAGGGCTATTTCAAGCACTTTATGCTTAAGGAAATATTTGAGCAGCCAATTGTTTTGGATAAGCTTTTGAAAGAGCATTTGAAAGACAGTGAAATAGATTTCCCGCAAGAAATTGTTGCGGAAATAAAAAAAGCGAAAAGGATCGTTTTCCTCGCCTGTGGAACAGCTCACTATGGGGGTATGTTGGGTGCACAATTATTCGAGCAGTTCGCGTTGAAAGAGGCAAAGCCAGAATATGCATCTGAATTTCGCTATCGCAGTCCAATAATCTCTGAAAAAGATTTTGTGATAGCAATTTCACAGTCTGGCGAAACAGCCGATACCTTGGCAGCAATACAGCTTGCGAAAGAAAAGGGAGCAAGGATTTTGAGTATTGTGAATGTGAAAGGAAGCAGCATGGAGAGAGCAAGCGATTTTGTTCTGCATATTAGGGCTGGGCCAGAGATTGCTGTTGCAAGCACAAAAGCATTCACAGCCGCTGTGTTTCTTCTTTCCCTTATTGTTTTAAAATTAAACCAAGAAAATGGAAAAAATATTGAAAAAGAAATTGCTAAAGTAAAAAAGCTGTCAAAAAAAATTCAAACAATTTTAGCAAAGCATGTTGAGATCGAGCAATTATCAAAAAATTTTGCAAAACCAAGCAATGCATTGTTTCTGGGAAGAGGCCTGCATTACCCAATAGCAATGGAGGGAGCATTAAAACTGAAGGAAATTTCCTATATCCATGCGGAGGGCTACCCTGCAGCGGAAATGAAGCATGGCCCAATTGCTTTAATTGACGAAAACATGCCGGTGTTTTTCATTGCATTAAAAGATAAAATAAGAGAAAAAATTATTTCAAATATTCAAGAGGTTAAGGCAAGAAAGGGAAAGATTATTGCAATCTGCAATGAGGGGGATGAAGAAATAAAAAAAATGGCTGATTTTGCAATAGAAATTCCAGAAACGCTGGAAATATTTTCCCCGATTCTTTCTGTAATCCCATTGCAATTGATTTCATATTACATTGCTGAGGAGAGGGGGTGTGAGATTGACAAGCCAAAAAATCTTGCAAAATCAGTTACAGTTGAATGAAATTGTGTTCAGAAAGCCTGCTGAGAATGATGCAGAGAAAATAGCGATTGTTTTATTGCAGAATTACAATATGAAAGATATTAATGAAGCAAAAGAATTTTTTTTAAAAGATTTTTCGGGGGGGGTGAATTATATTGTTGCATGGCAAAACAAAAAAATTGTTGGTTTAGCAACCTGGAAAATGCATGATCTGCCAAAGCACGAGCTGGCGGAAATGCACAAGATTGCTGTTTTAGATGAATTCAAGGGAAAAGGTTTAGCACAAAAAATTTTCGAAGAGCTTGTAAAGGCCATTAAGTTGTTTTATGAAAAACACGGAAAAAAGCTGAGGAAGCTTTACCTCATGACTCATTCAAACAATGAAAGGGCTATTCACTTTTACGAAAAGCTGGGTTTCAGGAAAGAGGCATTGCTGCCAAATCATTACTATAATGGAGTAGATGAACTTGTTCTGGCAATGTATTTTTAACAGTTTTTTGGTGCAATTTTGGAACAAAATCATATTATAAACAATTTTCAATTTTTTCTTTAGTGAGCAAAATGCCTAAAATAAAAGCAGTTATTTTTGATTTGGATGACACTTTGTTTGACTGCACCGGGCAATTGGTGGAACAGGCAAGGAAAAGGGCTGCAAGGGCGTTTGTTGAATCAGGGTTGCCTTTGACGGAACAGCAGGCATACAAGCTCCAGATTGAAACAATAAAAAAATTCGGGGACAAGGGGGATGTTTTTGAAAGAATACTGGAAAAATTCCCCGTCTATAACAAGAGTGCTGTTTTGGAGAAAGTCTTGCATGAGTATAATTCTGACAATGTTCCCAAAATCTTCCTTTTTCCAGAAGCAAAATCCCTTCTCCGAGAACTGAAAAGCAAAGGCATAAAGACCGGAATTGTGACAAGCGGCCTGCCGAGCAGGCAAATGAAAAAAATACGGCTGCTTGGGCTGGAAAAAATTGTTGATTTTGTAATAGTGCATGATGCTGAAAAAGGCACTTCAAAAGAGAACTGTTTTGTTCAGGCACTCAGAAAGCTTTCTGCAAAACCGCAGGAAGCTGTTTCGGTTGGGGACAGGGTTTTTTCCGAAATAAAAATATCCAACCGCCTTGGAACACACACTGTCCAGATGCTGCATGGCAGATTCAAGGATACAAAGCCAAAGTCGGACATGGAGGAAGCAGATTACAAAATAAAAAAATTAAGCGAATTGCCTGGAATAATTCAAAAAATTGAAAATGCCAAAAATAATGAACCAAAAATTGTGCTTGTGGGTGGGGGAAGCGGGACATCCATAATGCTTTCTGGGCTGAAAAAATTCACTCCAAATCTTACCGCAATTGTCACTGTGACAGACACTGGCAGGACAACTGGCATCATCAGGAAAGAACTGGGAATTGCGGGAACAGGGGACATCAGGAACTGCCTTGTTGCACTGAGCGAGAATGGCCTGCTTGGAGAGCTTTTCAGTTACAGGTTTGAGTCAGGGCAGTGGAAAGGGTACAGTTTTGGCAACATTTTCCTTGCAGCGCTCGCAAAAACAACCGGTTCCTACAAGAAAGCCCTTGCTGAAGCAGGGCGGATTCTTGCGATAAAGGGGAAAGTTTTGCCAGCGACCCTGGATAACGTGCATATCTGCGTTGAGCTTGAGGATGGAACAATAATCGAGGAAGAGGATAAAATTGTTGCAAGGGATAATGATGTTTCAGGACGCTCGCCAATAAAAAAGGCTTTTCTCAAACCCGCGAACGCAAAAGCACTCCCAGATGCAATAAAAGCAATAAGAGAAGCGGACGCAATAATCATTGGCCCGGGCTGCCTGTTCACCAGCATTATCCCAAACCTTCTTGTAAAAGGCCTTTCACAGGCAGTCAAGAAAAGCAGCGCAAAAAAGATTTACATCTGTAACATCATGACCCAACAGGGGCAGACAGACAATTATCCTGCTTCAATGCATGTCAAAAAAATCGAGGAATGCCTTGGCAAAAATGCCCTTGATTTTGCAATAATAAATTCTGAAAAGCCGGAAAAAAAATTTCTTGCAGCTTATGAAAAAGAAAATGCCTTCTTTGTTAAACCAGACGTTAATGAAATCAAAAAACTTGTGGTAAAAGCTGTTTCTGCAAAAATTTTACAGAAAGGCCGTGAAAAAAAACAGGGCGAAAACAGGCGGGAATACCTCAGGCATGATGCCGGAAAAATTGCAAAAGTGATAATGAAAATAATCTAATTTTCCCTGAATTTTTTTTCCCTTTCTGTTCTACTTAAATGTTGTAGAATTTGTGTTCTATAGCCAATGAGCTGTTGTTCTCTCGCCTTGCAGCTTTCAGCACGCTGTGGCATTTCATTTTTCTCAGCATATTTAATGTGTTCGCGAAGGCTTCTGAGATTCTTTTGAATTAGCTTAATTAGCTCTCTTAACTTTTCTGTGTCCTGTTTTTTTATTGCTTCTTCATGTTCAAATTTTAGATTTTTTAATCTCTCAAGCCTTTCAATTCCCTCGAAAAAATCTTTTTCCCTTCTTTCTCTTAGTTTATGCTGAATTATCTTTCTTTTAATAAATCTTTTCAAACCCATTTTTTTTCACCTTATGAAGTCCATTTCTTTTCCTGTTACTGCTTCTATCCAGATGCGCCTGTGCTTGCCATAGGGTTGCCTGAGCACTGCCTCGTAGAATGGAAGGTAAACCTGTTTTATGCTCGTGACAACAAGCTTTTTCCAGAGCTTTTTCAGGGCATCAATTATTTTTGTTTTGTCAACAACCTCCCTCTGGAGTTCAAGCGCCTCAACCTCTGAAACGGCCATCCTGTTCAGGGATTCAAGGAGGGGGTGCAGGGGGTTTGGTGGAAGGTCAAACTGCTTTTTCACAGAAAAGAATTCTGACTGCGCGGCTGTCTCCTTTGCAATAATGCCTTTTTCGAGCAGGCCATCAAGCGCTCTTTCTAATCTGGGTTTTGTTTCGCCGGTTTTTTTTTCTATTGCCTCTTGCTCTGTCTTCCTGTTCCCTATTGCAAGCAACACTTTCACCTCAAGCTCGCTGAGTTCATTCAGTTCCTTTAATCCTTTTGAGGCAATAAACCTCTGGCTCGCGGAATCAAACTGCAGGAATTCCCCGGTAAAGCTGTCAATGTATGCAAGCCCCTGGTTGAAAGTGTTCTGGGTGTTGAAATAGTTGTAGAAAACCTTGTACACTGGCAGGTATTTGAGCACAATCTTTTCCACCCTTTCCTCTTCCCCAATGAGCCCAAACAGCTTTTTTTTCCTCATTTTGTCAACAATCCTTATTGCTTTTCCCTCATCAATCCTTGCTGGAAAAGCAAGCAGCTCGGTTTTTTCTCCCAGAACACTTCTTGCACCCTCTCGGACAATTTTTTCTGGTTCCTCTTCAATGATTTTCTCTGCCTCTTTTTCCAGCAGCCCTATTTTCATGTCCTTTGGATTGATTACTGCGCCTTTCTTTTCAAGCGCCGAAATCACTTCCATTGCCTGTATTCTGGAGTTGTATTTTTCGTTTAGCTTGTGCACTAGCGCAATGACTTTTTCTTCATCTAGGCTTCCCTCCCTTTCAAGCTGGGCGAAAGCCATTTCCACAGCAAGCTTTCTCACTTGCTTGTCATCAAGGTCTTTTTTTGTTTCTGTTGTTACTGCTTCCCTGCCCTCGTGCTGGGACATCCTTGGCCTTGTTTTCATGAGGAAAGCCCTGCTTGTTTCCTCCCTCCTGTCCCCCCCAATGCTCATTCCCACTGGAAGGGTCTTGATATAGCTGCTGTGCCTGAATAATTTAGGAATGACAGTTGGAGTGCGCTTGAACACTGCCTTGATGTCATCATCAAAAACAAGCTTGTGGGTGAAAATTATGTCGAGCTGGCTCAGCACCCTTGTATCAATCGCACTTGGCTGCTGTGTTGCAAAAACAAGGCTGCACCCTGGCTGCCTTCCCTGCTTCACATATTCAACAAGCGCATTTGATGCAGGCGTTCTCACATTACCGCTTGGAATAAGTGTATGGGCTTCATCAATGAAAAGCCAGGTTGGCGGAATTTCACTATCCAGGAAATCACCCATGCCTTCATCCTTGAACCTCTGTGCTGCCTCCCTTCTTGTGGAAATCTTCCTCGCAGCTAATACTCTTCTTGCAATTATTCCGATAACAAGTGCGCCAACATTTTCGTCAAGGAAACTTGTGTCAATTATTGTCAGCTGGCCTTCAGTGCTGAGTTCAGAAAGCGGGGTTCCTGTTGCACTGAACACCCCCCATGACCTTGCAGAATCAAACCTGGAAACCAACGCCCTCACAGAATCCGGCTTGAATCCCCTTTCAGTCGAATTCAGTTCTGTATCCAGCCTGAGGCAATCTATAAGGTCTTCAAGCGAATACTTGTCTCCCCTGCCTTTCACTTCCTTGCCTTCCTGTGTCCTGTAGCCCTTCCTTACTTTTTCCATCCCCTTCTCCAGCAACAAACCTGTTGGGCTGAACCTGTCAATCCCGAATGTCAGACACCAGTCATCAGTTGTCAGCAATGGCGGCTGGATTGAAAAAGTCGCATCAAAAGTTGTTTTTGGCACCTTTTCCTTCACTCCATCAGGAATGAAGACCTTCACATTCTTCAGGCCCTGCGGGAGCATGCCCCATCTTGCAAGCAGTTCAATTTCCTTATCCTCCCTGTTCGGAAACCTCATGCTCCAGAAAACCCCAACAGGGTCAATAACCACAATTCCCACATTTTTGTTCTTGACCGCAAGCTCTTCCGCCAAAACGCCAAGCAGGTAGCTTTTTCCGCTGCCTCTTGACCCACAGACAAAAACAACATGCGGGTTAAGCCCATCCAGGTAGAGGTCAGTATCCTTGAATGGGGTTTCCTGTACCCTTCCAATGTATAATGCTGCCTGCATGCCGTATTTCTCAAACACGCCCTTTTTTCTGCCAATGAATGCCCCTTGGCCTTCTGCAAGCAGAAAATTAAGCTCAACAGCCTTTCCCCCGTCTTTTTCCCCCTCTTTTACCTGAACCCCTGCCTTTGCCCCGGTTTCCTTGATCCCCTCCTCTTTCCCAAGGGGAATTGTTTCATCATCTCTTTTCGCTGCCTGCACGGCCTTTGCAATAAGCACGCTCTTTATGGTTTCCTTTAAATCACTTTTTTCTTCCCCGGAAACAGTCTTTATTCTGGGCTTTTTTTCCCCCTTTTTCTTATTCCCTGCTTCCTGCTCCACTTCCTCGAAAATGTCCGTTTCTTCCCCTTCAACACTATTTTCCAACTCGTCAGCCATGCCCTAAAACCTGTAATTATTAATTGTTTCAAGGTATTTTAACCTATGCAAATTTTTTAATCGCCACATGCCCTAAAAAAGATTTAAATACCTTAATACCCAAAGATATTATTATGGCCGGGATTAAAGTTTATGTTTCTGATGCTACGGAGCAAAAGTTTAGGAAGGCTTCAATGCAGGTTTTTGGATATCATAGGGGTTCTTTGAGTTCCGCAGCAGAGCAGGCATTTGAGGTTTGGAGCAAAAATATCTTAGAAACAGATAAGAGCCCGGCTATTCCAAAAGACCCTGTTGCTGCAATTAAGGGATTATTGGCTAAAACCAGATTTACAAGCGTGGAATTACAGCACAAAGCCAGCGAATGGAGAGCAGAAAAAGCATTGTCTAAAACAAGAAAATAAAAATGAGCAGGTAACCTAATGAAGCTCATTGACAGCAATATTTTTTTGGAGGTATTACTTGAACAATCTAAAAGCAAAGATTGTGAAAATTTTCTTAAAGCCATAGCTGTCAGCCAAGAACAGGCCATAATTACTGATTTTTTAATTGACACAATTTGTGTGATTCTAGGCAGGGAAGGAAAACAACCAAAGGCAATTAGCCAATTTCTTTCAAGCCTGCTTGGATTTGCAGGTTTAAGCATTTACAATACAACAATAATGGACAAGATTTTGGCAGCAGGATTAATGGAAAAACACGGACTTGATTTTGATGACGCATTGGTATTGCAAGCCATGCATGTCAACAAAATAAAACAAATCGTCAGCTATGACAGGCACTTTGACAAAATAAAAGACATTGAAAGAACAGAACCGTAATTTTTTTGGCAGGCTTTTATTGCTTTATTTGGGCGCGTGGTCGAATGGCAAGACGCCAGCTTCGCATGCTGGAAACTGCGGGTTCGATTCCCGCCGCGTCCACTTTTTTGCTATCCTGTTCTGAAGTTTGTTGCATCAACGATAAATCTTTCTCCTATTCTGGTTTTTTTGTCAATCCTCACAACCCATTGGCCAAAGCGCCTGTGAGAAAAGTCATGGTGAAACCCTGCTCTAGCCATTTTTCTCTCGTCTGCCAGAATTTGCTTTTTCAGTTGCCCAAAGTTTGCAATTTTTTTTTCCTTGTGGAACTCTTCCAGCTCGTCCCCACTCACAATAACAGCCCCTTTTTTTCTCAAGTCAGACATTTCAACCACCCAAAAAAGCCCTGTTTTTCCCATGACGCAGACCTGCCTGAAAACATTTGGGGTTGGAATTCCAAGCTTCCTGGCTGCCTTTAGCACATAAACAGTGTGGGTTGCCAGAATAAAAGTTATTTTTTTCCACTGCTCTGCAGGAAGTGTCTGAAAACCATGCCTTCCTCTCGGGGGCGGCTGCACATCCCTAATTTCTGCCATTACCGGGGAAAATGCCTGCCTGCTTATCCATGAAAGCCTTCCACCCATTAGATACTTTCTCGTTATCCAGTCAGGGAAAAAGATTTTGTGTACAGTTCCCCTCTGGCCAATGACCGGCCGGATTATCGCTTCAAGCCCTGACGCAAAGGCTTTGCCATATCTGGGCTTGGGAATATCATGCTTTCTTCTTGGCATGTTGTAATATCTGCATGCTCGGAATTAAATATCTTTTCCACAGCCTTTCCGAAAAAAGAAAGGCAGGGCTTCAGCTGGTTTTGTCTGAAAGCCCCTGCCAGAATTCCTGCTCTGCTTTGAGGACAAGCTCCGCCCCCCTCCTGAACTCATGCTGTATTCCAGGGTTTTGCCCGTGCGCCTGCAATGCCGCCTCCATTGAATCCTCATGCTGCTCTTCAAGCTGGCGGTGAAAGGTGAAATAGCCAACGTTCATTTTCGGAAACCACTTCTGCTTGTATGTTTTAAGGCCTGCAATCAGCTTGTCCCACATCGGGATAGCCATGTTTTCCAGGCCAAATGATGCGCCAAGCCCGGCAAAATGTTCCTTGCCCCCATACAATGCCATCTGGCATTCAATCCATTGCCTTGTTGTTCCAAGCATTGGCTGGTGCATTATTTCCTCCGGCTCTATGCCAATTGACCTGAGGAAACGCCTGTACAAAAGCTCGTGCCTGAGTTTTGGGTTTCCATCGCCAAGCTCTGACGCAAGGATTTTCGTAAGCTCTGCTGCCTCCTCCTCGATTGCTGTGTTAATCAGCAGGTTGCATAGCACTAATGGAAAGTGCCTTGAAAAATGATAGAACTCTGTGGCAAACCGCTCAAACTCTTGCCTGCTTGCTTTTCCCTGTTCAAACCTTGCCAGGAAATCGTTGTTTATTGCTCCATGGCTTTTCACCATTGAGAGAATTTCTTCCTGAAAACTATCTTTCATTTTTTTGTTCCTCCTTTTTCCATTTTTGCCTGGGCAAAAATTTTGCCAAGGTTTGTCAGCTTTAGTTTATTCCCGTTTCCGAACTCAACAAGCCCCATTTCCCTCAGTTTCCTGAGATTGTGCCAGAAAGTTGATTCTGGAATCAGTTCAGCAAGAGAAACAGACATGGCTGAAGCTGTGCATGGTTTTGAATTTATTATGCACAAAATCAGCTTTTGCTGGGCAATGCTAAGTCTAACGAGAGAAACCAGCTGACGGATGATAAAGTAGATCCCTTACAGAAGACCTCAGTCTAAGCAGGTTGCTAGACCGAGGTGCAGATATTGGAATGTCTCACGACCTACGATTTCATCCATAACACCAATCTTATGCCTAAGAATTTAATATACCATATCTGCAATTTTTTTGGCAGTCATTTGCAGAAAAGGTTAATTATAAATAATCGTTTTTTTCTTTTTTTATAATGCCGAAAAGAATTGTTCGGGGGAAGTTTTCAAGGATTGCTTTGGCCAAAGTGCCTGATTCCATGAGGGCATTTGTTAAGCAAAAATTTGGCCAAATTAACAGGGCAAATTGGCCGCCAAAATTAAAGGCTGATTTGAAGAAAAGGATTTTTGCTGCAGCCAGAAGCGAGGGTGTTGCCAGGGAAATTGGCCAGCCAAAACCAAGCATCCCGCATGGCCTGCTGGTTGAACTGTATGCAAACACTGTTTTCAAGGAATTCAACCGGTTATTGAATTCAAGCAAAAAGCCAGTGGGCCTGGAAAGATTTATTGCAATGAGAAAAAACCCTCCCCCTGTAGCTGGAATAGACTGGTATGGGGCAAAGCCGGAAATTGTTGATGCAATTTCCAAAATGCTTAAGAAAGAAAAAATTCCCCCACAAAGAAAAAACGAGATTCGGGCTTTTGTAAGAAAAAACCAATCCCACTTGACTGAAGTCCAGCTGCACAGGGTATTGCACTATATCAGGGGACTCTCCATTCTCCACGCCCACGGCTTGCTGGAAAAAAACAAAAGAAAATAGCTTTATTCAAGCTCAAAGTAAAGCCGCCTGTTTTCTGCACCCTTGTTTTCCAGTTTCGTTATCTTTATTTTCCCGATTTCCTTTGTGTTCTTGACATGTGTTCCGCCGTCTGCCTGCCTGTCAAATTTCCCTATTGAAACAATCCTCCATTCTTTCAGTGCCTTTGGCATGATGTCTTTTAGCCTGACAAGTTCCGGCTGTTTCAGTGCTTCCTCGACTGGAAGGAATTCCACCGAAATATTTAGCCCTTCCTGCACTATCTCATTCGCTTTTTTCTCTATTTCTGAAAATTTTTCCCTGTCATACTCCCTGACATTGAAGTCCATCCTGCTTTTTTCTGTTCCGAGCTGGTTGCCGGTAATCAGTGCGCCAAACTCGCCTGATATTGCCCTTGCAATAATGTGTGAGGCAGTGTGCATGCGCATTAATTTGTGCCTTCTCTCCCAATCAATCTCGCAGAAAACATTTTCTCCGGAATTTAGCCCCTCTTTATCCACTTCCAAAAAAATTTCTGCTCCCTGTTTTTTTGCCTGAAGCACTTGGAACTCTTGATTGCTCCTTATTATTTTACCGGTGTCAGATGGCTGGCCCCCAGATTCTGGGTAAAAAACGCTTTTATCCAAAACGCATGTTTTCCCCCTGCTTTTTCCACTTTTGCCTCGCTTTTTCTCAGGTAAGAGTCATGCAGGTAAAGCAGTTCTGTCAAGCCATGGCCTCCTTTCTTGTTTCCATGAGTGCTTTCACTAGCAATCCCGCGCTCCAAGAGAAATGCACTTCTGACTTAAGGAGCACGGAATTGAACTGCTTTTCCCCGTCAAGCACCTCCGGGACAGTGCCGTTTTCAGTTATCACTTTTGACATTGCGCTTATTTCAGACCTTGCTTCTTGTGTCCACCCGATTCTTTTCAGTGCAAGAAGGTTCATTGCGCCAAGCCAGAGCCAGCTTGCGCCATTGTGATAATGGTAAGCATGCAGGGGCAGCAAAAACCACATAACCCTCCAGAAAGGGTAGGGCGGATAGTTTGTTTTAAGGGGAACAATGTTTAACCGATATTGCCTTATTGTGTTTTCAATCATTTTTGACTGCTCCAAATCAGCTATCTCCCACACGATGCTTAGGACATTCCCGTCGCAGGAAAAGTAATCGTGCCTTGAAAAATCAACCCAGTCAGCATAAAAGTTTCCAGCCCAGAACACCCTGTTAATCCGCTCCTTTGTCTTTTCTGATTTTTCAGCATATTTTGCTGCCAGCTCTTTTTTTCCAAGCGCTCCGCACAAGAAAGAAAAATCCCTGAGCGCCCTGAAATAGCAGCAGTTTGTGTAAAGAACATGCCCGAATTTCAGTATTGAATATTCCCAGCTGCTTTGCAATGCTTCCTCAAGCAGGCCGTTTTTCTCCCTGCTTTCAAGAAATGCCATTGTCTTGGCTATTTTTTCAAAATTTTTTCCGGCAAACTCGGCATCTTTTGATTCTGAAACATAATCAGAGAGCGCAATAATGAACAATGCGTTATGGTCAAGCGGCTCAAACAAAACCCTGAAACCGTAATGCGGTTTCAGTTTCCTGGAGACCTTTTCTGGGAGCATTCCGTCCTTCCTCTGCAGCGAAAGAAAGAGTGAAAGGTTTTTTTTCGCTGCCTCAAAATCCCCAAGCTTTGTTGCCCCAAGCAATGCAAAAAAGCTGTTTCTGGCATAGTAATCCCTGAGCCTTGTTATTCCGCCAGAAATCCCGTGCTGCTGGTAGCATGACCTCAAATCGTTTTTCGCAATCTCAAAAGCCTTTTCAGCCATCTCATTCATGGGTAAAAAATTCACCAGCAAAAACCTTAAATAATAGTTTTGCGTTTTCTTTTGCTGGATAGGCATGAGGTTTTCAGATTCAGCCAATGATGCGATAGCACTGCTTGAAACAATCAGCAACCCAAGCTATAACGTGCTCCATGCAAGAGGGGTTGTTGACATTGCGCTCAATCTCTGCGCTTTTTACGATGCAGACCCGGAAATCGTTGAAATTGCCAGCTGGTGGCATGACGCCGGGAGGATTGACAATGGAAAAAATCATGAGCTGCTGAGTGCAAGCCTTGCCTACGAAAACCTTTTATTGTATGGCTTCAGCACAAAGACAAGCAGTATAGTATATGATGC
>CAYJWT010000029.1:6074-12747 GCA_964373935.1 uncultured archaeon | reverse complement strand
CGAGGAAGTTTCTGGTCAGGATACGAACATCATCAGGGTTTTGGAGCAGACCAATCCAAAGCGATAAAATACATTGAAAACCAGCCACAACATCATGGGGTTAAAGTAGTTCCAGACGCGCCCATTATATGAAGCATGAATGAGAACCGATACTGCGCGGCTTGAAGCGAGCAACAGCGAGCGGAAAGCCCGCAGACATTAACGCCGGGGTTATAGGGGCAGAGCCCCTATCGTCATTTCCAGTCTTTTTTTCGTGGAGCAAGAAAAAGTTTTTTCCGGGTCTAAAGATTTTTTTCGCGTTCAGAAGAGGAAATTTTTTTCCAAGCTGTTGCGAAAATATCCATTGACTGAAAAGGTCAGGGCGCAATTGCGGGAGTATTTCAGCAGGAACAATTACCTATAATAACCACTTTTCCCATTATTTTCCCCATATGCTGAAATCCTTTTTGCTAAAGCTTTCCAGGCGCTGGATTGCTGGGGAAGGGAGAAAGGATGCCCTGGACAGGGCAAGAAAGCTGAACAGCAACGGCATTGGGGCTGTAATAAACTATCTTGGCGAGCACTATAATCACTTGTCGCTTGTGGAGCAAGCGGAAAAGGAATACCTTGCACTGGTTTCCGAAACAAGAAAAAAGAAATTGAACGCTTCTGTTTCGGTAAAGCTTTCAGAGCTTGGAATGGATTTTTCCCCAAAGCTCTGCAGGAAAAACCTGAAGGCAATCCTTGAGAAAGCCAGGGAGGCAAATGTTTTTGTGTGGGTAGACATGGAATCCCATGATTATGCCCAAAAAACAATTGAAGCATACTTTCATGTTCTCCCCTTGTTTGACAATGTCGGGATAACAATACAGTCCTCATTGAGGAGGGGCGAAAGGGACATCAAAACCCTGCTGCAACTGAGGCAGTCAAAAATCCGGCTTGCCAAAGGGGCATACAGGGAGAAAGAGCTTGTTGCTTTCAAAACAAGGGAAGAGATAAGGGAAAATTTTCTCAAGCTAATGATAATGCTTTTCGTGCACCCGAATTATTTTGCAATTGCAACCCATGACCTGAAATTGATTGAAGAGGCAAAGTCCCTTGCCCAGACATTTTCCAGTGAAAAGAAAAACCAGTTTGAGTTCCAGTTGCTCATGGGCTTAAAGAACAGGCTGAAGAAAAAGCTTGCAAGGCAAGGGTATAATGTTTCAGAGTATGTTCCTTATGGAAGGCACTGGCCTGCCTATGTCAAGAGAAGGCTTTCAGAAAGGAAAACAAACATTCTGCATGCTATTGGGAGTGTGCTCGAATAACAATTGCGACTTTCACGAAAATCAGTATTATTGCCAGCATTAGCACTCCCAAAAAGAACAATCCTGCTTGAGACAATGGCCTTGCCACAAGCGCCGGGGTGATTGCTGTTATCCGCCCGATTGCCTCCCCAATTGGCGTTCCGGGGGGAGACTGCACAATGGCAAAATTTGCCCAAGCAAAAACCGCAGCCAGTACAAGCCCAGCATACTGTGCAGCATCAATTGTTTTCATCAATAGTAAATTGCTTGTGGCAATATAAAAACTTTGTGCAATAATTATGGCAATCAACGATTTTTTTATCTGCAAACAACGAAACCTTTTTATTTTTTGCACGCTCTTTCTATGGTATAATCAGGTGTGGTTGTGAAGCGATTTGTTTTTTTGTTCGAGGAAACAAGGAAGGGAAACACTGAACAGGCACAGTTCATTCTTGGGAACAAGGGGGCGCAATTGTCTGAAATGGTTGCCATTGGGCTGCCTGTTCCGCCAGGCTTCACTATTTCTACAGAGGCCTGCAGGGCTTATTATTCAAACAACAAAAAATGGCCTTCCGGGCTGGAAACGCAGGTTTTGCAAAAGCTTTCTTCCCTGGAAAAGAAAACAGGGAAAAAGCTTGGCTTTCCAAAAAACCCATTGCTTGTTTCAGTAAGGTCTGGAAGCTATGTTTCCATGCCCGGGATGATGGACACCATTCTCAACCTCGGCCTGAACGATGACACAGTGAAGGGGTTTGCGGAAAAAACAAACGAGAGGACTGCCTGGGATTCTTACAGGCGCTTTATCCAGATGTTTTCTGATGTGGTGCTGGGGGTTAAGCATGAGGAATTTGAAAAAATTTTGTCAAGGGAAAAAAACGAAAAAAAACTGAAAAATGATACTGAATTAAGCGCTTCTGACCTCCAAAAAATTGTTTCTGAATACAAAAAGCTTGTGAATGAAAAAACCCGCAATCCCTTTCCCCAAGACACAAAAAAACAATTGCTGCTTGCGATCACTGCGGTTTTTGATTCCTGGAACAACCCAAGGGCAATAGCTTACAGGAAAATAAACCGCCTTAGAAGCGATGCCGGAACAGGGGTAACAGTTCAGTCAATGGTTTTCGGGAACATGGGGGATGATTCAGGGACAGGGGTTGCTTTTACCAGAAACCCTGCAACAGGGAAAAAAGAGCATTATGGGGAGTTCCTGCTGAATGCTCAGGGAGAGGATGTTGTGGCAGGCATTAGAACCCCGCAACCCATTAGCTCCCTGAAGAAAAAAATACCTTCTGCCTTCAGCCGGCTGCTGAAATTGTTTAAGCTGCTTGAAAAGCATTACCGCGAAATGCAGGATTTTGAGTTCACCATTGAAAACAAAAAGCTTTTTTTGCTCCAGACAAGGTCTGGAAAAAGGACAGCAATGGCTGCAGTGAAGATTGCTGTTGACATGGCAAAGGAATCCCTTATAACAAAAAAAGAGGCAGTTCTGCAGGTGAAGCCCGAACAGCTGAACCAGTTGATGCACAAGCAGTTTTCGCAGGAATCAAAAAAGCACGGAAAAGTGATTGCAAAAGGCCTTGCTGCTTCCCCTGGGGCCGCAATAGGAAAAGCGGTTTTTTCCGCAGAAAAAGCAGCCCACCTGGTTTCTGTTGATGCAGACGCAAAAATTATCCTTGTAAGGCCGGAAACAAGCCCTGAAGACATCGAGGGAATGCATGCAGCGCAAGGCATTCTTACTTCAACAGGGGGATTAACGTCCCACGCCGCTGTGGTTGCGAGGGGAATGGGAAAATGCTGCATTGCCGGCTGCGGGGACATAAAGGTGAATGAGGAACAGGGGTATTTCACTGCTGCACAGAACGGGGATGAAACAAGAGTGATGGAGGGAGAATGGGTTTCAATTGACGGGGGAACAGGAGAAGTTTTTTTGGGCGAATTGGAACTTGTTGAGGCAAGCCTCTCCGGGGAGTTTGCATTGCTGCTAAAGTGGGCTGACTCTTTCAGGAAACTGGGGGTAAGGGCAAATGCAGATACTCCAAAGGATGCAGCAGTTGCAAGGGGTTTTGGGGCGGAGGGAATTGGCTTGTGCAGGACAGAGCACATGTTTTTTGAGGAAAGCAGGATAAAGGCTTTTAGGGAGATGATTCTTGCTGATAGTGAGCAAGCGAGGAGAAAGGCACTTGCAAAGCTATTGCCTTATCAAAAACAAGATTTTCTTGAAATATTCAAAATAATGTCTGGTTTGCCGGTGAAAATTCGCTTTCTTGACCCTCCCTTGCACGAGTTTTTGCCAAAGGACCAAAAAGCAATTGAGTCCCTTGCCAAAGAAATGAATGTTTCTGTTGAAAAGCTGGAGCGCCTTAATGCATCACTGCATGAATTCAATCCAATGCTTGGGTTCAGGGGGTGCAGGCTGGGAATAGTTTATCCCGAAATAACCGAAATGCAGGCAAGGGCAATTTTTGAAGCTGCGTGTGAGTCAGCAAAAGAGGGAAAAAAGGTTGTGCCGGAAATAATGATTCCTGATCTTATAAGCGCTGAAGAAATGAAACAATTGAGAAATCTTGTTGAGGGAATTGCTGCAGAGGAAATGAAGAAACACAATATAAAAATAAAATATGAAATTGGCTGCATGATCGAATTCCCAAGGGCAGCAATTACGGCGGATGAAATTGCCCAATACAGTGACTTTTTTTCTTTCGGAACAAACGACTTAACCCAAACCACGCTTGCTTTTTCCAGGGACGATGCGGGAAAGTTCAGTCCCTCGTACATCGAAAAAGGTATTTTTGAAAGGGACCCTTTTGAGGTATTGGACAGGCAGGGTGTGGGGGTGCTTATGCAAATAGCTGTTGAAAAGGCAAGAAAGGCAAAAAAGCACTTCAATATCGGGATTTGCGGGGAGCATGGGGGAAACCCGGAAAGCATTGAGTTTTCCCACATGATAGGCCTGGATTATGTTTCCTGTTCCCCATACAGGGTGCCGATTGCCCGCTTGGCAGCAGCGCAAGCGGCTTTAAACCATCCCATGAAAAAATGATTTATGCTGCCTGTTTCCTTTTCCTTCAATGGCTTTAATGCTGGTTTGATTGAAAGCATTTCCGGAAAAATTTTTTTGGAACTGAAGCAATATTCTTTCAGCTCCTTCCTGCTTGGGGCAAGGTTTCCGAAAAACCTTTCTGACGATGAAAAAGCCCTCTTGAAAAAAGAGTTCCAGTTTTCCCTGGTCAAGGAGCTTGACAAAAAACTTGGCGCAAAAGCGGATTTTGAAAACCCTGACGCAATCATTACAGTTGACTTCAATTCCTGCATGATTCATTTCCATGTTTCAAGCGTTTTCCTGTATGGCGTTTACAGGAAGTTTTCCAGAAAGATTGCGCAAACAATTTTCTACTGCCCGAAATGCAGGGGCAACGGCTGCAAGGAATGCGAGTTCAAGGGCAAGCTGGGAATGCAGACAGTTCAGGAACTGATTGCAAAACCCTGCTTGAAAGCATTCAATGCAAAAGACAACAAGTTCCATGGGGCCGGGAGAGAGGATGTTGATGTGAGGATGCTTGGCAATGGGAGGGAATTTGTTTTGGAGCTCTTGGCTCCCAAAAAAAGAAAAGTGGAACTGAAAAAACTGCAAAAGGAAATAAACAAAAAAATCGGCAAAAAGGTTTTGGTTTCAAAGCTTTCCTTTTCCAACAAAAAAATGGTTGAACAGGTAAAGGAGTCAAACCACGAGAAAATATATCAGGCAATTGTAGTTTGCGGAAAAACAATCGAAAAAAATTTCTTAAGGGGCATTTCAAAAAAAGAGTTTCTTGTTGAGCAAAGAACCCCGAACAGGGTTTCCGGGCGAAGGGCCGACCTTGTGAGGAAAAGGAAAGCAAAAATCCTTCTTGCCAAAATGCTTTCAAAAAAGTCCTTTTCCCTAAAAGTGCTTGCTGAATCAGGGCTTTACGTGAAAGAGTTCGTTTCAGGGGATGATGGCAGAACACTTCCAAGCATTTCTTCCCTGCTTGGAAACGACTGCAAGTGCAGGCAATTGGATGTTGTGAAAATAGTGCGCTAAATTTTCCTTCCCACAGAATAATCAGCGAGTTCTTTCAGGAGATTTTTTGCATTGCTTTGAGGCAGTTTTTTGTCAATACTGTTCCATGCCTCTTCAACAATATTCTCTGCCTTTTCTTTTGCGTATTCTATTGAGCCATTTTTTCTTATTATTTCAATTGCTTCGTTGATTGTTTCCTGTTTTGTGGGGTGGGAATTTAAAATTTCAGCCAGTCTTTTTCTGTCGTTTTCACTTGCTTTTTGCAGGGTGTGAATTACCATTAGGGTTCTTTTGCCTTCATGAATGTCCCCTCCAATCCCCCCCTTTCCTTTTGCAAACTCTTTTCCTATCAGCTCGAGAATGTCATCCTGTATCTGGAATCCAATCCCCAAACTTTCCCCAAAACCAGCAAGTGCTTCTGCCCTGTTGCTGTCAGCATTGCCTATTATTGCCCCGAGCTTTGCGGCAAACCTTGCCAGAACTCCTGTCTTGCACAAGCACATTTGCAGGTATTGCTGCTCTGTTATTTCTGCTTTTTGTCCCTTGTGCCAGTAAATGTCTGTTGCCTGGCCAATGCTTACTCTCATCATTTCCTGAATGTACATGTCATAAACTTGCCTTACTTTTTTTTCCGGGAGTTTTTGTGAATTAGTGTAAAAAATAGCCATTGGCAAAAAATACATTATGCTTCCGGTGTTTATTGCAATGTCCATTCCGTAAATCAGGTGTGTGCATGGTTTTCCCCTGCGCTCTTTGCTATCGTCCTGACAGTCGTCATGCATAATTGTTCCATTGTGAACTAATTCCGGAATTGGAGTGAAAGGCATTGCTTCTTTTTCCTTTCCTCCAACCGCTTCGCACGCAAGCAATGTTAATGCAGGCCTCCATCTCTTCCCCCCCCTGTCCAGGAAATCCCAGATTGGAGCAGAAATGCTTTTTGTAAGGGTTTCAGGGTCATAGGCGTATTTTGCTTTTCCCAGCACTTTTTCCAGCCATTGCGCACTAATTTTTCTGGGAATGATTTTTTCCATTTCCCTGTCAATCAATGGCTTTTTTTCTTTCAGGTATTGTTCAATTTCCAGGTTCCCACCAATTACAAGCATTAATCAAACACTTAAAAATCATTCTGTTTTGCCAAAGCATTCCTTTATTTTTTTGTTAATTGTTTGCAGAAATTCTTCTTTTTGTTCTGCAGAAATCTTGCAGCCAGCGGCAATTGCATGCCCTCCCCCAGATGCTATGCCTCCAAGCTCATTGCAGGTTTCTTTCAGCGCTTTCCCAAGGTTCAGCCCATTCCTCACAAGTTCCCTTGTTGCCCTTGCGCTCGCCTTTATTGTGCCATCGCTGTTTCTTGCAAAAGCAATTA
>CAYJWT010000029.1:3564-6064 GCA_964373935.1 uncultured archaeon | reverse complement strand
ATTATGGGCTTGCCTGTGCCAATTGTGCCGCCGCCATAAAGCATCCCTGCAACAATGCCAATGATGCTTTCCTTTATCTGTTCTCCCGCATCAAAAAAATAGAATGACTCCATTTCCTGGATGCCTTTCTCGCGCATCAGCATTATTCCTTCCCTTAATTGATTCCTGTGCTGTACCAGCAAACTTAGCGCTTTCTCATAGTTTTCCTGCCTGTCACCCATGCAAACCTTCAAAGCAATTTCAGATTGCCCATTCCTTCCGCATGCATTCATCATTGTTCCAAATTCCTTTGCGTCATGCAAGGGTGATTTTGGGTTTTCGTTTTTCAATGAATACACTTCCCCCACTAGCTCCTGTATTTTCCATTCCGGCACATTGAAAGAATGCAGGTGCATTATCAGGGCTGTTGAAAGGCGCTTTTTTTCTTCTGGCAATAAGTCCTCATAGCTTCTCCATTTTTCTGCTTGCTTCAATTCAATCCCCATCTCTTCCAAAAACCTTGCGCAGTTGGCTTCGCTTGCAGTGAGCTCTGGGAGAATTGGGGACGTGGAAAAAGCAAGGAACTGGGTAAGAGGGCGGGAAATCCTGCCATAAAGGCGTAAGTCATTCTTTTTCTCTACAAATCCTTTTTCTATTGCCTCTTCAAGTATCTGGCTGTTCAGGCTGGACAATTTTCCCTCACTGTCCTGCATGTCCCCCACAGCCCCCACTATTGCAAGCGCTGACAGGTCATGGTTTTTTTTCCCGATTTCCCTTGCAAGAAAGTAAGCCGTTCCGGCTGAACTGATTTCAAAGCTTCCGCTGTACCCAAACAGCATGGAATTCAGCTGCAGTTCATGCAATGTTTTTTCCGGCTGATGGTGGTCAATTACGAGAAAATCCTTTCCAAAATTTTTTTTCAATAGTTCCAGCTGGCCCGAGCCGAAGTCCACAAAAACAAGGTTGCTGCCCAGTCCCCGTATTTCTTCTATTGTGTCAGAGTAAATCTGCTTCAGTGCCATTGTTTTGAAATTCTTGCCTTCCCTTTCCAGGGATTTGGCAACAATTGCCCCGGATGTTATTCCATCGCAGTCATAATTGTACAATATTCCGAAATCGTCCCTTTCCTTAAGCCATTCTGTGCACTCTTTTGCCTTTTCCAGAAAACCATTGAAATCAGGCATTATTGAACTTGTTTTGGTTGTTTTTTTATTGCTTCTTACAGCATGCTTCCCATGAAAGCACCTTAAACATCAAACAGTCAGAAGAATTGTTTCTGTTTTTTCCCTAGGAATTCAGCCAATTCTTTTGTCGTGAATATTTTTACCTTGCTTTGTTTTTTGAATGCCTTATCATTTGACCAGATTGGGGCTTGTTTTGCCATTGCAAGTGCCATGAAAGGCCAGTCTTCATTGCCCCCCAGTAATTCCATTGCGTGTTTTTTCAGGTATTTATATTCCTGTTCAGGGAGAACTCGAACTTCCGAAAAAATAAGTGCCATGGAACTGTTAAACTCTTTCCTTGATTTGCCCATGCGTTTGGCAAATTCGTCAGAGTATTTTTCCACTTCCTGCTGGCAGTGGTCTGGGGCTAGCAATACAAGCTCTTCAGATAACAACAGTTTTTGTGTTATTCCGGGTTTCAATACGCCGGCTAACAGAATGTTTGTATCTACTACAAGCTCCATGAATTATGCCTTCTTTTCATGTGCCCGTGCTATTCCAATCTTTATTTTCTTGCCTAGTTCTTGTATGTCTTTCTCTGTCAGTTTGCTATCTTTTGTCAGGGCTTCCAAGAGCCTGAGCTTGTTAATTTTTTCCTTAAAGGCTTCTCTTGCCACAGCACTCCAGTTAATAATCGAAAACTTGTCCATTTGCCTCTTCAAATCATCAGGAATCGCCATTGTCATTGTAGCCACAAAATCACCTCACATAATATAAATAAATTATGTGCAAATATTTAAAAAAAGCATTGTTTTTTTTAAACACTGCATTTGAGCATATGGCCAAATCCGGCTTGTCCTGGCCGCATGTTTCCTCTGGAAAAACTGCGCAAATATTGGTTTTTTAATGATTGTTTTGCATTATTTCCTTCATGGGTTTTTTTGAAAAGATTTTTGGGAAACAGGAAGAAAAAGCAATTACATTAAATATTTCTGAAATTGATGTTTTCCTGGAGAAGCAAACCTTTTCTGCCAAGCAGGAGCTTTCAGGAATTATTGCCTCAAGGTTTGCTGAAATCAAGCATTCTCTCAGGCGCATTGAGCAGGCAGTGAAACAGCTAGAGCAGGCAGATTTATCCTCCCAGAACCAGAAGCATTAAGCAAAAGTGAAAACAAGCAAACACAGCGACAAGAAAAAATTTTTCATAATCCTCGTTTTGCACAAAACACATCCCCTGAAAAGCCTTTTCATACTTTGTCTTTTTCTTACCAGATTGACTTACCAGTAAGATGTATTATCTTGTCATCAGGAGACATTATGGCCAAACGAATTTTTCTTTTTTTAATCGTCAATTTATT
>CAYJWT010000029.1:0-3554 GCA_964373935.1 uncultured archaeon | reverse complement strand
GAGCAGGCAGATTTTTCCTCCCAGAACCAGAAGCTTTCTGCAATAGTGAAAACAAGCAGGCAGAACATGGCAAAGCAATTGGTTTCTCTTTCTCACAGAATGCTTCCCCCTGCAGGAATTGAGGCAAAACAGGCATTTGCTTACTGCAATGAATCCCTTGTTTTCCTGCACAGGGAAGGGCAGTTTTTTGGCAAAAACATTGCCTACACTTCAATTTACCTCAAGGAAGAAGTAAAAGGCATTGGCGAACAGATGAAAGAGCTTGTTGCCACAATTGAGGCATTGAAAAAAAACATAGAGGAAAGAAGCACGATTTTTGCAGCTGAAAAAATCCTCGGGGCAAAACAAGAGCTTCTTGCGCAGAAGGAGAAGAAAGCAGAGGCCAGAGAGGCAGTTTCCTCTCTCAAGGCAACAATTGCAGGCCTTGAAAAACAGCGAAGCGCTCTTGCAGAGTCAATTTCCGAAATACAGAATTCCAAAGAGCATGCCCAGCTTTCTGCCCTGCAGGAAAAGAAAGCAGGGTTGCAGAAAAAAAAAGATGAAGTAAATTCAGAAGTAACCCTTGTTTTTTCCGCAGCAGACAAGCCACTGCGAAGGCTTGCCTCTCTTGCAAAAGCAAAAAAGCTTTTTCTGAAAAGCCCAGAGCAGGAATCCCTGCTTGAATCCATTATTTCCAATCCTGTTTCTGCAATAAAAAAAGACCCTAAGGGTGAAAGCATAAAGGAAATCCTTGCTGAAGCAAAGAGTGCCATAGAGCAGGGAACAATAACGCTGAAGGAAAAGGAAAAGGGAAAGCGCATTGGGGCAATAAGCGCGCTTCTTTCGGCAAACTTTTTTGACTCCTTTTTCTGGAAAATGAACGAGGCTGAAGCAGCATTGAATGACGTGGAGAGAAAGCTTTCGCAGGAAAAAATGTTCAAGCTGCTTTCAGACAAGAGGGAAATGCTCAGGGAAACAGAAAGGCAGCTCGAGCAGGCAAGGATTGCTGCATTGCAGAAGGAAACAGAGCATTCGAGGAAAAAAGAGCTGATTGAATCAATGAGGCAGAAGCTTGAAGCAACAATAGCAGAATCATTCGGGAAAAAATTCTCTTTGGTGATTGACTGATGAAAGCAATAGTGTTGGGGCTTACCGGGGGGATTGGAACAGGCAAAAGCACTGTCCTGCAAATGTTCAAGGAAATTGGTGCAAAAACAATAGATTCTGACAAAATCGTTGCTGCCATTTACAAAAAAAAAGCCGTGAAAAAAACGCTGGAAAAGGAATTTGGGGAAAAAATTTTTTCAAAAGGAACTGTTGACAGGAAAAAGCTCGGGGAAATTGCTTTCAGCAGCAGCAAGAAACGGCAAAAGCTTGAAGCAATCGTGCATCCTTTTGTTTACAGGGAAATAAAGGAAAAAATTTCCAAACACAAAAAATATGGGAAAAAACTGGTTGTTGCGGAGGTGCCGTTGCTTTTTGAGTCAAGCAAAAAATTTCTGGCATTGTTTGATTTTGTGGTTGTTGTGAACGCAAAAAAAGGGCAGCAGGTCCATCGCCTGCTGAAGAAAGGGCTTTCAAGAAAGAACGTGCTCCAAAGGCTGAGGGCCCAAATGCCTCTCTCGGAAAAAGCAAAAAAAGCTGATTTTGTAATAGATAACAGTAAAAATCTTTTTCACACAAAAAGACAGGTAATGGTGCTGTGGTGGGGTTTTGAATGAGGATTGCTGTTTACCCAGGGACATTTGACCCTGTTACTTTTGGCCACCTTGATGTAATAAATAGGGCTGGGAAGCTTTTTGAGAAAGTTATTGTTGCTGTTGCAAACAACCCTGGCGAAAAGCCTTTTTTTTCTCTTGAGGAAAGGAAAAATTTTTTGCGTGACTCAGCCAAAAAAATGAGGTTTGTTGAAATAAGCAGTTTTTCCGGCTTGCTGGCTGATTATGCTAGGAAAAGAAAAGCAATTGCAATAATAAGGGGCCTGAGGGCGCTTTCAGATTTTGAGTTTGAGTTCCAGTCAGCAATTGTGAACAGGAGGCTGGGGGGAGGCATTGAGACAGTGCTTATTGTGACTGACGAAAAGTACTTTTTCCTCAATTCTAGCATTGTCAAGGAAATAGCAGGGCTGGGGGGAAAGGTTTCTGCTTTTGTGCCAAAAAAAGTTGAAAAAGCCCTGAAAAAGCGCTTTTCTGGCTAAAAACATAGTTTTATAGCCGTTTTTTGCCACTTATTATTATCCCATGAGTGTTGATGCAGTAAAGCAGACCAGACTGGCGTTTCCCGGCCACAAGGAAAGCCAGGAATCCCAAAAACTCCGGCTTTACAAGCTGCTTCTCCAGAAATACTCTGACCTCATAAACGAAAAAGAGCGCAAGACCGTTGGGGAAATAAAAGACCTTGTTTCCGCAGATGACCTGACAATTCAATCAATAATCCAGGATTTCAGGAAACCAGATTATGGCTTCAGTTCTGACTACCTTGAAACCGCCAAAAAAATTTTTGAGTTTGTTTCAGAGGAAATTGGCTTTGTTGAAGCAGGCGTAAGCATAAACTTCTGGCTTTCTCCAAAAGAAATTTTTTCATCCAAAGTCGCTGACGATGAAGACTTGGCTGTTTTCCTGTGCAGCCTGCTTTTTGGACTGGGGGATGGGCAGGCAGAGGTTGTTATTGCGGAGCTGGAAAACCTGAAAACACACGCTTTTGTGCTCACAAACCACAAGGGCGTTTTTTTCATTCTTGACCCGGCGCAAAAGCATGATTTTCTTGCTTTCTCCGGCACAATGGAGGAATGCCTGAAAAAGTATTCCTTCAATGGCGCAAAACTAAAGCGTTTCCTCTACAAATTCAACCACTCCAAATACGAGCAGTTGATGTGAAATGGAAAAGGAAAAAAGCTGCGGCACAATCGTTTTCGTGAGGGAAAAGCAATTGCCGGTTTTCCTGCTCCTGAAATACGCTGCAGGGCACTGGGATTTTCCCAAAGGGCATGTGGAAGAGGGGGAAACAGAGGAAGCAACAGCCCTGAGGGAACTGGAGGAAGAAACAGGCATTACAACAGCAAGGCTTGTGCCGGGATTCAGGGAAAAAATAACATACTATTACAAAAGAGGCAAGGAAACTGTTTTCAAGCAGGTCAGGTTTTTCCTCGTTGAAACAAAAGAAAAAACAGTCAAGATTTCCTTCGAGCACAAGGCATACAAATGGCTTGGCTTCAGGGAAGCAATGCAGACCCTTACCTTCGGGAACGCAAGGCAAATGCTGAAGAAAGCCAACAATTTCCTCAAGCAAACAACACTGGCAAAAAACGCGTGATTCTCTTGGACAAAAATTTTCTTGAACAAAAATTAAAAGCCCTGAAAAGAGACAGTGAAAAAATAATTGAATTCCAGCAACAGCTTGCCCATCAAAAAAGCAAGAAATCCAGACTCATTGAAGAAAGCACAAAAAAAAAGGCAAAAAACAACTGCAAAAAATAGAAGAAAACATTTCCAAGGAGAAACCATGAAAAAGGCACGGTAAAACTCTGGGACAAAATTGGGTGATTTTTTGTGGTTTTTTGGTTTTTTAGCCCAAAA
>CAYJWT010000028.1:3837-12818 GCA_964373935.1 uncultured archaeon | reverse complement strand
GCTTTCCTGGATATTTTTCCGGCAGTGAACGGGCACTGCCTTGTGGTTCCAAAAAAGCATTTTGAAACAGTCCAGGAAATGCCTGAAAAAGAACTGAAAGAAACAATTGTCGCAGTGCAAAAAATCTCGAAAGCAGTGCTGCAGGCAACAGGGGCAGAAGGGTGGAACATTGCCCAGTCAAACGGCAAGGCAGCAGGGCAAATAGTAATGCACGCGCACTTCCACGTAATACCAAGAAAGCAAGGGGACATGCTCAGCTTCGAATGGAACAGGGGAAAACTGGAAGAAAAAAAGGGAAAAGAAATTCAGGAAAAATTGAAAAAACTGATTGTATAACGAGCAATCACTTGTTCATGCAACCCTTACCAGTTTGCCATTTTTTTTGGCCATGGCAAAAGCACGGTTCAGGATTAAAAAACTCCCCACAAGCCAGATCACAGTCAGGGCTATTAAATTCGCCCAGTTAACACTTACTGCTTCAATCGTGGACTTTAGCAAGTCGAAAGCGTATGTGCTTGGAAGCAATCCGGCAATTGCTTGCAGTGGGGCAGGCAGGACAGAAATGGAATAATATACTCCAGATAACACTACAAAAATGTCAGAAATGGTCCAAACCAGCGAAATCGCGTGTTCACCGTACAAAAACATGGCTGACAAGTTCAGCATGCCAATCGCAATCCCAAACAAAAACAAAAAAAACAAGGCAGTTGAAAACAGGGCCCAGTTTGATATGGTTATGCCATACACGGTAAAAACCGCAATAACAAACAATGTTATTACAATAAGCAGCTTTACAAGCCCAGTAATGATTCCTCCAATAACCAGCTCGCTCAGGCGCATCGGGGAAATAAACAAGTGAGTCAGAGATTGCGACCAGTATTCCTCCATGTAAGTTGTCCCAATCCCCATTTGGGCGTGGTGGACTGCCTGCCAGCCCGCCATGGCCATGATGATCAGTTGCAGTAATTCCGGGCTGGGCGCAAAAGCCCTTACCATGAAAATGAACAAAAACAAAAAAGTCAGTGGCCAAACGCTTACATCCAAAAACCTGAACGGGCTTTTGGACAAGAGTTTAAGGCTCTTGAACGGCTGGCTTGCAATCCTCTCAATCATCTGGTTCAACAAAATCTCCCTCCCACTTTCTTTTTGTGATTGCCAAAAAAGCATCTTCCAATGAACCTGATGTTTTTCCGGCCTTTTTTTTGAGCTCTGCAACGGTTCCAATGGCCACAATGCGGCCCTCATTAATGATGGCCAGCCTGTCACACAGGGTTTCAGCTTCATGCATGTAATGGGTGGTAAGCAAAATTGTTTTTCCCTGCTTTTTGAGGTCTTTGATTAGAGAGCGGATTTGCCGTGCACTCTCCACATCCAAGCCAACAGTGGGTTCGTCCATCAGCAACAGGCTGGGGTTTGAAAGCAGGGCCTTGGCAATGTAAAACCGCTGCCTAAAGCCGGATGAAAGAGTGGTTGCTGTTTGTTTTCTTTTTTTGCCCAAGCCAGTCTGTTCTAATACCCAGTCGATTTGCTCTCGTTTCCTTGAAACCCCATATAACAGCGAGTAATAATACAGCAGGTCTTCCACGCTCAAACCGTATAGTAGTCCAGCAAAACCCGTCACCAAATTTATTTTTTCAATAATGGCAGAGCGCTCGGTTGCCACATTTTTCCCAAACACTTCAATAAAACCATTGTCCAATTCAATCAGCCCGCAAATGGCAGAAATCAAAGTGGTTTTTCCTGCGCCATTTGGGCCCAGCAGCCCAAAAATTTTGCCTGGCTCAATTTCGAAAGAAACATCATTCAAGGCAAGAACATTCTGGGTTCCGTGGCGAAAAGATTTCAGCGCGCTGGAAACCCGCAAGGCAAGCATAAAAACCAATAAGAACCCAAACGGTTTAAAAACTGCTTTCAGAAAAAAGAGGAAAATTATTGCAACAGCCTGTAATTTCCTCCGCAGTACTTTACAATCAGTTCACAGATTTCCTTGAGTGCCTGCTGCAGGAGAGCATCGCTTGTTTTCCTGTTGCCCTGCACATACAAGACAATGTTCCTGGTTGAATTGCCAATTTTTGTTTCCTCGCATTGTTTTTCATCCAGCCGGCAGATTACTTGCTTGTCATCAAGGACAGCAAACTCTCCTTTTGCAACCCCCTTGTTCTCGTTGTTCCCCAAAGGAACGTAAATCTCATTTCCTTTTGCAATTGCAAACCTCATGTTTCCCAGTACCCTATCCAAATCATGCCCCCCGACAACCAGGCCATGCTTCAGGGAAACGATGTTGTAGCAGTCAACTGCGGTATTGATTTGGGGAAGCTGGCCTTTTTCCTCAACCAGTCCAATAAGGTTCCTGACAGAATTTTTTGCGGAAACATTCAATTCGGAATAAACCCTTTCATAATCAGAAACAAGCGCATCAATTTCACTGGAATGCACCCAATTTTTTGCGGCTTGCTCTTTCAGTTTTTCCAGGCCCTCGTGCTTTTTCTTTACCCTTGCATTTTCAATTACTGCAGAAACTGCTTTCAGGCCCAAATTTTTCACTTCATTTTCAACAACAACTTTTATTTCTCTTGCCCGCTTTTCCTGTTCCTTCCACTCGATTTTTTTGAACAATATTTCCCCTTTCTTAATTTTTGCCCCGGGTTTCAATTTTCCAAAACCACAGTCTGCTAAAGTGCCGCATTTTACCCCCAGTTGCTCTGAAATCCTGTGGGCGGAATAGGGAATGAAAGGACGCAGAAGAATGGCAATTATTCTAAGGGAATCGGCAACAGCATACAAGGCATTGTTCCGCTCCTTTTCCTTCTGTTTCCAGGGCTGCTTGTCATTGATGTACTTGTTGCAGGCAGAAACAAAAGAAAAAATTCCGGCAAGGGCACTATGAAGCTCAAAATCCGCCATGTGCTTTTTTATTTTTGGGAAATTTAGTTTTTTTGTTAGCTCTTTGTCAGTTTTTCCTTTTGGGATTTTTCCATTATCGTATTTTTCAACCATTGAAAGGGTTCTGCTCAGGAGATTGCCAAGCTCGTTTGCCAGCTCGTTGTTGTTCCTTTCAGCAAGTGCTTTGTATGAAAATTTTCCATCTTCCCCGAAAGGGATTTCCCGCAGGAGAAAATAGCGCACAGGGTCTGTTCCAAACTGTTCAACAAGCTCTATGGGATTGATCACTGCGCCTTTGCTCTTTGACATCTTCTCCCCTGTTTCAGTGTTGATGAAGCCGTGCACAAGAATTTTTTTTGGAAGCTTTAATCCTGCAGACATTAAAATAGAATACCAAATAGTATAGTGAAACCATAAAATATCCTGCCCAATAACATGCACATCTGTCGGCCAGAATTTTTTGAATTTTGCCTTTGGATAATCAATGGCAGAGAGATAGTTTATCAGGGCATCTTCCCAGACGTAAATAACGTGTTTTTTGTTTGTTGGAACGGGAATTCCCCAGCCAAAGCTTGTTCTGCTCACGCTCAAATCCCTCAATGGCACTTTCAATCTGTTCAGAATTTCCTTTCTCTTTCCTTCCGGAAAAATTGTTTCAGGGTGTTCCTGAAGATGCTGGATAAGATTTTTCTGGTATTGGCCCATTCTAAAAAAATAGCTTTCTTCTTTCAGTAACTCTGTCTGTGTTCCATGAACAGGGCATTTTCCATGCGTTAGTTCTTTTTCAGTGTAATAGTTCTCGCAATGGGTGCAGTACAATCCAGAATATTCGCCAAGGTAAACATCCCCATTATCCAACTGTTTTTTGAAAATTGACTGTGCTGTTTTCTCATGGCCAGAATCGGTTGTGCGGATAAAAATGTCATTTGAAATATTCCATTTCTCGCAAAGTTCCCTGAAAAATTTCACCTGAAAGTCAACAAATTCTTTTGGCTTCATCCCCGCGTTTTCTGCAGAGTTCTGGATTTTTTTGCCATGCTCGTCTGTTCCAGTGCTGAAAAAAACATTCTCTCCCAAAAGCCTGTGCCATCTTGCAATGCAGTCAGCGCACACTTTCTCATAGGCGTGGCCGAGGTGTGGCTTATTATTTGGATAATCAATTGCTGTTGTGATATAGAATTTCTTCAAAACCGCTTCACCTCCGAAACAAGAGAAAAGCAAACAAACTTTAATATAATTCCTTACAGCTAAAGAATTGTGGAATGGGCATGCCTGGAAAAAAGAAAAGAGACATCCTCAGGCTCAGGAAGAAAAGGGAGGCAAATGCAAAAAGGCAGCGGAGTTCGGCAACAATAAAATTTCCCGGTGCAGAAAACCTAAAACAGGCAAAGCACACAAGCACTGCATTTGACCTAATGAGCCTGCTTGAATTCAGGAGAAAAAGGGCAGTGTTGCATACAAGAACTGAACTGCCAAGGCTTAGCCACTTGCTTGTATCACTTAAACAGGAACTTGCAGGAAAAGAAAAAAGGCTCAGAAAACTGGCAATTCAGGGTCTAAGAAGTGTTCAGGCTGAAATAGATGTCCTCGAAATAAAGCAAGCGATATTACAGGTTCAGATTTCAATTTTGACCGCAAGGGACAAGATTGACAGCCCTGAACAATTGCAAAAAATAAAGGGATGGTTTGGCATAGAAGAGCAGATAAGGGAAAAAATCCGGAAGAAAAAAAAGTAATTCGGGAAAGGCACTATAAAAAATAAAGCGGTTTGTTTTGTTTTTCTTTTTTTTGATTGCAGGTAAGTTTGGATTGTGAAAGCAATCGGAATAATAAAAATTATGCAGCAATATTACCTGCTGCAAAAAAAAATGGCCTTTTTTCTCCCAACAGCGGCTTTCAGGGGAAACTCACTGCCTGGAATGCCTTAAAAAAAGGAAAAAAAGCAGGTTGTTTGGGGATTTGATGGAAAAAAAGCTGGAAATAAACCTTGAAGAGCTGGAAAAAGGGCCTGCCGGCAATCCCTATGTGGCAAAATTCCAGGCGTTCTTTGAAACAGTGTACAAGAAAAAGATTGAAAGGACTGTGGCAGGCTATCCTGAACAGCGCTCCCTAAACATTGACATCAACGAGCTTGGAAGGTTTGACCCTATTTTGGAAAGCGAGCTATTGGAAAAGCCTGATGCCCTGATTGAAGCAGCAGAAAAGGCAATTGAAACAGTGGAAGTGCCGGCATTAGAAATAGAGGAATTCAAGCCATTTATCAGGTTTTACAACCACCCGGAAAAGGAACTCTTGATAAAAGATATCGGGGCACAGCATCTTGGAAAGCTAATCAGCGTGGAGGGGCTTGTAAGGCAGATAACAGATGTCCTGCCAAAAATACAAATTGCGTTCTGGGAGTGCAGGAAATGCTCAGCAACCTACAGGATTTTCCAGGACAGCCAGCAGGTGAAAGGGCCAAACATCTGCGAGAGCTGCAGGGGCAGGGAGTTTGCAATGATACAGGAACAGTCAGAATTCATTGATTGCCAGAAAATACAGATTCAGGAGCCGCTTGAAAAGCTCAAGGGCAGTGAACAGGCAAGCTCGCTTGACGTTCATGTTGCAAACGACCTTGTTAACAGAATTACTGCAGGAGACACAACAAGGTTTGTGGGCATGCTCAGGATTTACCCTGCAAAAGAAAAAAAAGTTGTTTACGGAAGGTTTCTTGAAGCACTGCACCTTGAGGAAACAGCAAGAGAATTTGAGGAACTGGAAATAAGCCCTGAAGAGGAAAAAACAATTAAAGAATTGTCAACAAACCCTAAAATCTACGAAATGCTTGCAAAAAGCATTGCACCGGCAATATACGGGCATGAAACAGTAAAAGAGGCAATAGTCATGCAATTGTTTGGGGGCGTGAGGAAGATATTGCCCAGCAATCCCCCAATAAGGGGCAATGTGCACATTTTATTGGTGGGCGAACCTGGGTGCCTGGTTGCAGATGAAAGAATAGTTTTGGGAAATGGGGCAATAGTAAAAATTGGCGGGATTGCCAAAGAGCACCTCCAGAATATAGATTTACAGGTGCTCACCGGAGAGGGTGGGGCAAAAAGAGACAGGGCAAATGTTTTTCATTACTACAAAAACCAGCAGGTAATGGAAATAATTACTGAAAGCGGAAAAAGCATCAAGGGCACTCCAAACCACCCAGTGCTTTGCCTGACACAAACCTATCCAACAAAGAGATTTTGGAAACGCTTGGATGAAATAAAAATCAGGGACAAGGTTGCAACCGTAACCGGAATCCCGTGCACGATTACAAAATATATCCCGACTGGATTCAAGACACTGGACCGGAGATTAGGGCCGAGATTCAAAGGCAATCTTCCGGATAAGGTAACTCCAGAATTGGCCGAATTAATGGGGTATGTTTTGGGTGATGGTTGGACAAGAAAATATGAAGTGGGCTTTGTTGTAGCCGAGCCAGAAAAAGACATTCTTGAACCGCTTCTAGAAAAATGCAAAAAATTGTTTGGAATTAAAGCACACGTATCCACTAGACTGATAAAAGAAGAGAGGCGAAAAGTGCCATTGCATTATGCAACAATTAACTCACTTGATGTTGCACAAAACCTGATGTTCCTGAGAGAAAAAAGGATACCAGACCTCATTCTCCAGTCAGGCAACAAAGTTGCAGCCGCATTCCTAAAATGGCTCTTTGAAGCTGACGGTTGCGTATTTAACAATGGCCGGGGAAGAAGAGGCATAAGCTTTAAAGCAAAAAATATTGAGTTCTTGAGAGATATCCAAATCCTCCTCCTTCGATTCGGCACACATTCCAGAGTAGTTGGAAACAACCTTTTTATCAGAAGAGGAAAAGAAATCAAAAAATTTGCAAAAAAAATTGGCTTTGTTTCACAGAAAAAAACTGAAAAACTCAGAAAGCTCGCTTTAGATGCAGAAAAGTTTGGCCAATTCAAAGGCCAAAGAACAGAAAGAATAAAAAAAATAATCTGTCACGGAACAGAGGATGTTTTCGATATCGAAGTGCCAAAAACCCACAGGTTTATTGCAAACGGAATAATCTCGCATAACACGGGAAAATCACAGTTGCTCCAGGCAACCCACGCTATTTCCCCGAAAAGCATTTACTTTGCCGGAAAAACAACAACGGGCGTTGGGTTGTGTGTTGCACCAGACACGCTTATATTGAACAATAATGGTTTTAGGGAAATAAAAGATTTTGTGGAAGAAAATTTTGATGAAGCGAGAGCAAGGGAAGAGCTCAAAGGCGCTTTTTCAAATGATTTCTCCGGGAAAACACAAGCTCTAAACCACAATCTGAAAATAAACCATTCCGATGTTTACAAGATATGGAGAATAAACGCCCCGGAAAAAATGATTAAGCTAAGAACGCAATCTGGAAAAGAGATAGAGCTGACCCCAAACACTTCTTTAATAAGAATAAAAAATGGCATTATCGAATGGGTTGCATCTCAAGACATTGATGAACAGGATTTCGTTGCAACTGCAAGAGCCCTTCCTGAAGGAACAATAGCAAAATACCCGACAATAAAAATACTCTGGAAAAACAAAAACATCAGGATAAGGGACAATGTTTTTGAAAAATTCCGGGAAATAACTGACACGCTGGCAAAAAAACATGGGTCTGTTCAAAACATTGCAAAAAACCTGAAGCTGCCAAGAGAAACATTTTACCTCTGGAGAACAGAAAAATTTTCCAGCGGCATACCATTAAATGCTTTCGTAAAACTTGGGCTTGAAGCTGGCTGCTCTTTCGATGAATTATCCGACCATGTTAATGAAATATTTTTAAGATACGGAAAAAACATAAAAATCCCAAGGTATTTGGATGATGAAAAACTTGCGTATCTTGTTGGCTTAGCTTTAGGCGATGGAAACATATACCAAAGAAAGAATTCTGCATCAATAAGAATATTCAGCGCTTCCAGCCAAATCCTGGAATCGGTTGACAGAAATGTAAAAGAGCTTTTTGGAATTGACACAGAAAAAATAAATGATGGAAAACGGGTTCCAAACAGGAGGTTTGCCTCAATTCCCATTTATGAGATAATGAAGGCTTTTGGAGCAGCCAAGGAGAAACGCAAAATCAGGATTTCTCACCTCGCATCAGAGTTTCCAAACAAAACACTTTCAAAAATAATTCAGGGCCTGTTTGATACAGATGGTTATGTTTCAAAAACAGAAAAAGGGCCTTCCCATGTTGGCCTGACAACAATAAGCAGGAGTTTGGCAAGAAGCGTGCAATTATGCCTCCTAAAGTTTGGGGTTCATGCAAAACTGAGGCTTAGGAAAAAAGCAGGGACAATTTCACACGGAAGGGAGATTACTGTTAAAAGCAACTATGGCCAGTACTGCATTGAATTAAGGGGAAAAGGAAACCTTGAAAAATTTGAAAAAAACATTTGCTTTAATTTGGAGAGGAAAAAAAATGCGCTCAGGCAAATAATTTCTTCAATCAGCAAAGCAAACACAAACATGGATACAATACCTGAAATTTCATCTCTCCTAAAAGAATGCAAGACCGATTGGAATTATTCTTCAGGCAGAATCAAACCAACGCAAAATAAGCTAAAAGAACTAATTAAAAACAAAAATAATAAATTGCTTGGACTGCTTTCAGAAGCAGACATTAAGTGGGAGCAGGTGTTATCAAAAGAGAACTTCAAGCCAGCATATGAATTTGTTTATGATTATTCCGTTAAGGACAGCCACAATTTTATTGCAAACGGGATATTTGTACACAATACTGCCACAGCAGTTAAGGACGAGTTCGGGGAGGGGGGCTGGACGCTTAAAGCAGGAGCGCTTGTTCTAGCATCAGGGGGAAGCTGCATGGCTGATGAACTGGACAAGCTTGACCCAGAGGAAAGGAGTGCAATGCACGAGGCAATGGAGCAGGGAATGATAAGTGTTGCAAAGGCAGGGATAGTGACAAGGTTCAAGGCAGACACAAGCATTCTCGCGGCAAGCAACCCAAAGTTCTCAAGGTTTGACCCCTATTCCCCAATCATTGAGCAAATAAACCTGCCTCTTTCGCTCATGTCGAGATTTGACCTGTAGATCGGAAG
>CAYJWT010000028.1:0-3827 GCA_964373935.1 uncultured archaeon | reverse complement strand
AGGTTTGACTTGTTTTTCATGATAAAGGACGTGCTGGACAGGACAAAGGATGAAGAAATATCACAGCACATTCTCAAAACACACCGGGCGGGGGAAATGCTTTCCCAGTATGCGAGAAAAGGAAAAGCAATGAAGCAGGCAATGAAAGAAGAAGTAGCGCAAATGACAAGCCCGGCAATAGAATCAGAAACCATGAGAAAATATGTTTCTTACGCAAGGCAGAACATTTTTCCAGCGCTATCAAAAGAGGCAATACAGTTAATTTCTGATTTTTATGTTAACCTCAGGGAGCAGGGAAAAAGCGAGGGCAGCTATGCGGCAACCCACCGGCAGCTTGAGGGATTGGTGAGACTGAGCGAGGCAAGCGCAAGAGTGAGGCTTTCAGACACAGTGGAAAAAGAAGATGCGGAAAGAGCAGTCAGGCTATTGAAAACATCACTTGAGGATGTGGTAACAGACCCGGAAACTGGAAAGATTGACTTTGACATTATTGCAACAGGAAAAACCCACACCCAGCTGACAAACATGAAAAACGTGCTCAGAATAATAAAAAACAAGGCAGTGGAAATGGACATGGTGCCAGTACAAGATGTGATTGAAGAAGCAAAACAGGAAGGAATAGAAGATGACAAAGTGAAAGAAATAATAGAGGAGCTAACAAGAAAAGGCGAAATCTACGCCCCAAGGCACCACTTCGTCAAGCCAACGCAAAAGCAATAATAACAAGAACAGCTGCTTTTTTTAATAATGCCGAAAACGCCAAGGAGAATGAAAATATACCATTACCATTCAGGCAATGAACACCATTTCACTGCAAGCAGGATATTCTTCACAGCAGAGCAGTTAAAGCAAGCAATGATTCTTGAAAGAAAAACAAAGGCAAGGCAGAGAAGGCGAGTGATTAACAGAAAACTGGACAGCCCTATTTCCAGCTCACTTAGAGTTCCCCACTACGATGTAAGGCTGTGGCATTCAAAAATACCAGGCATTAAAATTGGGGCTAAAAAATCAAAAAATAAAGATGTTGGACTAAGTTTTAGGAAATTGAAAACAGTCAGTTATCTTATGGTAAGGCTTGCTTATCCTTATCCCCTAATCCGCCCAGCACAGTGGCCCATAATAAATATACCATACGCAAAAGGGTTTGAACCTGGAGGAAGGGGGCTGGGGGCAGTCTTTCACCTAAGAGTAATGGAAAAATTGCTGGAACAATATCCACCAAATATGGAAGTAAGATTTTGGTCGCCATCAGATGAATTAATTGCATTGCTGAAAAAAGCAGGGCTTCCACAAATAAGGAATTATACCCTCCAAGAGCATGTGAAGGCATTCAGGGAACTGGCAAGAAAGAATGCTGAAAGCAGAAAGCCAAAGCAATAAAGGCTAAAAGCCCAGGTCAAAGCAATAGTTTAATATTTCACCAGCACTTAGTCTTTCCATGGATTTGCAATTATTCTCCAAACTATTGACATTGTTCCTTGTAACTCAGGCGCTTGGGATGATTGTGGCAGTTGACCTGCTGGACAAAATCAATTCTGGGGAGCTTGAGCAGCCACGCATTGTCACAGAAAACCCTGGCGACGTGGAAAATGCAGTGGGATTGTTTGCATACATTATTCTTTTCACAATAATAATTCTCATAATAATAAAGTTCGTGAAAGGCATTCTGTTGTTCAGGATACTTGAAGCAATAGCAATCTTTGCCTCATCCTTCCTGGTGTTCAACGTTTTCCTGTCAGAGGCAGCAGTAATGCTGGCGGTGCTGCTTGTTCTTTTGAGGAATGCATTAAGGGACAGCATATTTTTGAGGAACATTTCAGGCATAATTGCTGTTGCCGGAGCTGGCGCACTAACAGGAATTTCGCTTGGAATAACCCCCGTCATAGTGTTTGTTGTGATGCTGGCAATTTACGACATCATTGCTGTTTTCTGGACAAAGCACATGGTTGTAATGGCAAAGCATTTGACAAAAAGCAATCTTGCTTTCACTTATGCCCTGCCAACAAAACAGCACCAGTTTGAGCTGGGAACAGGGGACATTGTTATCCCGCTTGCTTTCAGCACAAGTGTCCTGAGGGAAGGCTTTTCGCTTGGCTTTCCAAACTATTTGTGGCTGCCCTTGATGATATTGCTTGGCTCAATAATCGGGCTGGTTGCAACAATAGAGTATGCTTCAAAAAGCCCGGGAAAAGCTCTCCCCGCCCTTCCATTGCAGACAGGAATAATGATAGCAATGCTTGCAATAGGAAAATTTTTTGGTTTGTAATGGGCTATCCTGCCGCAAAAAATTTTTTTACTGTTTCCACCCCGAGGAAACCAGCTATGGCAACAATCTCATACCTTATTGTTCTTCCTATAAGCACGGAAAAGAAAAACTTTGCCCAGTTGTATCTCACAAGGCCCGCAACAATTCCCACAAAGTCAAAAGGAAAGGGAGTTGCGGCAGCAGCAATAATGAACGGCATTCCCTTGTCCTCAAGCTTTAACTGGATATCCTCAATTCCAATGATTTTTTTTTTCATGAATTTTTCTGCAGTGGTTATTCCGAGAAATCCGAGGAAATAGGCAACCATCTCCCCTATTGCAGCACCAATTCCTGCAACAATGCCCAAAGCTATAACGAAAGAAAGGCTTTTTGAAAGCGCTGCGATAGCAAAAATCGCAATGTCCATTGGCAGAGGCAGGAAAATTGTTGCATTCGCAATTATTGCCGCAACAAAAACCCCGGGAAGCCCGTATGCTCCAATAAGCCCGGAAACAATTTCTTCAACACCCATGGCTATTCAAGTAAAATCAATCTATAATAAAATAGTTTGTCTGGCTCAGGCAGCCTTGGCCCGCTGGATTTTCACTGGGCGACTTGCTTTTTCGAGTTCTGCCCCCACACTTGCAACAAGATTCTGAAGAGCTTTTCTCTTGTCTGCAGCCCTTCCGGAAATAATCCGCTCCAAGGGCGCAGAAATTATGTCAACAACTTTTCCATGCGGGGCGTGCTCTTCAACCAGCCTCTTGTTGAGCTCCAGCGCTTCCCCAAGCTTTGAGTTCATTCTTGTATCAGGTAAAATAAGTGCTTCCCTCAGCCAACTTAGCACTGCCTTGTTCCTTCTCTTTCCGTGGTCAATATCGATCTCGGAAAGGCGCCTTGTTCCACTTCTTGCTTTCAGCTGTTTAGCTTTTTTTTTCTTGGCAAACCTGACAATTGCTTTTCTCTGTGGTTTTCGCGAAGGCATGAATTAATATGGGGGGCAATCATATTTAAATTTTCACTATGGAGAATTATTGTATGGAGTACTCAGAAATGCTGGAAAGAGCATACAGTTCTCTGCCCGAGAAAACCCTCACAAGGGAAAGGTTTGAGGTGCCAAGGCTGGAAAGCTTTATCCAGGGAAACAAAACAATCGTAAAAAACCTTGGAAGCGTGCTCAAGCTCATAAAAAGGGATGAAAAGCATGTCTTGAAGTTTCTTGCAAAAGAAACCGCAACAAGCGCAAACATGGAGGAAGGCAGGCTTATACTGAACGGGAAGTTTTCCGAACAGCAGGTGAATGACCTGTTCAACAATTACATGAACAATTATGTCCTGTGCAGGGAATGCAAAAAACCAGACACCCATTTTACTGAAAAGCAGGGAGTCAAAATGCTGAAATGCGAGGCATGCGGCGCAGTTTCCCCCACAAAGGGGCTGTGAAAAAAAAATGCTTGAATGCGGGCGAAGCGAGCTAGTTCTATCAAACAAAATGATTCAATTCAAGGAGTTTGATAGAACGCTGACGCCAATGGCAAATCAACAGCTGGAACAAAAAACAATGCTTCTTTTGTTGGCTTGC
>CAYJWT010000027.1:0-13323 GCA_964373935.1 uncultured archaeon | reverse complement strand
TCACTGCTGATTATTTTGCTTATTTCGCTTCTCAGCAGTGCAAAGGTGTCTGCCTGCCCAAGGAGAAGCAGGCGTTTTGCCTTGTTAGGGTCTACCCCGAGGTCTTTGAGTGTGGAAATTATCTTTTCCTCGCTTTCCCCATCTTTTACCATTTCCTGTATTATCTGGATAATGCTTGCTTCCCCAGCTTTCTCCTGTTTCGGCATTATGGTTCCTCTATTTTTATTGTTCTTTTGAATTCCTCGCTAACACCAAGTGCTTTTATATTAAAATATATTTCCGTTTCGCCTTTCTTCAAGGGAGTCAAGGGAAAGCCAATTTTCCTGCACTGCCCCCTGTCGAGAGAAATTTTTTCTGTTTTTTTTTGCTCTGAAAAAAAATCCCGGGCGTGTGCTTCCTCAATGGTGATTTCCGGAACCCCTATGTCCCCCTTGTTGCAGATGTCCAGGAAAACAGTGAATTTTGTTCCAGCTAGTGCAATGCTTGGGTAAGATGTTTCAAACACGAGTTTTAGGCCTTTGGTTCCTCTCAGGGAAAGTGACAGGCTTATTGTTGCGTGAAATGGAGCGGAAGCATTTATTACAACAAGATCACTTAACCCTGTCAGGGGCACTTTCACTTTTTCCCTTGGCTTGAGCTCTTCAACAGTGAGCAATTCCTTTCCATCTGCAGTGTACACTTTCAACTCCCTTATCAGGTGCATTGAACTGTTTGCAACAAAAATTTCTATTCCTTCTGGGGTTTGCTGCTCCGAGATCTCTATTCCGGGAGTGAAGAAAACGAGGAAGACAAGGATGGCTATGTATAATATGAATACTCCAGCAAAATATGTTACCGCCTTTTTTCTCTGTTCTGGAACAACCATTTTCAGACCCTGCTTGAAAGAAACATTGATGAAATTCCAACCAATGCCATTACCGCTGTGAGGGCAATATTTTTCACGCTCACATTTTCTTGAATGGAAAATAAAAGGTATATTGATGCAACCGCCATCCCCACTCCAAGCGCCAGCAGGAGCATGGAGAATGTTCTTCTTCTTGTCCCCAAGTTTTTTGCTTTCAGGTTTTCAACGTCCTCGCTTGTTTGAGAAAGCCTTTTTTCGATTTCCGCTAGCTTTTGCCTTGCAATATTGCTTGAGTCAATCGCACTCCTGACCCTTGACCTTATTTCGTCCTCAAACCCCTCAAGGTCTGAAACCTTGCGATAATGCCTCTGTATGTCCTGTGTTATTACTTCCTTGTTCAGCCTGCCTGCTTCCCTGGCCTCTGTCGAGAGTGTTTGGATATAGCGCGGCATTTCTTTTCTCAGTTCATCCTCAACAATTTCCGCTATTTCTTTTTTCAAAAGCTCAAATGTTTCTGCCTGCGCAACAAGCAATAATCTTTTTGCCTGTTCCTCTGGAATGTCCATCTGCCTTAGCGTTCCAACAATTTTTTCCTCGCTTTCCCCCTCGCTAACCATTCTCTGGATGGTTTGGATAATGCCTTCCTCTTTTCCCATGTTCACCGCAAAAATAATATCCTTCCGCAATAAAAATCATTTGTTTCCCAGAATCCTTGCAATCGGTTTTCCCCTCTTCAGCAATCTCAGTACCGCCGCTGCTTTTTTTGTGAGGAAAAATGTTTTCCCCCCATATCTGGTAATGGCGACATGAGTAATATTGTCACCAGCAAGTTTCACATTGTGTGAAAATTCACTTATTTTTTCCATTCCTTCAAGCAGGTCTTCTGTCTCGAATTTTGTGTATCTATTTTCTGAAAGCAGGTGTTTTAATGCAACATATGCCTGTAGTCCTAGGGCAATCAAAATTGTGGTTCTGCCTGCAACTATCCCCTGGCCAATCAAATGAATGCCTTCCTTGGCAAAAAATACTGACAAACCAATGTAACCTCCTGACATTACATCATTCACTAGGCGCGGATACAGTTTGGGTAAGTTTTTCCCAAAACATCTTTTGCTGTTTATTACCGCAAAATGCTCTCCCTCGTGCAACCCGTTCTTTTCCGGTGTTCTCCTGATTGTTGGGAAGAAGTAAACTCTTTTCACCCTTTATTCTCTTCTCGGCATTCCCAGCTTGTGCATTTTCTTTTCATATTTTTCCCCCCTGCCATTTTTTCAGGAGGATTTTTGCTGTTGCCTCTTTGTCTGGAATTCCGTGCTTTTGCAGCCTGTTCCATTTTCTTGCAATCAGTTCCAGCAGTTCCTCTGGGCTTTTTTCTGTTGTTTTTCCCGTTATTTTCCAGATTTTTTGCGGAAACCTTTCCTGCAAAAACTGTATTAGCATTATTCCTGCAAGTTCAATGTCATCCAATTGTTCCGGGTTTTTTGCCCCCATTAGTGCAAGCTTGTAGGGATTTCTTTCCTCAAAAGGAATAATGCCGGGGCTGTCGATGAGGAGAATGTTTTCGCTTACTCTCACAAATTGTTCCCCTCTTGTGAATCCCGCTTTGCTTGAAACCCTTGCAGCATGCCTTCCAGAGAGAAAGTTTATTACCGAGCTTTTGCCGGTGTTCGGGTACCCTATTACTGCAATCCTTGCTTTTTTCCCTGCCGCAATTTTTCCGATTGCTTGTTTTAGCCTTCCAATGCCTTTCCTGTTTTTTGAGGAGAGGAAAACGCTCGGAAAAGCCAGTTCCCTTTTTTGCTTTTCCAGTTCCTGCGCTGTTGAAAGGTCGGACTTGTTTATTGCTATGAGCAGATTTTTGCCTTTTCTCATTGCATGTTCCTCCATCCGCCTGTTCCTTGTTTCCTGCACAAACCTTGCGTCCACAACCTCTACCACAATGTCTGCTGTCTCAATTATCCTGAGCACTCTCTTCAAGAAGCCCTTTTTCATGCAAAAAATATGCCTAATTCTTTAAATAATACTTATTGCACAAATAATAGTGAAATGAAGAAATTGTTTTTTGCGCTGGCATTTTTTGTGCTGTTTGCAGGATGTGTTTCACAGGAACAGCCAAGGGAGCAAGCACTTTTGGAACCATCAGGGGATGATGGAAAGCGCGATAACACTCTTGGAGAGCAGGATTTTTACGGGGATTTTGGAACTGGGCTGATTGATTCAGAGCAGAGCTTTGAGGATTTTGATGAAATAGAATACCTTGAAACACTGCAGGACATCAATGTTTCAGCAATCATTACTGACTGCTCAAAGCACCAAACACAGGGCGCAATGGATTACTGCTACAAGGACAAAGCAGTCATTGAATCAAAAGAAAGCCATTGCGAGAGCATTTCCTCTGTTTCCATAAAGCGCCAGTGCTACAGGGCTGCTGCAATAGCAAAGCTTGACACAAATGTCTGCAGGAAGCTTGACACCGAAAATGGAGTATTCGCTTGCATTACCGCAATTGCCTCTGACGAGGAAACACTGGATGAAAAGCTGTGCGAGCAAATTCCTGCTTCCAGCGAGTGGAAACAGAAATGCATTGAACAGGTAAAACGAGAGCAGGAAACAGCACTATCATAAGAGCTTTAATTTCTGCGTAAAAGCATCAATTTCTTTTTCCGGGCAAGGCCCTATCCCAAGAGCAGTTATTGTGCCTTTCTCAACCTGGGTGTGCCCGGCATCCATAATGAGCGCGACAGGAAACTTTTTTTCCAGATTTTTTTTCCATTCAAGCAGTTCTTTTTCGCTCTGCACTTTCAGCACAATCTTTGCCTGGCCTTCCTGCTTCCACTTCTTTGCCCATTCCGGTTTCTCCTTCATGGTTTTCTCGTATGCTTCAATTGCTGCGTGGCCTGATTGTGCGGCAATTTTTCCTTTTCCCATGCCTAAATCAGTTCTTACAATTATCACTTGCTTGTAGTTTTCCATAACATAATTCACTGTTTTTTTATTCCAAGAAAATGGTTTCTTTTAATCCTTTGAAATGCGAGTCGCTTGTAACGGTTTGTGCTTCAAATTTTCTTGCTGTAGCCAGTATGACTGCGTCTGCCAGCCCAAAATTGTTCTTGTATTTTCTTCTGACAGCATTTTTTATTTTTCCCGCATCTATTGCAATTTCGGCTGATAAGTCAATAATGCTTGTTTTGGATGAAATAAATAACAAGTCCTTTTCAAAATAGTCCTTATTTCCCCTTGTGTAAAAATCGGATAATTCTCCCAGCACAATGGCCGGGGTTGCCGTTTTTCCATGGCCCAGGCATTTTTCCACCAATTCGCCTTTTTTTGTGCCCCTGAAGTATTCAATCCAGGCACTGCTGTCCAGGACATAGTTATAAGTCATGGAAGTCGTCTTTTTTTCTCTTGAATGGTTTTAGGTCAGGGTGTTTCCCAAGCATGCTTTTTGGCACTTTCTCCCCTTTCTCCAGAATAATTTTTAACAGCTTGTCATAAGAGGAAACATTGTATTTTTTCTTCAGCCCGCCCAATGCCTGTGCAGTGGATTTTTCAACCTGAATAGTGGTTTGCATGCCCAATCATATATAACTATAGCTATAGGTATTTAAAACTATTTGCTTTCTGAAAGCCTTGCAATTGGTTTTTCCTGAATATCAGTAAAATAGGATTATTTGTTTATTATATTTTTATTCCTTCAACTACAAGGCCTTTTTTGTTTTCCTGGTTGTACTTTTTCAGCCCTTCTTTTAGCACATGCAGGGCGAGCAGTGCGCACTTTATCCTTGTCTGGACTATTCCCCCCAGTTCTTCAAACATATGTTCCGGCGTTATCTGCATCACCTGCCCGATTGTTTTTCCTTTCACCATTTCTGTAAGGAATGAGGCAGAGGCCTGGGAAATCGCACACCCCTGCCCTGTGTACTTTATTTCCTTTATTTTCCCTTTTTCAAATTTTACATAAATCCTTACCTCGTCCCCGCAGACAGGGTTTCCTCCCTGTGCTGTGAGGTCTGCATCCCGAATGTTCCCTCCATTCATAGGGTGCTTGTAAAGTTCCAGGATTATTTCAGAATATACTTCTACATCTTTTTCCATTGCCCTTACCTTACAAGTTTTTTTTGCACAATTTTCAGGGAATCAATCATCCTGTCAATTTCTTCACGGGTATTGTAAAGGTAAAAGCTTGCCCTTGCGCTTCCAGTTATGCCAAGCTTTCTCATTAGCGGCTGGGCGCAATGGTGCCCGGACCTTATTGCTATTCCTTTTGAATCAAGCACTGTTGCAATGTCGTGTGCATGTATTTTTCCAAGCGTGAAGGAAATTATTCCAACCCTGTTTTTTCCATTCCCATAAGTCTTCAATTCTTTCAATTTCTCCATTTCATTAAGTGCATATTTTGTCAGGCTTTTTTCATGATTTCCGATTTCTTCCACTCCAATTTTTTCAAGGTATTCAATTGCTGTTGAAAGAGCAATTCCCCCCTCGATGTTTGCCGTGCCTGCCTCAAATTTCCACGGCAGTTCATTTGGAGTAAATCTGTCATACCATACTTCTGAAATCATTTCTCCCCCTCCAAGGAATGGCGGCATTTTTTCAAGCAGTTCTTCCCTGCCATAAAGCACTCCGATTCCGGTTGGCCCAAGCATCTTGTGGCCAGAAAAAGCAAGGAAATCAGCATTTATCTTTTTCACGTTCACTTCCATGTGGGGAACAGATTGTGCAGCATCCGCTATTGCAAGGGCATTTTTTTCGTGTGCTGCCTTAATTATTTCTTTTGCAGGGTTTATTGTTCCAAGTACATTCGAGCAGTGGGTGAAAGAAACAATTTTCGTTTTTTCGGTAATCATTTTGTCCAAATTTTCCAAATCCAGCTCCCCGTTTTCTTTTATGGGAATGTATTTTACCCTGAATCCTTTCCTCTTGCTTTGGATGAGCCAGGGCACAATGTTTGAGTGGTGCTCCATTTCTGTAAGCAACACCTCATCATTTTTTCCGAAACCAATTGTAAGTGTTTCAGCAAGGAGGTTTAATGATTCTGTCGTGTTTCTTGTGAAAACAATTTCCCGCATATTTTTTGCCTGGATAAATCCGGCAACTTTTTCATGCGCTTGCTCGTATGCCAGTGTTGCTTTTTCCCCAAGCGTATGCATTGCCCTGTGAATGTTTGCATTATAGTGCTCGTAATAGTCAGCAATTGCTCTTATTACCTGCCTTGGCTTCTGGGTTGTTGCAGCGTTATCCAGATAAGCGAGAGTGTGCCCATTGACTTTGGTTTCCAGTATTGGGAAATCCCTGCGAATTTTTTCAACATTCATTCTTCTCCACCATCAATTGTTTTTTCAAGCTCCTCCATTATTGGGGAATGGAATTGTTCCGGCATCCTTAGTATGCATCCCTCAAGGAACCCTGCTGTCACAAGATGTTTTGCTTTTTTTGTTCCAATGCCTTTTGATTCTAGGTAAAATAAGTGCTCCTGTTCAAGCTGGGCAACGCTTGCGGAGTGCGTTGCCTTAACATCATCTGCCTCTATTTCCAGGCCGGGAATGTTGTTGCTGCTTGATTTCTCCCCAAGCAGCATGCTGTGTGCTTCCAGCAGGGCGTTTGCCCTCTGGCCAGCAGGCAGGATTTTTATCATGCCGTCAAAAATGCTTTTTGCCTCTTGCTCCAGAACTGCCTTGAACAGTGAGTGGCTTGAGGCATCGGTTGCAGAGTGAAGGTTTTGCAGGGAAAGATCAAATTCCTGTTTCTGGTTTCCGAACAGAATGTCAATCTGCTGCAATGTTGCTCCCTGCCCGTTCAGCGCATTAAGCGTGCTGCTTTTTGTCCTTTTTCCTGAAATCCATGCGTTTGCATTCAGCAATCTTGCATCTTTCTCCAATATTGCCTGCTGTGCAAGCACGGCAAATGCATTATTCTGGTGCATTCTGCAGAAAGCTGCTTCAGAGTTCCTTCCAGCAATTATGGTTTCGTTCATCACAATTTCCATGTTCCCGGAAATTTTTTCCAGAATCCTTGCCTGCGAATCCTCTTCAAAAATAATGAGGTTTTTTGCAACTACATTTTCATGAAAGTGCATTTCAATTTCAGCCAGTTCTTTCACTGAAAAGTTTTTTTGAATTATTGCAACAAACCCATCGCTGAAAAACGCGTTCGCAAGTGCCTCTGTCCTTTCTGCAGGCATTGCTTCTGATTCAAGCGCTTTTCTCACAGCTTCCCCGTTTTCTTCCAGTGCCTGTTTCCAGGAGAGCACTTCAATATTTTTTTCCCTGATTTTTATTGAATTCTCTCTTGTTTCTATTTCCCTTGCTTTTTTCCATGTTCCTTCAGAATCAGTGTGTTTGCTTTTTTTGATGGGGAGCTTTTCCATTATCTTAAGGTTTTTCTGTTTGTATGCTTGCAGCCATTCAGGCTCTTGCCTGAGTCCGGTTTTTTGTAATACCTCTTTTTGCATAAAAAAAACCCAGAAAGCTTATCCGACACTGCCTTCCATTTCCATTTCAATTAGCCTGTTCATTTCAAGTGCATATTCCATTGGCAGCTGCTTTGTGAATGGCTGTATGAACCCAAGCACAATAAGCGTTAATGCCTGCTCCTGTGAAAGCCCCCTTGACATGAGATAGAACAATTGGCCATCCCCAATCTTTCCAACGCTTGCCTCGTGTGCAATTGTTGCACTGGGCTCATCAATCTCAATGTATGGATAAGTGTCGCTTCTTGATTTCTCATCAAGCAATAATGCATCGCATCTCACTGAACTTTTCACGTTCTTTGCCCCCTTGTGCACTTTCACAAGCCCCCTGTAGCTTGTCCTTCCCCCGTCCTTGCTGATGCTTTTGCTTGTTATTCTGCTTGTGGTGTTTGAGGCAACATGCACTGCTTTTGCCCCGGCATCCTGGTGCTGGCATTTTCCTGCAATTGCCACGCTCAGCACTTCCGCCCTGCTGCCTTCCCCCAAAAGGAAAACGCTCGGGTACTTCATGGTAAGTTTGCTGTTATGCGCAAAAATTCCATTTGCAATGAAATTTGCAGTACCTTCAACTTCTATGTCGTACGTAATTTCTTTTTCGCAATCCTCTTTCTTAATGACTTTAGCAAAGTAAATGGGTAAATCAAATTTTGTTTCTCCAAAGTACAGGAAATAATGTTCGTAAAGTTTCTCTTCTTTTCCTAATGGTTTTTTTTCTTTTCTAGACCATTTGCTTATCTTTGATGGATTAAGCCCGCAAAAAATAGCCAGGGTTTTGATGCCTTCCAGAAGTTTTTTGTTAACGCTTGTAATTGAAATGTTCTTGTGCCCTTTTCTAACGTGGCCATCTGCATCAATATAACCTTCAATGAAAGCTAATTTTTGTTCTTTGGGCAAGGTATAGACCCAGTGTGGGATGGTTTTATTTCGTGCATTTCCTTTGAAGCCCATATATTCGAGGAAATCAACAAAAGCGGTGGAATTAAATCTAATTACCACCCCTCGTTTTTCATGTTTTTTGATTGAGAATATTTTTTCAGTTGTTTCTATTACTCTTTTTCTGGATTTGTCTTTTTCTGGCACAGCAAAATATACTCTGTTTTTGTCCGTGTAGCCGTCTCCAATATAAAAACCTAAGAGCCACATTAGTTCTTTTGTAGTTTCGCCAGGGATTGCGATAGGTTCGCCTCTTGATTGACTGGCGTTTATTTTGAATGATTTGCCATCATCAGGGATTTTTCCAGCACATGCTATCCAATCGCCGTTCTTTATGTCTTCAAGTTTTTTCCAACTTATATAATTTAGAGTGCTTTTTTTTTCCATAACCAAAAAAGGATGGTTGCTTGTGGCTTTTATTTCCCTATAATTATTTGTGGTTAGTTTGAAGATTTCTCTTGGGGGATTAATTTTTTTTGCGATTACTTTGCTTTTGACAATTTCAAAGTTTTGATTTATACTATATACATTTTCACCAACTTCTATATCTGAAATGTTTTTTGCATTGCTGTTTGTAAAAACTTTTGTGTCTGCTGTCAAGCACCCCAAATTACAGTCAAGCCATTCCACGCTTGCGTTTTCATATGCAAATGCCCTTTTTGTGACAAGATTGTAAATGTTGTTTGACCAGTTTTGTATTGTTGTGTATCTGATGTGTGCCCCTGGCAAAGCTATTAGTTCAACGACTGCCGAGTGCAGGGAGTTGCTGGAATATATCGGGGCTGAGCAACCCTCAACATATGAAACAGTGCTGCCTTCCTCTGCAACAATGAGTGTTCTTTCAAACTGCCCCATTTTTTCCGCATTAATCCTGAAATATGCCTGCAGCGGAACATCAACCTTTGTATTTTTTGGCACGAAAACAAAACTCCCGCCTGACCAGACAGCCGTGTTCAGTGCTGCAAACTTGTTGTCAGTGAAGGGAATTATTTTTCCGAAATATTTTTTCACGATTTCGGGATACTGTTTCAAGCCATCATCCATGCTCAGGAAAACAACCCCCTGTTTTTCCAAATCTTCCCTTATTTTGTGGTAGATAACTTCCGAATCATATTGAGCCCCTACGCCAGCCAGGAATTTTTTTTCTGCCTCTGGAATACCCAATCTGTCAAAAGTTTTTCTCACAGAATCAGGAACATCCTCCCACTTATCTTCGGTTTTTGTTTGCAGGGTAAGATAATAGGTTATTTCGTCAAAGTTTATTTCTGACAAATTTCCGCCCCATTCAGGCATTTTTCTCTGCACAAAATGCTTGTATGCTTTTACCCTAAGTTCCGTCATCCATTCGGGCTCTTTCTTGATGCTGGAAATTTGCCTGACTGTTTTCTCGTTAAGCCCCTTTTCAAGTATGACTTCATAGTTTTTTGTATCGTAATGGAAATCATATTTGGAGTAATCCATTTCTGTTAGTGCCCTTTCCTTTTCTCTCTTCATGTTTTTGCCTCAGCCACATTGTACAGCTTTGCATATCCCTTTTCCTCTATTTTTTCAGCAAGCTCTTTTCCCCCGGTTTCCACTATTTTTCCTTCAACCATCACATGCACGACATCCGGCTGCAAGTGCATCAGAATCCTGTTGTAGTGCGTTATTACTATTACTGAAAAATCCGGGGAGCGCATTTCATTCACCGCCCTGCTGACTGCTTTCAGGGAATCAACATCCAAGCCAGAATCTGTTTCATCAAGTATTGCAAGCTCCGGCTTCAGCACCATCATCTGGAGTATTTCACTCCTCTTTTTTTCCCCCCCCGAAAAACCAACATTCAGCTCTCTTTTTGCAAACTCCTCGTTCATCTGCAGTTCAGAGATTTTTTCTTTCAGGGTTTTCTGGAATTCAAGAATGCTTGTTTTGTTTTCCGGAAACCTTGCCTTGAATGCTTCAAAAAGGAACTTGCTGAACTTTAATCCGGAAATTTCAAAAGGATACTGGAAGCTTAAAAACATTCCTGCTTTTGCCCTTTCTTCTGGTTTCATTTCCAGAACATTTTTTCCCTTGAAGATAATGCTTCCTTTTGTTACAGCATATTTTGGATGCCCAAGCAGCACGAAAGCAAGAGTGCTTTTTCCGCTTCCATTTGGCCCCATTATTGCGTGCACTTCCCCCTGCTTTGCTGAAAGATTTATTCCTTTAAGAATTTCTTTTTCCTCAACCTCAACATGCAGGTTTTTTACTTCAAAAAAATTGCCCATTTTTTCACCATTCAGTTTTTTCCTTTTGCTTCGATTTTTCCGCACTCGTGGTTGCAGGAAACAGCAAAATGCGCATCAGAAAAAGCCAGCATTTCAGGGGCGGATGTCCTGGCAGCGTTCAGGCTGTCTGAAGCCCCTTTTTTCAGGGAGTAAATCCTTTCCCTTCCCCTGACCTCAAAATCAACGTAATTGCATACCCTCAGCATTTCAAGGGAATGGGACAGCCTTGACTGCTCTGAACCCAGTTTCTGCACCAGTTCTTTCACGCTCAAGGGCCTTTCCTGCAGTGCTTTGATAATGCCTATCCTGAGCTCGTTTGCAAGGGTTTCAAAGCACAAATGATGGGGCGCCTGAGGCAATGTTTTCAGCATAAAAAACACCAATATATGAAATATAATTCATATGATAGTATTTAAAGGTTTTGGGGCAAAAATGCATCAAAACTGAATTCAGTCAGCATTATAGCTTTTCCTCTTTTTTCTTTTTTTCTCGTTCAAGTTTTTCTATTTCTCTTTCCCAGTAGTGAAACAAGTCAGGGTTTGTTGTTTTTGCCTGTTTTTCCCTGTGTTCTTCAATTCTCTTATCTAATGATTCTATTCCTTTCTTGTGCTTCTTTTTGCCCATTTTTTCACCATTTTTTCTGCTTTCAAAAACTCTTCTTTTGCAGCTTCAAACAGCTTTTCAGCGTCTTCAAGCAAAACATTTTCTTTGGTTTTTGTATTATCTCTTTCTGCCCTGTAAACATCTAAAAACTTTTTGGTTTTTTCGGCAGAAAAGCTGTGTTTTTCTATAAATTCTTCAAATTTTGCATTGGAAAAAGGCTGTTTTTTCAAATACAGCTGGAGCAAAAAAATGGTTTTCAGCCTCAAAACCAGAGAATAAATGCTTGCCGCAGAGGAAAAATATTTTTCAATATTTTTTTTGTCGGCATCCAAAAAATATTTTATTTTTTTGAACGAACCTAGCGTTGAATCAAAAAAGCGACTGAATTCAGGCTTTATTTTTACGCTCTTAAAATACCGCAGCAGTTGTTCATTAAAAATTGGCTTTGCTTCCTGCACAATCTGCCACAGGAAAAGCGTTCCGTCTTTTTCCAGCTCCTCAATAAGCCTGTTTTTTGGCATGCACAAAAAATCAAGTTTCCCAATTTTTTCCAGCTTTAGCGTATCAGAAATAGCCAAAACATCAATGTCAGAGCCTTCTGTCTGCTCGTTCCTTGCAAAGCTTCCAAACAAAAAAATTCCCTGAATCTCAGGAAGCTTTTCCTTCAAAGTTTTCAGAATTTCCTCTCTCACGTCAACAGGCTTTCTCTCCAGAATTACCGTAACAGTTTTCCCAATCCATTTTTTTGGGGTATAAACAATACTGCCATTGCCAAAACTCACAACCCTTTTCTCAATCGCTTCTTCAATATCAATAGACCTAATCATAGTATATACAATGTATAGACCAATTTAAAAGCCTTTTTGGCTTTGCGTTGTCAAAAAACTCTTTTTTAATGTTTTCGGGTTTTCTTTTTTTTAATGAAAGAAAAAATGCCCAAATCAGATGAAGAGTGGAAGAAAAAGCTTGACAGGCACGCTTTCCACGTTTTGAGAGAGAAGGGTACTGAACTGCCTTTCACCGGGAAGCTCTTGCACAACAAGGAAAAGGGAATGTATGTCTGTGCAGGCTGCGGGAATGAATTGTTTTCTTCCGAAACAAAGTTCGACTCTGGCACAGGCTGGCCAAGCTTTTCTGATCCAAAAAACAGGGAAAACATTGAACTGGAAACAGACTATTCTTTGGGCGTGAAAAGAACAGAAGTAATTTGCAGGAAATGCGGAGGGCATTTGGGGCATGTTTTTGACGATAGTCCAAATCCAACAGGGAAAAGGTACTGCATTAACTCTTGTGCCCTGGATTTCAAAAAAGGGAAGTGAAATAAATAACGAGGCTGTGATTTTATTATGCCAAAAAAAGTAAATCCTGCCCCCGGTCGCTTCCGTGAAATCCGGAAAAGGGTCAGAGAACTAAAGTTTTTAGGCCGCTCAAAGAAGGAGCGGAGGAAGGCTATCCCTATTTTAATCAATCCTCAAATAAGAAAAGTTTTTGAGAATTTGAGCGAACAAGAGCGAAAGAGTGCACTACATTTGTTTTCCAAGGATGTTAAGATTCGATCAAGAGGACTTGGAGATTTAGCTGATCTAGGTTCTACCAAGTCAATCCCTCTTATAAAAAAAATGCTGACAGATGTCCATCCGAAAGTTCGTGCAGCGGCAATTCATTCTCTTCGCCTTCTTGGATTCAGGTTTTCTATTTCTTTCCTTGGGAAAAAACTGGAAGATCCCCATAAAGATATTCGTTCTGCTGCGATAATGGCGTTGGCTAATGCCAATCCAAAGTTTTCTGTTCCACTGCTTGAGAAATTGGTAAAAGACAAAATTCCAACTGTTCGTTGTGCAGCGATTTTGGCATTGGCCGAAATTGGTTCTCCGCATGCTGTTTCTCTAATAAAAGAAATGCTGAATGATAGATATTTTATGGTTACTAGAACGGCTGAAGACGCTTTAGAAAGCTTGAGAAAATAACTCTTTTTATGTCTGGTCCTTCAGGGGAACTCTGCTCTCCAGCAACCGTTTTTAAAGAAGTTTTCATTATTCTGTTTTTGCATGGAGTTCGAGTTCAAGCGCAACAGGATAAATTTTAAGAGGGAGCTTTCCAACATTGACAAACTGGTAATAAGATTCACTAAACTCCTGCAAAAATTAAAGATTGATTATGTTATTGTTTCTGGCTATATCGCAATACTCTTTGGGAGGAGCAGGAACACTGAAGATATTGATATA
>CAYJWT010000026.1:0-13493 GCA_964373935.1 uncultured archaeon | reverse complement strand
TTATATACTTTATTGTTTACATCCAACTGAGCCTTCGGTTTTAAAATAAACTCGCAAACGCCATTGCCTACTGAAACACACTTATTTTCTATTGCTTCTACAGTTTGGTCGTTGAAAAGCACAGAGAATGCGCCTGCTAAGTTACCTCTGCTAAGATGGTCCACGGGGTTTTTTGATTTACCATATGCTGCGGCAAGAGTTGATTCTTCACATTTTATAATAGCATTTTTTTTATTGAAATCAACTTGGTCCAGAGAGAAAACACCTAAACCCATGCTGTTCAGTAAGTTGAAAAGCAAATCAAGGTATTCCGCACGATTAACACTATATTTTGTTTTGAAAGTATTACCAAAAATCTGCCTGCTAACTTCTTTGGAAGCACTATATATGTTTGCCACCAAAACACCATCGGTTTGCTTTTGCAGCTGGGTTACAGTTGAGGTTGGCAACATCAAATAATTGTTACTAAAAAAAGAAATGGAGCCCTTTTCCAGTCTCAATTGTTTAACCAGCATTAGTCTTGAAATAAAATCATACATTTTATAATTCACCTTCAACAATAGTTATTCCTTTATTTTGTATTTCATAACTTATTAATCGCTTGTCATGCGCAGTATACCTCATTTTTCTTATTTGCATTGTTTGAAAATCTGCTTGCCCAATCCCCAAATAATGCAATACAACAACGCCATCTGCTATGAATTCGCTGATTCCGTCTGCGCTGAGTTGTTTGGCTTCTTCGTATAGTTCGGAGGTTAGGATGGTGGTCATGCCGTGTTTTTTTATTTCCGCAATGAGTTTGTATAGGATTGCTTTGGCAATTATTCTTTCTGTTTTGGGAATGGGGGAAACGCTTTCAGCAATCTGCACCATTGAGAATGCTTCTTTTTCAGTAATCCCGGAAACAAGCAGGGAATCAGTCAAAGTGGTCATAGAGTCAATCACAACCCGCTTGGGCTTGAACTCCCTGATAACCCTGTCAATCTCGTTCAAAAGATCGTTGCCCGCAGTAATGTCAAAATAAATAATCTTCAACTGCCCCCTGGCAGCCAGCCCCTCAATATCCCAGCCAAAGCCCCGGGCATGCTTTGCAAGCTCTCTTGCAGACTGCTCAGTCGAAACATACAATCCCTTTTCCCCAAACAAGCTTGCCCCGTTAACCAAAAACTGCAGGCACAAAGTGCTCTTTCCCGTTCCAGCCCCCCCGGAAACCAAAACAATATTGCCCTCGGGAAAGCCACCCTGCAACGCCTTATCCAAACCCTGAATCCCAGTCTTTGTCCTAACATCCATAAAAAAAGCCGCTATAATAAAGCCAAAACCTAATATTTAAGCTTTTAGGGCTTAAACAGTTTCAGCGAACACCCAAAACACGAACTTGACCCCCTATTCTAAAACCAACAATTTCAACCGCTTTCCCCCTTTTCACGGCATCCAGCAAGGAAAAACGCAAAATAATGTTTGAGCAAAAAAGCTTTTCACCACTAGAAGAAAAATAATCACCACGCAAAAAAGAATGCCCGATCAACCTGAACTTCCCAACAAACAAACACTTATTCCCCTTCAAAAACAACCAACCCAAAAAAAAAAGGAATGCCCCTGGGAAAACAACCAGCTCTCTCAAGCAAAAATTTTTTGGATAGGCTCCAAAACAATCCCCAAAAGCACCCCCACACAAAAACGTTTTTTACGGAATTAATATAACTGCGGCTGAAAAAAAAAATCAACCAAAAAGTTGAATAAGAACGCAGGTGCACTCCCGGGCTTTACAGCCAAGCAAGAGTGCACCAGGCAGACTCCTTTTTTCAGAAAGAAAAAAGGGAAAAAGAATTAGCCACAAACTAATATATAACCCTTGTTTCGCCACCTGTATGCAATAAGCCAAAAAAAGCAAACAAGTGGCCGTAAAAACATGGAATTACTCGGCAGGCAATTGTTCCCTGACTTCATGGTTTGAGAAATCAAAATCATGCGGGGGCTTCACCACAAAACTGCAATAGCTTGCACCCATTGCACTGCACTCTGTTTCAACGCAGTCAACATTCTCCTCGAAAACAACAGAAAAAGCCCCGGCAATAAGCCCCCGAAGAAAAGAATCAACAGGATGCTTTGCTGGAGTGGGAAAAAAAACAGCAAAAGGCGCGTTTGAAATACTCACAAGGGCCCTTTTTTTCCCATGGCTGATGTCCTTCGCTTCAAACAAGCCGAAGCCGCTTGCAGTGCAATAAGCAAAAAAAAACTCAAGCAGCCTGTCCTTCTTCAGCTCAAACTCCCTGTCAAGCTGCCTGACAAGCTGCTCCATGACCTCTTTTTTGACAGAAGAATACACCTGTTTTTGGAAGTCGGGGTTATTTACTTTTGCAATGCCTGAAAAAACTGCGCTTGGCGCAATAACAAAAGGGACATTCGAGAAGAAAAAATTGTTGTGCTTGTAATGCAGGGCATTCGTGAAAATGAACCTGTCATAAAAGCTGTTAAGCATCAGGGTTCCTCTCTTGAAAGAATGCTATGAATGGCCCTGTACTTTTCAACTTTCAGCGGCCAGACAACAAGGGCATTCCCAACCCTTTTTGAAAAAACAAGCCTCTTACCAACAAGCTTCTGCAGATAGTAAGAGTACTTAGTGGACAACTGCTTTTTTTTTTCCCTGGAGCCAAGGTCTTCCTTAAAGTGTGAAGCAATCTCCAAAGCAGAAGTAGGCCAGTTGTCCAAAACATGCATGAAAATCTTCTCCTCCATCACAGAAAGGCCTTTGGCAGATGCCTGCACAACCCCCAATGATTCTGGAATGGCAGAATTACCCATAGTAAAACAATAGAATATGCAATTCTTATATAAAAAATCACCTATTGGACTGGCATGCCAGAAAAAGGTTTTTTTTTGGCGGCATTTTTCTTCTTTTAAAAGAGTTTCTGTTTTATTGTTTAATACATGCCTGTGCTGACTTTTGACCTGCACAATCATCTTGTTGAAAAAAAGCTTAACCCTTTTGACTGGTGGAAGGCAGTGCAAGCAAAAAAAATTGATGTTGTTGCAATAACAGAGCATGTTGAGCATGACCCGGTAATTGGGTTTGAGGCATTGAATGCAATAAGGCCTGAAAGCATTGTGCTTGTGCCGGGAATGGAACTAAACACCAGCATTGGGCATGTTCTTGCATTCGGAAAAACACCGGAAATTTATGAAATTGATGAATTGCTTGAACTGCACCTGCCGGTTGAACGGGCGATTGAAATAGCCAAAAAGGAGAAAATCCTGCTTAGCATTGCCCACCCGTGGGGGTTCAGGTATGACAGCGCGTTTCATTTTCTCGGGGACGATGGAGAATAGGAACTTGTGGGAAAAAAAATGGTGCTGGGAACTGAGGCAATCAATGGGATGGTGGGGCAAGTCAGCTTTCTGGCTTTTGACAGCAACTGGGTGAACAGGCCAAGGAACTGGCTTGACTATCTTGAAAAAAACAGGGTTGCAAGGAAAACAAGGATAAGCAGGCTGGGAACAAGGATAAAAAAAACCTTCAACAAGAAAATGATGGAAATTATGGAAAAAAGCGGGAAAGCAATGGAGCTCGCGGAGCAGGCGAGCTTCATTACCGCGGGCAGTGATGCGCACTTCATCGAGCAGATTGGAACGGGAATAATGAAAATCCGGGCAAAAAAGAAGATTGACACAGTGGAAAAAGCGCTTTGGGAAATAAAGCAAAACAAGAAAAACATTGTTTGGATTGGGCCAAATGTCAGGGAAACAAAAAAAGGCGTTTTTGAAATAGAAAGGGCAAAAACAACAAAAAAACATGTGTTTGAGGCAATAAAGTACGCTGCAAAAGCATTCATCCTCAGGAAAACTGGCGCAAAAAAAGCAATAGAAAAAATACAGGAAAAGCTGAGGAAAAGTAGAAGGGAAAAAAGGAAAAAAGAAAAGTGGAAAAAATGAAGATTGCTGTTCACTCACTGGCTTCAGCAAGGAGCATTCCGAAAGAGACAGAGGAAATACACCTTGTCAGGCCAATGAAGAGGAAAGATGCCGAGGAAATAATAAAAAAATGCCCCCAGCTGAAAAAGGTTTCACTTAGCAAGTCATGCCTGCAGCGGCTGCCCGAGAAAACAAAAAACCTGTTCAGGGAAAAAGGCATTGAGCTGGTAATTGAAAACAGGGCGGGCAGGGCAATTGGCATAGATTTGGAAAAAATGCTGCATGTAATAGAAATGCGGAAGGATTTCCAGCCATTCAGGGAAATAGAAAGCATTACTGGCATTCCCAAGTCCACAGCACACTATCTAGTAAAATACGCACGAAGGGAAAAAGTAAAGAAAGGAAGCAATATTGTTTACCTCAAATAAGCCACAGAAAACTTTTTATTGGGAAAGGCACTGATAATAGCCAATGGCACTGGAAGAAAAAGCGCTGACAAAGTTCGAGGAAAAACTCACTGAGCTCAAGCGAAGGGGAGACATGGAAAAGGTAAGCTTTATTGAAAAGCTGCACAAGAAAATCCTGCCGTCACAGATGGAGCGCATCCAAGCAGGGGACATGATGGTTGTCAGGGAACTATTCCTCCCGAAGTGGATGAACTGGGAACTGCTGCAGGAGTGGGCAAACTCTTTCAGGAAAGAAAAAAAGGGCCTGTTCTGCGTTTTCTGCGGCCAGCAGAACGAGCTTGGAATAAACTTCCAGGAAAAATTTGTCTGCGAAGCATGCTTCTTCAAAATAAAAAAATTATAGGGTGTTTGCTTAAAAAGGGCTTTTTCTTTTTCGGGAAATGCCTGAAAGCACCCTGTTGTGGCAGCTTGGGCATTCAAATTCCGCAACAACTCCTTTTTCTGCGGGCTGTTCAAGCCCTATTCTGCGCATTTGTGTTCCGCATTTTGGGCATTCCGGCATTTTTTCACCTTAAAGCGCTCGCAGCAATGTCTTTCCTGTAAAACATGTTCTCAAAATGAATTTTTTTTATTGCATTGTAAGCGGCATTCACTGATTCTGCAACGGTTTTTCCCAATCCTACAACATTCAGAACACGCCCTCCAGCGGTAAGGATTTTTCCATTCACAAACCTTGTGCCGGCATGGAAAACCATTGAATTGGTTTGGGCTTTCACGATATTCAGGCCGGAAATTGTTTTTCCTGTTTCAAACTTTTCAGGGTATCCACCGCTGGCCAGCACAACGCATGATGCCGCACTGTTCTTCCACTCCAATTCAACCCTGTCAAGTTCGCCGTGGATTGAAGCATTAATGGGCTTCATTATGTCTGTAATAAGCCTTGGCAGCACTGCCTGTGTTTCCGGGTCGCCAAAGCGAGCATTGAATTCAATCAGCCTGGGCTTGCCCTCCGAAATCATTAAGCCCGCATAAAGAATGCCCTTGAATTCCCTTCCGTGATTGCGCAAGGAATCAACAGCAGGCTGCATTATTTCCTTGATTACTTTTGATTCAAGCTCAAAATCCATGAAAGGGGTTGGGGTATAAGCGCCCATTCCGCCAGTGTTTGGCCCATTGTCCCCGTCAAATGCCCTCTTGTAGTCCTGTGCTGTGGCAAGCGGCAGAACATGCTTTCCATCAACAAAACATAAAAAGCTTGCTTCCTGGCCTGAAAGCTTTTCCTCGAGCAGCACCCTGTTTCCCGATTCCCCGAAAACCTTTTCCACCATTATTTTGTTTATTGCATCAACAGCCTGCACTTCATTTTCGGCAACAATAACCCCTTTCCCGAGAGCAAGGCCATCTGCTTTTACAACAACTGGCGCACCCTTGTTTTTGACAAAATTCACTGCCTCATCAGCATTCTCAAAGACCTTGAAGCCGGGCTGGGGCACACTTGCTTCCTTCATCAGGCGCCTGCAGAAAACCTTTGAACTTTCAATCTCTGCTGCTTCCTTTTTCGGGCCAAAAACCTTCAGCCCCTTATCCTCAAAAAAATCTGCAATCCCAATGGCAAGGGGCTTGTCAGGCCCAACAACAGTGACATCTATTTTCTGCCTCACGGCAAAATCCGCAAGCGCAGGAATATTTTCCGGGGAAATCGGAACGTTTTCAGCAAGGCCGGCAGTCCCGGCATTCCCCGGAGCACAGAAAACCTTTTGCACGCTCTGCGACTGGCTAAGCTTCCATGCAATGGCATGCTCCCTTCCGCCCCCGCCTACAACAAGAACATTCATGTAATAGAAATAGATGCAAAAAATTAAAGAATTACTTGTATTCCTTCATTGTAACTTTTGGGTTCTTTTTTTTAAGGAAATCAAAAGCAATCCCAATGCATTTATCTCCAGCCTGCACAAAATCGCCTTTGCCGTTAAACCCTGCTGCGCCCTCATGCCCCCCACCCTGCCCATCAAAACTTTTTGACAATTCCTGCATTATTTTTGCAAGGTCAAGGCCTGTTTTCTTGAGGAAAAAATTATTTGCCCTGGCTGAAATCTTTAATTTCTGGTTTTCGCTGTTGCCGACAAAAGCAATGTCTGCCCCTGCACGAACAAGCGCTCCAGCGGCATCAGCCTCAAAAGCCCCCACTTCAGAGCAAACCCCAACATAATCTCCAAGAGCAAAAATTCTGGCACGCTTTGCGGCTTTTAATGCTGCAATTTTCTGGCTGGCATCCTTTTTCACCCTGAAAAGAGAAAGCAATTCAGGCAAACTGGATTTGCATTTGCCCAAACAGAAAGCCATTGCAGAAAAAGCCCTTGCATCAGCAACGGCAAACTGGGAACTGTCAACAATAATGCCTGCCGCAGCGCACTTGGCAATATTGGGGGTTATTGGAATGCTGCTTTTCTTAAGCTGCTCTAGCACAAGAAGGGAACAGGAAACAGCACTTGCATCAATTATCCTGGAAACATTTCCTGAAAACTGAACACTCGGTTTTTCATGATGGTCAATCACAATTTTTTTGCCTGAAAAAGACAGAACAGCATGCTTCATGCTTCCCAGCATTTCTGCACTGTTGAAGTCAACCATTATTATTGTGTCAAACCCCGAAACCACAGGATTAATTGAGTAGGGAATGCGCATGCTCTCTGCAAAGGTCTTTGCAGGAAGGGAAATGTGCTCTGGCACACCAATCGCAACATTGTTTGATTTTCCCAAAGCAAAATAGATAGCCCCAGCACTCGCTATGGCATCAACATCCGCCCCAGAATGCGTTAGCACGAGGATTTTTTTTTTCCTTGTTCCGGAAGAAAAAAGGCCCAATATCTCACTTCAGTATTTTTCAGCCATGTCTTTTTCAGTGATTGTTTCCTGCTCAGCAGGCTGTGGCTGGGCTTTCTCAATCTCTGCCTTGAGCTTGTTCATCCTGTTCACCAAAGAATCCTCCTGTTTTTGGAGGGCCTTTACCCTGAGTTCAACAGATTCTTTTTTTTCCTCAATTTCTTTTTTCACTTTTTCGGCATCTGCCTGAACAAGAATGTTACCAACAACCTTCAGCACTTTTTTTTCCTTGGTTTTGCCTAACTCTTCAAGCGACTGCCCCATTGTGCCAGCCTGGAACTGGAGCTGCTGCTTCTGTGCAGAAATGCTCATTAAGCTGTTCCTGCTTTTCTCAAACTCTGCAAGCTGCTGCTGTATGTCTTCTGCCATTATTTTACCTCCGAAATGCTTTTCGCTAGAATGATTTTTTTGAGTAAGCCACTTGATGTTGCAAGCAATGCAACATTATCAAGCGAATAAATATCAAGTGAAAGGATGTTCTTTTTAAGGGTTATTTTCTGGAGAGAGCGCTTTGAATGCGGTGAAGAAAGGCCTGGAAAAATTGCCCTAACAATAATTTGCGCCTGTTTTGCTTTTTCAAAAAAAAGCCTTACTGACAGACGGAATGGATAATCTGTTCTGCTCATTCTTTTGCCCTCTTAAGGAATTTTTCAAGCCCTGCAAAAGAAACCGGTTCTTTTGAATAAAGAAGGCTGTTGCCTGACAACTCAGCAACCTGAAAGCAATCAGGCTTTCCAAGCCGCTCGTTCACTATCACCACTACCTTCTCGCCCTCAAAAACAGCTTTCTCGCAAATTTTGAAAATGCTGCTCTTGCCCCTGCCAATATACCGCAGACCCAGTTCCCTGGCAGCTTTCCTTGCAAGCAATCTTGCCTGTTTGCCAGGATTTCTTGAGGTTGTTATTACCGCCATTGCTTATCTTGCCTGAACCCTTTTGACAATAGGGCCACGCTGCTTGTAAATTATCTTGAAAGCACAAGAAGGACACCTGATCATTCCCTCAGGCAGCCTGTCAAAGCTCTCCCCGCATTTTGCACACCTGTACATAAAAATCACTCTTTTTCCTGTTTTTGCGGCTTTTCGGGCCCGGTTTTTTCCTGCTCTTGCTGCACTGTTTCCTGTGCCTGCTGCTCTTCCTGCTCAAGCAACTGCACTCCAGCCGCCCCAAACGCCTTCTGGGAAATTATTTTTTTTACAATGCCGCCAGTCATTGTGGCTGGAAAATAGGCGCCACCAGCAAACCTTGCGCCGCATTTCCTGCATTCAAAAATCCCTGAGGCTTTTCTTTTCACTTTCCTGAAACCGCAGGATGGGCAGACATGCTTTTGCTTCTGCTTGGGTTCTATCTTCAGGAGTTTTTTCCTTATGCCAACCCCGTATCTTGCCCCGAACCTTCCTGTTGTTTTTACTTTTTTTGTTTTTACCATCCGCATCACAGCATTTTTCTTATTTCCTTCGCCTTCCTGAAGGCTGTGTCGATGCACTCATCAATCTCTTTCCTAAAAAAGCTGCCTCTGCCGCCTTTCTGGTAGGCGGTTATCAGCGAGTCCTCTGTTGTTGCAAGAGAAAACCTTGCCTCCATTGCTTTTTCCTCAGCATGGCTTGGGTCAAGCAGTATTGCATTGCCCACTTTTGCAAAAGTGGAAAGCAATGGTTTTCTATCCAATGAAAGCTTTCCCTGGAACTCGCCCTTGACTATCTTGAAGTCCTCATCAAGCTTTGGAATTCTTGCATCATGCAGTGATGCCAGTGCAGCAATGCTTGAAGCATCAAACAGGTTGCCTGCATCGTTAAGGACATAAAGGTCAACAAAAACAACCCAGACCTTTTCTCCTTTTTTTATGCAGAGTTTTGTGAAATCAACAGCTTTTGCCCCCCTGATGCCCCTGTCCACAACCCTTGCCAGCTCTGTCGCATTTTCGTCAGGCGGACCTGTCTCAAACTCCGGGCTTGCAAGAGGCAAAAGCTCAATTCCCACACTTATTGTTCCTTCGTCAGGGGTATCGGGAAATGGGTCTCCGGGCAGCATTTTTATGCCGCAAACAACATCTGTCTCCCCAATCTTTACTCTTGCGCTGCCATCAGCATTCTCGCTGATTTTCTTTGTTATTTCAATGCGCCGGTATTCATCGAATTTCCTGCCGTCAACCCTTTTTCCTTTCTTCAGTTCTTCCAGAATCTTGTCTGCCTTGAGCTCCCACAAAATATTTCTCATCTTACCCCCCCTGCCCTTTTCTTTCTTTTTGCGAAAAAGAAAGAAAAGTGTAAGTTGCCCAAAAGAAAGAAAAAAACTGCACTAGAATATTTCTCATCTTATTCACCCTCTATTTCGCTGATTGTTTCTTTTTCCGCTTCCTTGTACGCGTGCTTTAAGGCATCCTTCTGCATTGAATGGATTTCCTTGCAGCCCTTTATTCCAAGCTCTATTATTTCTGCCCACTCTTTTTTAGTGAGCATGCCATCCATCTGCAACAGCACTATTTCCTCTGTCCTCGGGAGAACACCAAGAGCAATGTCTATTGCATCTGGAGCATCCTCTTCCTCCTTGTTCAAGTCAAGGACAGCATGGCCACCCGCTTTTCCAACGCCTGTTGCTGCAACAAGATCCCTCATTGGAACCCCTGCATCAACAAGCGCAAGGGAAGCAGCTGTAAGGGCCGCAACTCTTGTGCCGGCATTGCTGTCAAGGATTTCCACAAAAACATCAATTGTCGTGTTGGGAAACCTTTCAAGGAAAATCGCTTTTTCAAGGGCTTCGCCGCTGACTTTTGATATTTCTATTTCCCTTCTCCCGGGCCTTGGCTGTTTCCTGTCAGGCACACTGAAGGTCGCCATCCTGTATTTGTAATTTACACGCGCCTTGTAAGGGTTCTGAATGTGCTTTGGCAGTGCCTCCCTTGGCCCGAAAACCCCGACAAAAACCTTGTTCTGGCCCCACTCAAGAAAAGCGCTTCCGTCCGCATTCTCAAGCACTCCTACTTCCATTTTTATTGGCCTGAGCTCATCCACCTTTCTTCCGTCAAGCCTTTTCCCATTCTTCACATAATCAATTTTTTCATCTTTCTTCTTCATGCTTAACCCCTTCTTCCTTTTTGTGCTCATTTTTCAAAAAATCCTCAATAGTGTTTGTAAGGTTGCTCATGTGGGCTTCCGCTTCAATCTTTTTTATTGCTTTCACAGCAAGCCCCACATCACCCCCCTTTATCCAAATCCTCCCATTTCTTCCAACAGCAAGATTGGACCTGCTCCAGTGCTTTATAATGGCGAGCATTGACCCCTCCTTTCCGATTACCCTCGGCACTTTCACAGAAAGCATGTCAACTATTTCCCCGCCATAAAAAACCCTGACATCATCAAGGTCTGCCTCGTTTATTTCATTAACATCAACAATTTTTGCAGAAATAATGCTGCCTTTTTTAAGTGGCTCCCTAAGCATTTCCTTGGGAACAAAAGAATAATAGAAGGAATTAATGTCCACGATATAGCCGGCGAATGTTTCGCTCACAATAACCCCAACAATCAGGTCGTTCCTTTTAGGAACGTATTTTCCATGCAGCGGAATCACTGCGGCTGTTTCCGAATCAGGATACGCTATCCCAAGGCAGTCGCTGTAAACCTTCCCGTTCTCCACAAAAACATGTGCGCCAACTCTTTTCCTCTCCTCAGTAACAAGCTCTCCCGGCACAACAATCTTTTTCCTCAATATCTTTTGTTCACTCATTCATGATCCCTCGCCAACTAGCGGTTGGCATCGCTGTTCTATCAAGTGCTCTTGATAGAACTTGCTCGCTTCGCTCGCATTGAAACATTATGATCCCTCAACAATTTTTACCTGAACGTCGCCATGTGTGATGTGATTGAGTTCGTTCATCAGCTCGAGCTTTATGCCAGCGGGTATTTCCAGCATGACAACCAAACTGCCGTCATTCAGCCACTCTTCTTTCAGTATGCCATAGCCGTGAAGCACGGAATATGCTTTTCCAGCAAACTGTGCTGGAATTTTTACCGCAAGCTTCAGCTTTTCAAAAGAAATGGGAAGCAAAATCTTCAGGTCCTTGATTATTTTTGGCATTTGCTCTTCCGCAGACTTTCCAGCCTCCACAACAATTTTTGCCTCTTTCATTGCCAGCTCAATCCTCTGTGGAGGGTGGGGAGCACCTGTCTGAGGATTGATGGCATTCCTTGAAATCGACTGTATTATTTCCCTTGTTCTTTTTTCCTTGAGCTCGCGCCTCTGTTCTGTTGTTAACTGGACTTCTCCCTGCATTATGATTTTTTTTGCCGCTTCCTCAATGCTTGTTGTTCCAAAAACCCTGTTTATTGCTTCCGGGCTCTGCTCAGTGCCCCTGCCCGCGTCCTTGAAAATTGTTTCCACAGCCATCAATTCCGAAAAATCCACTTTCTCACCACTTTTTACCTTCATTGCAAGGTCCGGGCTCACTAGGATTTCAAACCGTTCCCCGCCTTTTTCAAGCCGTGCTGTTACCGCTTCTTCAAGTTTTACCATACCGTGAAAAACCCCTCAAAAAGCGTTTTCACGCAAACATCATTTCTTGCCTGAAAGAGCGGTCTTCAGTCTCTGTTTTGGAATCCTTTCAAAGCCCTTTCCTTTCTCTATAACCGCAAAATCAACCCTGTTCAAATCCAGTTTTTCCTTTTCACCAAGCCCTTTTTCAAGGCCCTGAAGAAGCAGAACAATTGCCTGGTCAAGATTTAAGTTATCCCTGTAATCCCTTTCAAATAATTTCATTGCCTCTTTTTTTCCCTTTCCAATTGCAACTGCCTTGTATTCAGCAAGCGCTCCACTGGGTTCTGTTTCAAACAGTCTTATTCCTGACTCATCAACACCCCCAATAACAAAGCTCACCCCAAAAGGCCTCATTCCCCCGTACTGGGTAAAAGCCTGCTTTATTGCGGAAAGATTTTTTACGACTGTTTCAACCTGCATTTTTTCCTCGTAAATCATCCTGTTGTCCTGCGCGTCCCTTCTAGCAAGCTGGATAAGCCTTCTAGCATCCCCAACAAGCCCGGCAGAAATTGCGGCAATGTGCTCATCAATCTTGAAAACCTTTTCAATTGATTCTGGAAGCATCAGCTTTGACCCAGGCCTCTTGTCAGCACCAAAAACAACCCCATTGTCAAAAACCATTCCAGCCCCCAAAGTCCCCTGCTCCACAATCTTGCTCGCATACTCAACCTGGTACAGCCTGCCGTCTGGGCTGAACATCGTGGCAACCCTGTCATAGCCGGCATCCCTCTTAGAAGCAGCAGGATACATTCAACACACTACCTTTCATCTATTAAAGAAAATAAAGAAGGAAACCTATAAAAAGGTTGGCTAAAAACAAGGAAAAGAATTTTAAAGCAAAAAAAACTATATAATTGCATGCTTCGGAGAAAGCCAAAAACAGTAAGAAAACAGACGTCAACAATGAAGAGAGCAAGAATTACAAGGAAACGTCCAAAACCAATAAAACCGTCTATAATTTCAAGAAAATATCCATTTCTAAAAAGATACCATATCACTGAAAGAGATGTGTCATATGAAAAAGGAGTGCCGAAAAAAGGAGATGTTGTACTATTTGAGGGCAGGATAAATCTGCCACAGTTCCCTGAAAAATATATTGGCATATTTCAGGGTAGATATAGTGGTCGGGACAATGTTTTGGCGACGCATTTTTATGATGCAAAAAAAGAACTTTATGAAAGGTATCCAGGCCCTTTATTGTGGTCACAAATGACAATTTTGCATAAAATAAGCATCACGAAAAGAAAAGGGGATAGGGAATAATGCCTTCACGCAAAAGGCCCGCACGTATTCCAAGAGGCCTGAAAAAACAGGTGGAGAGAATAGTTGAACGAATGCATTTGTCAGGGCATGAACAGGTCTATCTTGCAAGCCTGGTTTTCAAAAGAACTCGCTAGGTTAAAAAAAGTCCCGGCTGATGAACAACTGCAACTAGACGAAAAATACATTGATTTTATAGATATTGCTAGGGAAGTGCATATGGGGTATTGTGCCAGAAAATTCGGGAACAAGTATATCAGGTACCAAAAAGCAGGCGATAAAGCACACTTAATTTTTTACGGCATGATGGCAAAAAAATTCGGGAACTGAAAGAAATGAAATTTATAATACAACACCTTCTTCCAGTGCCTGCCTGACTATTGTAACCCTTTTTTTCATGCTTTTCAATTCTTCTGGGGTATAGCAAAGGAAGTCAACAGGGTAATTCGGGTTCCAGTAATCATACATTTTTGCCCCTCTCTTGAAAAAATTTAGTTTTTTG
>CAYJWT010000025.1:0-13626 GCA_964373935.1 uncultured archaeon | reverse complement strand
TATAGACTATTCAGAAATAGGTGGAAAACAGGTTTTAGGCCTGTTGGATGATGCTTCCAGGTTCGTGCCAGTGTGCGAAGAGTATGACGAGGCAACAGCAGAAAACGCGGTCATAGCTCTTGAGAAAGCAGTAGCCAAGTATGGAACGCCCAAACAGTTGCTCTCAGACAACGGCAGACTTAAAACCCCTGCCCAGGCCTACATCGAAAAACTTAAAGGAGAATCAGCATGAAATCCTTTATAACGGACAATAATACGGGACAACACAAATTCAACAGGCTAACAACGAGTATTATATATTTCATTAATTCAACTTATTTTGGCAGATTGTGATGAAATATTTCTGGAATGGAAACAGGGCACAAGCGAGCCTTGAATACATGGCAATGGTGGGGATATTGCTTGTGGTTATTTCTGTTTCTGTGGGAACGGCATTTTTCATTTATAATGGCGGGGTTGCAAATTCAACAATGATTAATTCAATGAGGGATCTCAGGCAGGCTGTCAATTATGTGAATGCTCTTGGAAACGGGAGCTCTATTGTTGTTGAAATACAGCTTCCTAACGACGTGACCGGGGGAACGGCAAAAAATAAGAGTATTGATTACAATGCCATTGTTTCTGGGGGCATTTCATACTATAACGAGCAGGTTGATGCAAACATTTTCCCTGTTGCTTTGCCTACAACAGCAGGCGGCCACAGGCTGAACATCACCATGGTTAACAACAATATTGTAATACGGGAAGTTTAGGGTGGTATGCGTTTGGGGGGAGGAAAAAAAAATTGTGACGCAGGGCAGATAGCAATTGAAACCCTGTTTGGGGTGGTAATAATATTGCTTGGGGCAATTTTTGTTTCATTGAACATAATGAGCTGGAACTTGCAGAAAGATACTTTGGAACAGGCATATTCCTTTGAAAATACTTGCAACAGGCTTAGCCTTGTCATTTCACAGGTCTATTCTACAGGGGACAAAACAAGGATTGATTTCTGGCTTGACCATAATGTTTCAATCAACAAGGACAACAAGCTGATTTTTGTCGAAAACGCTTTCTGTCCAGTTGGAGTAAAGCTGAAGGAGGATGAAACCCTTTCGGCTGGAAGGATTATTATTAAAAACTCTGGTGGCGAGGTGAACCTGGAAAATGCCTGAAAGAAAAAAATTGTTCTGCAGGGGGCAGGTTTCTATTGGAGATGCTTTAGTGAGTTTTTTTATTTTTTTGTTTGTGTTCTATAGCCTGAGCAATTATTGGACAACGGAATTTTCGAAGGTTAATTCATTCCGCACAACAACAGCTATGCAGCTGCAGACAATAAAAATAACAGACCTGCTGGTAAAAACAAAAGGGTATCCTGAAAACTGGGACAAAATTGTGCAGAAAAATGGCCCGGCATGCGACAATGAAGGGGCAGTTGAGGTAATAGGCCTGGCAAAAAAAGAAAACGCGCTCAGCAACGAAAAAATGAGCCAGTTTGTGAACTGCATTACCTATTCAAGGTCTCTTGACATAATGAAGCTGGAGAGGTATGATTACAATTTCACATTAAGCGTTTCAACGGGCCAGGTTTTCACAAAGGGCATTTCCCCCAATGACCTTGAAAAAAAATCAATTTCAATAAAAAGGTTTGTTGATTTCAGTGGGTTTGACGCAAACCTGGAATTTATGCTAATTGAGAAATGATAGTTATGGAAAAAAAAGGCTTTTTCACGATTGATGCGGTAATTGCTGTGATGGTGTTCGTGGCTTTTCTCGCGCTGTTCAGGATAAGCCAGTTTGAAAGCCAGCCATTGCTGGTGAAGTTTCAGGCAAAAGAGCAGATAAACGACATATTCAAGCGGTTTGATGAAAATGCGACAATACTTTCAATAGTTGACCAGAATATTCCAACAACAACGCAAATACAGCGGGTTGCAGCTGAATTCAGGAAAGTGCTGCCATCAAGCATTGATTTTTTTGTATCAATGAAATCCTATTCGACAAAAGACCTGGCATTGTGCCGGCAGAACAAGAATTTTGTCAGCTGCTTAACACGGGAAAGCTCTGACACCAATGGCATCCCAATACCTAGCGACAAGGATGTAATCCACGAGCGCATGATTTTTGTGAAAAAAAGAGCCCTGCAAACCTGTTCCCTGGAAGCAGGCTTTTCAGGCCTGTCATGGAAAGATGGCGCAAGCCCGGCAGAGCTTGCTTTAAAGTTCTTTGAACCAGGCGCGCTGGAGAACAGGAAAAATAGTTATCCGCTTTTTTCAAGCGAAAAAAGCAAAATTTTTTTTGGACGCTCAAGTTCTGTGGACAACAACATAACCTTCACTGTTGACATTAATGGCAGCAGTTTTTCCTGTGACGAGGACATCAGGGTGGACATGAATGCAGTTATTTTCGGGGAAAGGCCACCGATTGATTTGATGCTTGTAATGGACAGGAGCGGAAGCATGAGTTGGTCAGGAACTGCAAGTACTGGGGGCAGTGATGCTTTGTGGCTGGATGGCAATTATGTTTTCCACGAGGAATCCGGAACAAGGGTAAGGGATGTGAATGTTTTCAACCCATTGCTCCCAGGATCAGGAACATCGGTCGACCCTGGAACTCCTGTTGATTTATATGGGACAGGAAATGCCTTGTTTGTTGTTGAAACATCCGGGACAGACGAATTGTATGCTTATAATATCAGCAATCCCGCAAGCCCGGTGCTGGCTGACAGTATTTCAATTAATGCTCCAAGGGGGGTTTTTGCCTTGGGCAACTATGTTTATGTTACTGTTGATGACAGCGGGACATCCAACGACATATTGAGGATAGTTGATGCAACAGACATAAACAATTTGGTGCTGAAGGGAAGCGTGAATCTTTCAAATGCACAGGATGTTTTTGTTGTTGGGAATACTGCTTATGTTGCAAGGGGCATCGCTGGCCTGTCAACTGTTGATGTAAGCAACCCCAATACGCCGTTGCTGAGAGGCACTGTTGCAACAGGCGGCACTGTAGAGGGTGTTGTTGTTGATGGGGGATTTGCTTTTGTCGCAATGGGCAGCGCGGGGGTTGCCTCAGTCAATGTCTCTGATATAAACAATATCACTCTTGCAAATACTTTCAATACTCCTGGAAATTCAAGAAACCTGTTTGTGCAGGGGAATGAGCTTTTTGTTGCTGATGAAACAAGCACGCTGGTATTTGGTATAAGCAATCCGAACAGCATGGTTGCAGACAGGAATTTCGCTTCCCCTTACGATGTTGATGACGTTTTTGTGAGAAGCTCATATGCTTTCCTTGCAACCAGCCTGGGCATGCTTACTGTTGACATTGTTGACGGCCCAAGGATTAATAATGCAAAGGTTGCTGCGAAACTGCTGATTGACTACAACGGGTGGAAATTCCCGCCGGACCAGATGGGGGAAGCATCCTTCAGTTCAACAGCAACTCTTGACAAAAACCTTACAACTGACAAGAACAAGGTAAAAAACGCAGTGAACAACCTTGTTGCAAGCGGAAGCACGAACATTGAGGCAGGGATTGATACTGCAACTGCAGAGCTCTATTCCGCAAGAGCCAACCCTACTGCATTGAAATTCCAGGTGCTTTTGACTGACGGCCAGCAGACATTTGGGGATGCAATGGCTGCCGCCAGGAGGGCAAAAGACAAAAATATAAGGATTTACACGATTGGGTTTGGCGAGGATGCTGATGCAAGCCTGCTCCAGTCAATTGCCACCCTGACCGATGCAAACTACCATCATGCAAGCGACAAGAATGCATTAAACGACATTTTTCTTTTTGTGGCAAAAGAGGTTGGGCTTGTTGCACAGGAACAGGCTGGAGCAATAATAAAAAACGTTACAATCGATGCCCCGATTCCAGGGTGGGCGGCCATTAAGAGCATGGGAGACCAGGATATAAACAGCAGTGAAACCCTTGTTTCCGTAGGGGACAAAAATTATGTTAGATACAGCGTGATACCCAAGATTTCAAATGTGTTGCCGTGGAAAGGCTTTTATGTTATGGCCCTCCCATGTAACGCTGGAAACGCGTGTGATGCGAACACTATAAAGATTCCGGACATGAACACCCGTTTCAGCTACAAGGATTCCAACGCCATTGACAGGAATTCGGATTTTAATGCAAGGGTGGATGTCAATTTCAGTTACAGGGACTTAACTGTAAAAGTCCCCGCAACCAACACGTCTGGGCTTGATGTAGTACTTGACATTAATGCCGTAAGCTCTGGCTTTCTTTCAACTGGTGCAACAAGCGTTAATGTCTGCAAGACGGATAATGCGTGGAACTGCACCATTAACCTGAGGGACCTGAATGTTCCTGCTTTTGCTTGCGGAGAAAAAAACCCGGCCTGCCCGAAATTCAACAGCTTTTTTGATGATGAAACATTTGCCAATATTTTCAGCAATCCTGATGAAATAGTGCAAATGGCTGTTGAAATAAACAAGAACAAAGCCATCAGGGAATGCCCCAACAATAACCTTGTCAAGCTTAATTGCGCAACAAAAGGAAACCCTCAATATTTTGTGCTGGACTTGTACGCGTGGTTGAAATGAACGGGAAAGGGATAATTTATACTTTGATGACAGTGCTTGTGATCATTGCAATAGTCTCGCTTGTGCAGGTCATACTGGAGAAGAGGCGTGAATCCCATGAGGTTTTTGAGGCAGTGCAACTGATTGATGTCAAAAACTATTACACGAATATTGAGAATGATATTGTGGATTTGGCTAAAACAGGGTTAAGGAAGGATATGGCTGAAAGGGTTCTTCCTTTTTCCTACAATATTGACGGGAACAGGATTGCTCTCCAGCAGGAGCTTTCGCTCAAGCAGAACGTGTGGAGCCAGTTTTTTGACTTGGTCAACATTTATGCTATTTTTGTTTCAGACAGAAATTTTGAGAATGCTTACAGCGGCCTGGCGGTTGATGCAAACACTGTCAGGAACAAGGACCAGAACGCTTGGGGCGGAAATGATGACAATATACAGTTTTTGATTGAGCCTTTTTGCACAGGTTTTGTGGAAGAAAAAGACGGGAACATAATGTTAATTGGGCGAGCAGCCAACCCGCACTGCAATGATTACAATTTCAGAAGAATAAAAATGGTTGATGTCAATATTATAGTGAAAATGGAGGCAGAAGACTACAATTCCATTGTGTGGGACAGAAATGATTCTGGTACAGACTTGCCAAACCCGGCCAACTGCAGTTCTGGCTGTCCAAACCAGGATTATAACGGCCAAGCCAATTATCTGTATTACAGGTTTTTTTTCAGTGATGGAAAATGCATAAACTGCCTTTTCCCTGCTGGAACACAGAAAACCATAAGGGAGCAAATTCCATATGACAGCAAAATCAGCATAAAAGTTTCCTGCACCGGCAGTAACTGTGTCTCTGATGAGATAAATTTTGTCATTGACAACGGCATTTTGATAAGCCATCTCTCCAATGAAATGGTTGACGCAAATGTTTCAGTGCAGTTTGATGCGAACATTTCGCGCTTTTCTTTCCTTGATTTCAATTATTCTGTATCAGGAAAAGACTTCAACGCATTCAAGACAAACAACCCAAAAAGCTTCAATTGAATTTTTTGCATGGCGAAAAAAACGCTGTTTTGGGGCACAATGCAATTGGATAACTTCCGCGTAAATATCATATTGGGAAAACATAATATATTTTAGTGAAAAATCATGCCTGAAGACAGGAAAGGTATTGCTGCCGCAATCAGGGACTTATTGCGGCTGGTTTTAGGAAGAAAAAAACAGCGACCAGAGGTTAAACATGGCCAGGAAAATGCCTTTGCAGCAACAGAAAAAACTGTAATTGTCGAAAAAATCACAGAAATGCACAAAAGCCTTTTCGGGAAAAAACCTGAGAAAACAGCTTTGGGAACAGTAAAGAACGTGCACAAGCCTAAAAGCAGGGCCAAAAAAAGAAAAAGAAGGAAAAAAAAGAAGAAAGCAAAAAAAATATTATTCCCAAAAAATTGGCTGGAAAAAAAAAAACCGGAACACACTGAAATCAGACCAAAATCAGAGGAGAGCGCGGTAAGAAAAACAAGAGTTGGCATGGGAAAGCATGCTTTTTCTGGCAGTATTAGTTTTTTATACACTTAAAATGTTATAATCTCATGCTCAGGGCAAAAGGGCAGGTTGCCATAGAATATCTTTCCCTTGTTGGCGTGCTGCTTATTGCAGTTACCATTGTTTTTGGCTATGCGACAATTGCTTCCCAGGCGAGCATACAGTTTGAAAAGGCAAAGAATTCTGCAAAAAGCCTTGCAAACGCTGCAAACACTGTTTATGGGCTTGGCCCTGGTTCAAGGCTTGTTGTGGAGATTGATGTTCCATCAGGCGTGCAATCCCAGATAATTGGCCAAAAGGCTGTTGGGTGGAAAATAGGTTTTGCCGGCAACACGGGGGATGTTTTTTATCAAACTGACGCAAACATTATTGGAGACATTCCCACAAAAGAGGGCAAGTATTTTGTTTTGGTGCAGATGGAGGATTCTGGAGTAATAAGGGTTGGCGTAAAAGGGCTTGACATAAAGCCAGAGCTGTTGTCAATGATTGTTTTGCCCGGTGCAACAAAAACAGCGGATTTTAATGCAATAAACAAATCCGGAATTGCCCTGACTGGTGTTTCTTCATCCATGACTGGCAGTGCCTCGTCATTCCTCAGCGTTTCCGGGCTTTCTCCAAACATTTCAATTGACGCCAATGATGCGTTTCAGGTTTCTGCAACCGTGCCATCAAACAATGCGGCCGGGTTTTTTGATGGCAGACTAGAGGTTACTTCTGCAGAGAGTTATAATGACATTTCAAACATTAATATTGAAGTGCCCCATGTTTTGAATGATGTGAATGTGCTGTTGTTCAATGACGAATTTTACTCCAATTATTCGGCAAGCTTTTTTCCCGGAGACAGGGTGTATTATGAGGTAAGGCTTTTTGACCAGACAAATTCAGCAATGGATGTAACAGACCTCAATGTTGCAGTCAAGGACAACTCCAGCAATACTGTGCAATCGCTCAAAGGCCTTTCCTCAACAAACGGCAAATACCAGGGCAATTATTCCCTGCCGTGCAACGCAGCAAGCGGGAGCTGGAGTGTTAATGCTGATGCAAACAAGTACAAGAAAATAAGCGATTTGAATGCATTCACTGTAAACGGGGTACAGCAGCAGGCTGACTTCAATTTTGACTGGACCACTTCAAGCTTTGGCGCTGCAAACAAGAAGCTGGAAAACTGGACCATGTTAAACATTGGGGACTGCCAGGCCATTACAATAACCAAGATGACGGTAACCTGGAATAATGACACTGATAATGCAAAGCTCCAGAAAATAAAGCTCAACAACCAGGAAGTCTGGAGCGGGAATGCAAATTCCGGAACGCTGCATGTGCTTTCCCCAAGTTTTTCAATTTCAGCGCTTACAAGCTATTCCTCCAACAATATTCTTGATTTTAGCCAGGTCATGAATGATGATGGCGAAAATTTCCAGATATTGTTCACTTTCTCTGACAATAGCACTTTCACGACAGGTGTCTTCCAGGCATAGGGATGATTTTTTTGAAAGCACAGGTTTCTTTGGAGGGCATTGCGGGGATTATTGCAGTGCTTTTTCTGTTTGCGATTGTCATGGTTTTTCTTTACCAGCATAACCTGCTTGCAAAAAACCTTGATGATGACTACAAGGCCGAAAACCAGTGCAAAAAAATTTCCATGGCCCTGTCTGACGTTTATAGTTATAGAAATGGAAGCAGCTGGCAGCAAAAGGTTGATGCCAATGCTTTTTTTGGAAAAAACTTTCTTGACATAAACACAAGGACTGGCAATGCTTTTTGCCTGCATTTTGCTGATTTGAACAACCCAGGCACCAGGCTTGCTGAGGGAAACTTTTTGTTCGAAAACAATCGGGGAAAAGTGAGGGTCAAGAATGCATAACAAAGCGCAGATTGAGGGGTTTGACATAATTCTTTCAGTTTTTATATTTTTGCTGCTTTTTGCTTTTGTATCATTGCTCTGGCAGAGCATTTTTTTAGGAAGCGTTAGGGAGAGGCAGCTGGAGAGGCTGAAAATAATGGCGGTTGGGGTTTCAGACCAGCTTGTGCTAACCCAAGGCAGTCCGGCAGGATGGCAAAATGCCTCAGATTATAACAAGGTCGGGCTTGTTTCTGATTATAGAAAAATCAGTGCCAGCAAGCTCAATGCATTCAAAAATGCTGACTACAATTCCATTAAAACAAAACTGAACTTTGAGGGCAAAGAATATTTTGTGAGTATTGTAAGGGACAAAAACACTGTTTTCACAAAAGGGATTCTTCCAAGCACTGATTTCAGCGTGAAAGTTGACAGAATTGTTGTTTACCAGAACAGCCCCGCATTGCTGAGCGTGATAGTGCATGGGTGAAAAAGGCAAGGGTTATGTTTTTGCGGCAGAGGCATTCATGGCAGTGCTGGTTTTCATCCTGTTTTTTTCCATTATATCCAATTTCTTTATTGGCACGACAGAAAATGTTTTTTCAAGGGCCATCATGAAAAGGATTGCAATTGACGCGCTTGACGCTCTTGATGGGCTGGATGTGCTTGAAACGCTGGATTCTGCAATAATCAAGGACAGGATGGGCAAGGTTATGCCTGAAAGGATGGATTGGAGGCTTGACATAACACAGTACTCGTTCAGCAACGATTCCTTTGTCCAGACAAAAGCTTTTTCTGTTGGAAACACAGGCAAGAATATTTCCTACATAGACACAGTGAAATCCAAAAGGCTTTTCCTCACTTTCAGGTCAGGAATTATTGACAGCTATAATGCTGCCGAATTATGGGTGTGGCTTAAATGAACAGCAAAGGGATAATGTTTTCAATCATGGCGTTTTTTTTGGGGCTGCTTGTTCTTGCGCTTTCTTTTATTGCAAACCAGAACCTTCAGGAAAGCGAAGCAGGCTATGGCTTTACTTCGTCAAGCCAGAAAACTTTTTCAATTTTTGAGAATGTAGAGGAAAACATCCTTGAAATACTTGAAAACGTTGCGGGCATTTCGGTTAATATTTCAGATTCGAGTGTGGCATTTACTGAAACTCTTCCGCAAAAGAAGAGAAAAGCAAATTTTGATGTAAGCGTGGAAAACTATAAGAGGTTTGCCCTTTCCCAGATAAAGGAAGCGGATTTGAACATAAATGATGAAGTGATTGACTTAAGCATTCTCCAGATTGAGCCGTTTGACATAAATTATATGCATTCCAATGTGCCCGGCAAAGGATGGAGGGACAATACTGATGCATTTATTGCCCCAAAGGAAATAAACTTCAGGGGTTATTTTGTCATAGTTACACTATTAAACCAGACTTACCAGAGCATTACAACAGATTTCAAGGCATGCACTGGAACATGCAGCAAGGGAATAAAACTTGACCTGAATGTTGTGAATGCAAACAAGATTATTGAAGCAACCACTTCCCACCCGAACCTTGACCCTTACAAGACAAGCACTGTGACAATAAAAACCAGCGGCAATGCGCAGAACGATATAATAGTAACAGCTGGCCCAAATGGCCAGCTCAGGGTGGAAAACAAAAATTCTGTTCCAATAGAACTGCAATCCGGCGTGATTTTTGACGAAAATGCCGGCACGCCTTCATTAAGGCTGCCTGAAAACATGGTTTCTGTTGGTGACAGAATAACAGGGTTCAAGAAAAACAATTAAATTCAGAAAAAAACTTAAATAATAGTGGGTTTTATGGCGGAAAAAAAAAGCGTTTTTTCTTCAGCAATTTCTGCAATATTGAACAAGGTATTCGGCAAAGGAAAAAAACCTGAAAGCAAGAAGCCAGGGCAGCCAAATCAGGGCACCCGTTTTTCTCAGACGCCATCTTTTCCGGAAAGGCCTGAAAAAGAGATAGCGGAAGCTGAAAATGGAGTGCGGCAGGCAAAGAAAAAATACAAGAATAGAAAAATTTCTGCGAAGAAATACCACAGGCGTGTTTCAGCATTCAAATACAGCATCAAAAAACTTAGGAAAAAAAAAGCTCAGCTTGAGAAACATGCAGGCATCCGGGAAAAAGAAGCACAGGAAAACGAAAAAAAAGAAACAATCAGCCATGAGCATGTGAAAGAAATAGAAAAGCATGTTAGGGGGTTTATTAAAAAGTATGATATTTCACTTGAAGAAATAGAAAAAGACGTGGAAAAGCTCGACAAGGAAAAAATACTTCGCGATTTTCACAAGCTCATAGGGGTTTTGGAGATAGCAAGGGAGGCAAAAAGAATTGATGCAGAAAGCAGGGAAACGCCGGCTAAGCCAATTGTTGAAAAAAAAGGAAAAAAAGCCACGCCTAAGGCGACAGTTGCTGCAAAGAAAAACAAGCAAAGCCTGCAGGCGATTGCAAAAGAAATACAAAAATACAAAATTGTGACAGATTTTGACAGGCTGTTGAATATGGTTCAGGAAAAAGGGAGTGTTAATTCAGACCAAGCAATGAAAGAGCTTGGGATAAAAGAGGATGATTTTGTGGAGCTCGTGGAGATTCTTGAAAAAAACGGCCTTGTAAAGGTTATTTACCCGCCAATTGGAAAAATGAGGATTGAAGCGGCTGGCGGCAATGCAGCAAAAAGCAAAGAAAAAAAAGGGGTAGCGCAGTTAATTAATAATATAAAGCAAAAAAAAGAGGCAAAGAGGTAAAAAAAATGGCTGGTGAAACAGACAACCAGGGCGAAAAAATTTTTGTCCTTGATTCATACGCTGTCACTGCAGACAATGTCACTGTTGAGACCAACATTATAGAGAAAAAAACAGAATTTGTCAGGCAATATTTCCTCAACCTTCCGTCTTACGGGCCTGGGACCAGGGCACTGCTTGAAAACTTGAGAAACAGCCTTATTAGCGAATCGACTATTGAAACAGAGAAACTGCTTGACGCAAAGCTCATAGGAAAGCTGAAGGAAAAATTTAGTGCCAGGGCAAATGAAATGTTGAAAAGGGAGATGCCAAAGCTTAGCGATGAAAACAGGACAGTCCTTGTTGGCATACTAATGCATGAAATGCTAGGATTGGGAAAAATAGAGTTTTTGCTTGCAGACCCAAACCTGGAAGAAATTGTAATAAACCAGTCAAACGCCCCGGTTTGGGTTTACCAAAAAAGATTTGGCTGGCTCAAAACAAACATTGTAATTGACACTGAAGAGGAAGTGGAAAACTATGCAAGCATTATTGCGAGAAGGGTTGGAAAACAAATCACATCCCTTACTCCCCTGCTGGATGCACACCTTGTCACTGGGGACAGGGCAAACGCAACACTTTACCCAATTTCAAGCAAAGGCAACACTCTCACAATCAGGATGTTCAGGCGCGACCCTTGGACAGTGACAGATTTTCTTAGGGCAAAAACAGCTACCACTGATTTAATGGCACTGATTTGGCTTGCAATACAATACGAACTGAACATTATTCTCAGCGGGGGCACTGCTTCTGGAAAAACAAGCTTTCTGAACATTTGCCTGCCATTCATGCAGCCAAACCAGAGAATACTGACAATAGAGGACACCAGAGAGCTTGAACTGCCGGAATTCCTTCACTGGGTGCCATTGACAACAAGAGAGCCAAATGCAGAAGGAAAAGGCGGTGTTTCAATGCTTGATTTGCTTATCAACAGCCTCAGAATGAGGCCTGACAGGATAATTGTCGGGGAAGTGAGAAGACAAAGGGAAGCAGAGGTGATGTTTGAGGCAATGCACACTGGCCACAGTGTTTATACGACTCTTCACGCTGAAACAGCTGATGAAACAATCAGGAGACTCACCAATCCCCCGATTAATATCCCGAAAGAAATGCTTAGTGCGGTTCACCTCAATGTTGTCATGTTCAGGAACAGAAGGATTGGAATAAGGAGGGTATTGCAAATTGCAGAGTTTGTGCCTGAAAGGCAGGGCGTAAAAGAGGGAGGGTTCAGGGCAAATTCTCTGTACAGGTGGCGCGGAAGCGATGACAGCATTGTCAAGCAGAATGAAGCCCTGTTGCTTTATGATGAGCTGTCACTCCACACTGGATTGGTGGAAAGGGAAATAAAAGAAAACATAAGCGAAAAAGAGCGCATACTAAAATGGATGATGTCACAGAAAATTCATAACATAAATGATGTCGGAAAAGTCATGGCTTCATATTATATGGATCAGGAAACAATTTTGGAGCTTGTGAGAAAAAACAAGCCGATGGTGGGATAAATGCAGGAAAAAATAACAATCCCTTTTTCGCCACTGCCTTTTGAGTCATTGAAAAGGGCAAGCAGGCCTTTTTTTTGGATGGGCGCAAGAATGGCAAAAGCTTTTCCCTATCTCGCACTGCAGCTCGAACAGGCAAACATAAGGGCATCAGACAAGGAATATGTTGCAATAATGGTTTTCCTGTCTTTTTCATATTTTGTTTTTTTCTTTGCCTTATTGAGTGCGGTCTTCTACAAAATAATGCAAAACCAAGAATTGGCACAAATCTTTTTCCTTTCCGCCACTGTTGCGATTGCGCTTTCTTTTATGATATTTATCCAGGTTTCAATGTACCCAATCATAATAATAAAACGCAAAATCAGGGACATTGAGAAGAACCTTGTGTTCGCACTGCGAACAATGCTTGTCCAGCTCAAGAGCGGCGTAAGCCTTTTCAGAAGCCTGAACATGATTGCAACAGGCAATTATGGCATGCTTAGCACTGAATTCAAAAAAACCGTTGATGAAATAAACACCGGTGTTTCAGAGCATGCTGCCCTTCAAAAGCTGGCAACAAAAAACCCCAGCCCCTTCCTGAGAAAGGCACTCTGGCAGATTGTCAATGGCATGAAGTCTGGCGCTGATGTAAGCGATGTGCTCAGGGAAACTGTTTCATCAATGACAAAACAGCAAAGCATCGAAATAAACAAATATGGCGCAAAACTCAGGCTGTTATCCCTTTTTTACATGATGATTGGGGTTGTTATTCCTTCCCTTGGCATCACTTTCCTGATGGTCTTGTCAAGCTTTCCCCAGATTGTTGTCGAGGAAACAACATTCTGGATTCTGCTATCAGGCATAATGATTTTCGAATTCATGTTTTTGGGCATGGTAAAATCCCAAAAGCCAAACATCATGAGTGTGTAAAAAAAATGAGAATATACACCAGAATCGGCGCATTGCTCCCAAAAAAATTAGTGGAATTCATAAGCAGGCAACTTGGCTTTGTCGGCCTGAACATTGAAGTGAAAAAATTTGCTGGTTTTGTGTTTTCCTTCACAGTTGGCATCTCTTTTGCAATTGCCTTGAATGGATTCATTTTTTTTGGCTTGCCCCTCGTTGAAACATTTTTGGCGCTTGTTGTCCTTTCTTTTGGATTTGTATACTATTGGCTTAGCAGTGTTTCTGAAAGCAAGGGAAGTTTTGTTGAAAAAATACTGCCTGATGCATTACAGCTTATTGCCTCAAACATAAAATCTGGTCTTACAACAGAAAGAGCGCTTTTTGTGAGCGCAAGGCCTGAATTTGGGCCTTTTTCCGAGGAACTCAAAATCGCAAGCAAAAGAACACTTGCCGGGGAAAGGCTGGAAAGGGTGCTTGCAGACATGTCCAAAAAAATAAAATCGGACGTTTTGGAGAGAACAAT
>CAYJWT010000024.1:0-13807 GCA_964373935.1 uncultured archaeon | reverse complement strand
AAAAGAGCCGGTGATTGCTTGGGGAATGGGAATTGACAGGTTAGCGGTGTTCAAGCTCAACATTCAGGACATCAGGATGCTTTTCTCCGATAACCTGAACTGGCTGAGAAACACAAAAATGGTGAAAGAATGAACGTGCAGATGCTAGAAGAGTGGAGGCTGGAATTTAATGCCGACTATTGAAGGAAGCAAAAAAGACCTTGAGAAGCTTGTTGGGAAAAGTTTTTCCCGGAAAGAGTTTGAAGAAGCACTGTTGTTTGTGAAAGGGGAACTTGAGGATTGCGAGGGAGACAAAATAAAGATTGACGTGAAGGACACAAACCGGCCTGATTTGTGGTCAATAGAAGGGGTTGCAAGGGAATTGAGAGCAAGGCTGGGAAAGAAAAAAGGCCTGTATGAAATAAAAGTGAAAAAAGGGAATGTGAAACTTGTTATTGAAAAAAGCGTTAAGGAAAGCAGGCCGTTGATGGTTGCGGCAGTTGCAAGAAATGTTAAGGTAACGGAAGATTTTTTAGTGCAGATGATACAACTGCAGGAAAAAGTGGGGCTGACATTCGGGAGAAGAAGAAAAGAAACAGGAATTGGATTGTATGATTTGGACAGGATAACACCGCCCATTTATTACAAGGGATACAGGGCAAGGGAAATAAAGTTTGCACCGCTTGAGTTTGAAAGGGAAATGCTGCTTGAAGACATTCTGGAGCACCACCCCAAGGGAAGAGAATATGGGCATCTCATAAAGAGTTTTGAATTTTACCCCATAGTGATTGATTCAAAAGGAATTGTTTGCTCAATGCCGCCCATAATCAACTCCAATTACACTGGCAAAGTAACTGAAAAAACAAAAAACCTGTTCGTTGAGGTTACCGGCTGGAAAGAAAAATATGTAAACACTGCCCTGAACGTGATTGTTGCGGCACTGCACGAAAGAGGGGCAAGAATTGAAGCAGTCAAGGTAATTGATGGAAAAAAATCTTTCTGGACTCCCGACTTCTCCCCAAAAAAAGCAACAGTAAAGGCAGATTATGTCAGAAAAATATCCGGAATGCAGTGGACAAGCAGGCAGATTGCAGGGCTGCTCGAAAAAGCAGGCTACAATGCAAAGGCAACCGGGGAAAGCATTTCAGTGCAGTATGCAGCATTCAGGCAGGACATACTGCACCAGATAGATATTGTCGAGGACGCAATAATTTCATTTGGCTACAATGATTTCCCATTAAAACAGATAGAAATGAGTGTGAAAGGGCAGGAACTGGAGAAAACAAGAATTGTTGATACAATAAGGGATGTTTGCGTTGGGTTGGGATTGCAGGAAATATTGACATTCACATTAACTTCAAAAGAAACCCAGGAAACAAAAATGCTTTTGCCCAAGCAGGAAATGGCGGAAATAGCAAACCCTGTTTCAGCAAACTGGCAGGTGTTCAGGAAAAGCCTGCTTCCGGAAGCGCTTTCCTTCCTTGCAGGAAACAAGCACTCAGGTTATCCGCAAAGGGTTTTTGAAACAGGAAAAGCTGTTGTGCCAGATTCAAAAAGCGAAACAGGGGTAAGGGAACCGCAGAGACTGTGCATTGTGCTATGCCACGACAAGACAAACTACACCGAAATAAAATCGCATTTTGACGCAATAGCGAAAAACATGGGCTGGGAAACAAGAGTGCAGGCAGCCCAGCACCCCAGTTTTGAAAACGGGAAAACAGCCGCAATAAAATGGCAGAATGTTTCAGGGATAATGGGGGAAATAAACAGCAAAGTTCTCTCAAACTTCGGAATTGAAACAAAAGCAACAGCACTGGAAATAGAATACTAATTGTGTTTTCTCCAGATGCGGGCGTTGTATTGCTAAAACAGTTTTGTCTGGCCTTTTTCTTTTTCTGGGAAACTTGCTTCTTTTTCCAGTGGGGTTTCTTCTTCAACCGGCTGCAGGAATTTTCTTTTTGAGGCAATTTCCTTTTCCCTTATTTCCCTGGAATGCTCGAAAACCTTTTTCACTTTCGTTGAATCAGACTTTGTGTTAAGCAGGAAAGCAATTTCTTTTTCATCAAGCCCAAACTCTGCCGATAGCATTGCCGCGTGTTCTGGATTCCTGAACAAAAGAGACAGCAGGGGCAGTTCAGCCATTATCCTCCTTGAGGAAGAATGCATTTTCCTTCCCATTTTCCTGCACAATTCCAGCTTCATTGAGCGCATGGCAGCATTCCTTGAAAGGCTTTTCAGCAGAGAAGGGAACTGGAACTGCAGCCATCCATGGTAGTCATGCTGCCTGCTCAAAACAACTCCGGAAGTCATTAACTCTGAACTATAGCGCAGAAAGCCATAGTACTGCCTGTTGATAATTCTACCATTGAAAACATCCGCCCTTGAAAGGTTTTCAAAAGCAGCCGGGGTGTCGTGGCCTTCCTTCAAAATCCGGGGAATGTTTTCCTCCACCCACCTGAGCAGCAAGTCATCAGAAACCTCGGACTGTTTTCTTGCTTCCCTGACTTCACCCATTGTTTTTGCCTTGAAGATTTTTTCCATTACCTTGAAAACATTTTCCTGCCTTTCCCTGTACCCAATTGCCCCCAAATCCGGCTTTGCTATGCTGCCTTTTGTTGCAAGGGCTTGCAAGTCAAGCAAGGCAGCCCTGAAATCTCCAGAACAGTTTTTTGCTAAATCCCTTAAGGCCTCTTCCTCAAATCCAATTTTCTCTTTCTCGCAAATTTCCTTTAGCTTTTTTGCTATAGACAAATAATTGATTTTCTTGAACTGCAACAGATTGCAGCTTTCTCTTATCGGAACAAGCTTCTGGTCAGAATAAATTTCGTTCGCAGTTAGGATAACAGGGTTGCTGCTTTCCTTAAGGATTTTTGTTATTGCCGCTGCGCCCCCCCTGTCAACCGCCTGCAACCCATCCACCTCATCCAATAGGACAAGCCGCCTGCTGGAGGAAAAGGAAGCGCTCTGCGCTGCCGCACCCGCAACCCTTTCAATAATGTCCTTTGAGCGAAAATCGCTTGCATTCAGCTCAAACAGCTGCCAGTTATAGTGCTTTGCAACCAAGAAAGCCAAACAGGTTTTTCCAGTGCCTGTTGCGCCATACAAAAGCAACGGCTTTCCCTTTTTTCCTTTCGCCCAGTCATCAGCCCACTTTTTTACTTGCTCAACCACTTCACTGTTGCCCACAAAACCATCAAAAGATTGCGGAAAATACTTCTCGGTGAAAAGCAACGGCATGACCAAAGTTACCCACAAAGGATTTAAAGAATGTTTTTCAGGGAAAAAATAGAATCACATTTGGCAATTGACGAATTTTTGCACAGGTTATTTAATATTTTGCAAAACAATAACAAGCATGAAAATTTTTTGCACAAAACATGCCAATGACAGGATGGAGAAAAGGCGGATTAAAAAAGAATGGATTGTGAAAGCACTTGAAAAACCAGATGAGATTATAGAATCGGATTTTGGGAGAAAGCAAGCAATTAAAAGAATAAACAGCCATAAAATTAGTGTAATATATTTTGAGGAGAAAAGTAAAATAATAGTAATAACGGTATTCTGGGGTGAATGAGTTTGGAAATAAGCCTTGACCAGGAAGCGGACGCACTATATATCAAGTTTCGGGAAAGAAAGTTTTCAAAAAACAAGAAAATAGGCAAAGACATAATACTCGATCTTGGCACAAAAGGGGAACTGATTGGAATAGAAATACTGAATGTTTCAAAGAAATTCTCACAAAAAGAAATAAAATCAAAGTTCTCGAAAATAATAAAAGATGCAAAAACCGGGTCGATTGTTGAAGTTGCAAAAATAAACTATGTGCCACGATTGGATTAAGTCACGCGTTTGCAACTATTTCTATTACATCCCTGTGCTTCAGTTCGTGCTCTTTCCCGATCATTGTTCTTGTTTTCACGTTGATTGCCCGAATAAAGTTTTTGCCGAAATCAGTGTGGATTTTGAATGCGAAATCAAGGGCAGTTGAGTGCTTTGGCAGAAGGAAAACATCAGGCAATGTTCTGCCCTCTGAATCCTGCAGCTTTTTCACACCGCCGGGAAAAACGGCAATGTACCCAAGGACACCAAAAACAGTTTTCTCAAGCACATCCTGCACTCCAGTTGAGCCAAAAATATAAAGGACATTTTTTTTGATGAATTCCAATGCTTCTTTTTGTTTTTCAGAAATGTTTCCCTTAAGCAAAAAATCTTTCTGCCCCGGCAAATAATCAATTGCGCCCTGCTTTGCCGCCTTTTTCAATGCAAGCTCTGATTGTGCAGAGCAGCCAAAAATCGCTTTCTCCGGAAACTCTTTTTTTAAGCGCTCAAGGTTTTCCCGCCCCTGCTTGACGTCAACCTTGTTTGCCGCAATAACAACGGGCTTGGAGATTTCCCTCAGCCTGAAAGCAAAGCTCTCCTGGTCCTTCTCTGTCCACTCAGAAAGCTTCTTGTCGGAAAGAAAGAGTTTTGAAAGCGCAGCATCAGCCTGCTTTTCATTCACCCCAATCCCGCTGAGGTGCTGCACCATTAACTCAATCGTTTTTGCCTTGCTCTGGAAAGGCATTTTTGCAAACTTGGGCCAGTTCCTTTTCAGTATTCCCAGAAACCACATGTTTAACTCTTGTTCAAGGAAAGCAATGTTTTTTGCAGGGTCATGTGTTCCGGCAGGAACAAGTTCGCCCTTCTCGTTTGTTGTTCCAGCAGCATCAACAATGTGGATAAGGACATCTGCCCTGCTCAGGTCAGAGAGAAATTCGTTCCCCTTTCCTTCCCCTTTGTGGGCATTGGGAACAAGGCCTGCAACATCCATCAGCTCAACAGGAACATACCTCACACTATCCCTGCAATACCCTGTCCTTGGATTGCACTGCACTCCAAATTCCCTGTCCACACACTCTACTCTCACGAAAGCAATTCCCCTGTTGGGGGAAATTGTTGTGAAAGGGTAAGAAGCAATGGCAACATCAACAAGCGTTGCTGCAGAAAAAAAAGAGCTTTTCCCGGAACTTGGCGCACCAACAAGACCAACAAGCATTTTTTTGCCTTCAGAATAAAGAAAGGACAAAAAGAATTAAAAAAAAGCCTGCTTACTGTTTCTGCTCTTTTATTGCCTGCTCTATTTCAGCTGCAGAAACATTCTTGTGCTCAACCAGTTTTTTTCTCACGAATGCATAGGCGTGGAAAGTGTCTTCAAGGTTAAGGCTTCTCTTGAAGCCATGCCTTGCGATTTCCCTGAAATACAGGTCAACAATGCCATGGGCAAGCTCATCAACATTCTTTTGCCTTCCAGGGCTGGATTGAATGTCCTCAACGCTTGCCTGCAAATGCTTCCCGTGCCTTTCATGCTCATCAAGACGCTTGTGGATTTCCTCAAGCTTTTCCTCTTGGCCAAGAGCAGGCAGGTTTTTCAATTCATCCAAGTGCTCCCTGAACCTTGAATTCAAAAGCCTGATTTCCCTTTCAAGAGCAGCAACCTTTCCAGAATACCCTGAAACCCTGGCAACACGCGATTTGGGCTTTCTCTGAACTCTCGACTTTCTTGCTCTTTTCCTGACAAACCTTTTCCTTGGCTTTTTCACAGGCCTTCTTTTCACAATTCTTTTAACAGGCCTTCTTTTTGGCTTTGCCTTTCCCACACGCATTCTCTTTGCTTTTCTTGAAGGGCTTCTTGCCTCAGCAACAGTAATGCGAATATCCCTAGCTGGAGCCCTCACGACCTTGACTCTTGCTTTCCTCTTTGTTTTCAGCCTGCTGACTTTTTTCTTCAGCGCCCTAACGCTTCTTTTCAATCCCCCGTACTTCAGGCCAAGAGTTGACCTCTTTGGCTTTTTCTTTTTCACCATAAATAAAAGAAAGCCACAACCGCTTTATAAATCTTTTCACTTTATCTAGTTAACACATTTTATGCTTTGCTTATCATTCTCGTTCTGCCCCTTCTCTCAAGCGCAATAATCCTTGTTTTCAGCAGCTTTTTTTTTTCCAGGATATTTACAATTTCCCTGAACCTGCGCAGAGTAAGGGAAGGGCCAGAAAGATTTCTGAACCGCTTATAGAACTGCCCTGTTGTTTCCTCCTTTTCCCCCAAAAGAGAGATTATTTTTTTCTCCTGCTCTGAAAGAAAGGGAAATGCTTATTCCGCTGCTGCCGGCTGCAGTGCATTGATTGCTTTTCTGGCATGCTGCACATCCACCCTATCACTGTTTTCCTTTTCCGCAATCCTGCCTGCCTTGAGCAAGCATTCTATTGCAACCCTTGCATCCCCCCCATTCTTTGCGGCGTGGGCTGTTATCAGGGCAACCGCATCCTTTTGCAAGACACCCGGAAAAAAAGCATAGCCAGCCCTTTCAAGCAGAATGTCCTTTATCTGGCTTGGAGCATACTGTTCAAAATGCAGCCTGTGCTCCGCCAGGCTGCTTCTCACTCTTTCATCCAGCTTTGCAGCCATTTCAAAATCATTGGAAATGAAAACAAGCCCAAACCTTGCCTTTTCCAAGTCAATTGCCCGCACAAGGTCATAGAAAAGCCTTGAGGCCTCCCCGTCATGCAGGAGCTGGTCTGCCTCATCCAGAACAATAACAGGAACAAGCCCTGTTTTCTTCATGATTGCAAGTGTTCTCTCAATGACCTCATCGCTCCCAGTCCCCCTTCTCGGAACAGCTGCCCCCACGGCATTGGCTATTTGGGAAAGGATTGCGTGCCTGGAATTGTACTCAAAACAGTTGATGAAAACATTTTTCACCCTGTCCGTGTATTCAGCAAGGTCCTTTAGAACATACCTCACTGTAACTGTCTTTCCAGTTCCTGTCTTTCCAAAAACAAAAACATTTCCCGGCTTCCTGCCCTTTGCAGCCGGTCTTAATGCAAAAGCAAGCTCCTCTATTTCCCTGTCCCTGTGCGGCAACCGCTCTGGAACAAACTCCGGGTACAAATACCTCTCATCCTTCAACAAGTCCCTTGCTTTTCCCTGCCTGGCAAAAACATTTTCCTTCATCCAATAACAATAAGCAGGAATGTTATTTTATTTCTCTGTTTTCTTTTATCTGCCTTGCAGCCACTCTTGCCACCTTCCTTTTACTCCAAAGGGGATGCCTCCTTGAAACAGCAAGCAGCAAAGAAGCCAAAGGGCCATTTCCGCCAGCCCTTTTTTTGGCCCAGTTAATCCTGTTCTTCGGCCGGGACATAAAATCAGGCTCTTTTTGTTTTGCGGCTCCTTTCACGCAACCTATTTGCAACGGCAGTTATTATCCTGTGGGCGCCCCAGTCAGTATGGTTTAATGCAACACTTCTTATTTCGCTTTTGATTGCAGCTTTTGAATAGCGCCCCTTCAACTGTCTCACAAGCTTGAGAGTCAGACTGTGCTCAACCCTCTGCATTGGAGTATGCCTGCCCAGCTTTCTTTGCCTGCGCAAAACCATAAAAACCAAAAGAAAAAAGAGTTAAACTTGTTTAAATACTTTTTTGGAAAAGTATTGTATTATGGCTACAGGCATGATTTTTGGCACTGCAGGAATTCCCGCAACAAGCAGGAAACAGGAAACAATCTCTGGGATAGAAAGAGTGAAAGAACTGGGCTTGGAAGCAATGGAAATGGAATTTGTACATGGAGTGAGAATGAAAAAAGAGCAGGCAGAACAGGTAAGGAAGCAGGCAGAGAAACTTGGGATAACCCTTACTGTCCACAGCCCATACTATATCAACCTTAATTCTTTAGAGGAAAAAAAGCAGGCGGAAAGCAGGCAGAGAATAATCGACTCGGCAGTAATAGGGGGGATTGCAGGCGCAAAATGCGCGTGCTTTCACCCGGGTTTTTTCCAGGGAATGGAACAAAAAAAGGTTTTTGAAACAATAAAAAAGCAGTTGCTGGAAATAATGGAAGCGCTTGAAAAAGAAAAAAATGCCTGTGCAATAAAGCCGGAAACAACAGGCAAACCCACCCAATTTGGAGGCATTGAAGAATTGCTTGAAATGCATAGGCAAACAGGATTGCAGCCATACATTGATTTCGCGCACCTGCACGCAAGGGAAAACGGAAAATTCAGGAAAAAAGATGATGTAAAAAAAGTTTTTGAAAAAATAGAAAAAACATACAGCAAACTGCTGAAAACACTCAATGCCCACATGTCAGGCATACGTTATGGAGAAAAGGGGGAAAAGAACCATTTGAACCTTGAGGAAAAAGAAAACGATTTCCCGTACAAGTGGGTGCTGGAATGCATGAAAGAATTCTCATGCAAGGGAACAGTGATATGCGAAAGCCCAAACATAGAGAAAGACGCACTGTTAATGAAACAATACTGGGAGAAACTCTGACCTTACTGTTTTTTTGCAGGAATCACAAAGACAGAAACAAGGTTTTCTTCCACATCCAGCCTCACCCTGTTCCTGTTCTCCCTGTCAAGAAAATGGAAATATGCCCTTTTGCGCGGCTTCTGCAAAAACCTTTCAATACATGAATCAAAATACTCTTTGCACGCTTTGCTAATTTCCCTTTTTTTGGAAGCATCTTCCAGCACTTCCCTTGCATAAAAAGCCTGCTGCACAGGAGACATCTTGTAAGCAGTGCGTTTTCGTGGAGCGGTAAAAAGCCTGACCTGGAGGTCCGCCCTGATTTTATTTACAGTTACCGTAACCATCCTGTCCCTTATTTCAAGCTGCACGGCATGCCTTTTTTCCTGGTCAAAAATTTCCAAATCCAGAATGCCTGAACGCTTGTGCTTAAGCAAAAAATTCCTGATGCTGGTCTTCAGTGTGCTTCTGGAAGCCTCGCTTATGGTTCCATTATTGAAAGCCTTATTTACCAGCGTATATGCAAGAATTGCCTTCCGGGTGCGCGGCAGGAATTTCCCGCTCGGAAGTTTTGGAGCAGACCTGAAAACCCAGTTTCGCCTCAATGGCATGGAAAAAAACAACTGCAAAAGGCTATTTTAACCTGCCATTTTTTAAAGAAAGGGGGAAATTGGAGGCAAAGCTAAGGATAATGAAAACTTTTTAAAGCAGTTGAGGGAAAAGGTTTTTATGAGCAATGAAGAACCAAAGCCCCTTGTGGCTGCGGGAGCAGCAGTGCCTGTTACCGACAGGTTTTTCGGCTGGCTTGCGGGATACCTTGTTGAAAGGATACAGTTGTTTGTTGCTTTCCTTTTCATGCTTTTGGGGGTAGGGGTGCTGCTGGGAAGGTTTATAGTAACGCAGCACCCGCAGATAGAATTGTTCCTGCTTGCAGGCCCGTTTGTTTTCGCTCTCGTTTCATACTACAGCAGGACCTTTGCAATAATCGCCTTCATTGCCCTCCTGCTTGTTTTCCTCCTGTGAAAAAGCATGGACAACATTGTTATATCAAGGAATGATTTCAAGGCGCTTGCCTCTCGCACCCGAACAGAAATAATAAAGATCCTCAGGGAAAGACAGCACACCCTCACAGAGCTCTCAAAAAAGCTTGAATTAAGCGGGCCAACGGTAAAACAGCACCTTGGCATCCTGCAGAAAGCCACAATAATCCAGCAGATGGATGAGGGAAGGAAATGGAAATACTATTCCCTGACAAGAAAGGGAAAAAGCATGCTGCTGGAGCAGCCAACCACGCCATTCGTGATAATGCTGGCAATAACAACAATTGCTCTGATTGGAATGCTGTACGCAGTGCTTGCCCCAACGCAAGCGCTTGCAATACAGGAATCAACAGAAAAAGCTGCTGCTGTTCCCTCAATTGAAGCAGATTACGGGGAAGCATCAAGGGCACTGCAGGAAAAAACAATGCCATCAGCAAATCCCCTGATTATTGCAGTAATCATTATTGCACTCATAGAGGGCTATCTCATAGCAAAAACAGTTCGCTGATTGACTGAAACAGGGCAATGGTTTTAATTTTTTGCCATTCTGTTCAGTGGGATTCTGTTGAACGCAAAGGGCATTTACAGTTTTCTTGTTGTTGCGGGAATGGCAGGAATACTCTTTTACATGGCTGCTGCAGCAGAAAGCTCCAGGGACTCGCTCAAGAGGGCGGAACAGGCGCTCATTGAAGCGGAAACAATCAATTTCAGGCGCACGATAATAGAGGAAAACATCGACTTTGCGATAAGGGAAAAGCTTTACCAACAGCTTGCAACAACAAGCAATCCGCAGGAAATCAAAAAAGAAATAAACCGCATGCTTGCAAAACTGATTGAAAAAATCCAGGAAAGCGGCCCAGAAGCAGAATTCTTCACAAGCAATTCAGGAAAAATTGACGAAGAATACCTTGGAAAAATTTCAAAAGTGCTGGTAATAGACAGCAAGCAAGGGGAAAAAGAAGGGACATACTACATAATAAGGGGTTTTTCCGGCACTGAAACAATTGAAGGAAAAGTTTCCGGAAAAAACTTTTCACAGAAATTCAGGATTCCCGCAGGATACTCAATAAAGGTGATTGTTGCAAAATGAAAGCACAGGCTGGGCTTGAGGCAATGCTTGCAATTGCAGGGCTGATTGCTTTTCTGATAATTGCGACAAGCATTCTTTCTTTCTGGAATGGGAAGGCAATTGAATTCGGGTTTTTTTCAGGAGCACAATCTGCATCACTTGAATGCGCAATGGTAGTGAATGCTGTTTTCAGCAATGGCTTGGAGCAATCTTTTTACCCCCAGTCAAACTGCATTGCTGATTCAAACTCTGCAGTGAAAAGCGCTGTTGGGGGAAAGGAAAAAACAGCAAGAATAGTTGCTCCGGCTGTTTCAAACTCCAGAAGCAAGGGAAAGGATTTTGTTGAGGTGAAAACAATTGCCCACTACAAGTAGGGGCGGCATTTTCACCTTTGACTTGCTCCTCTCTTTTTTTCTTTTACAGTTAATGCTTTTCATTTCGCTTTGGGAAATTTCCCGGATTGCGGAAAAAAACACCTTGGAAAACAGGGAAAAAGGCTTGCTGTTTTTTGCAATTTACCTCGCCGACTCCCTTGTTAAAAATCATGATGGGAACTGGTTTTCTGGAATAGCGGATTTTGACAAGGAAAAGCACAGGACAAAAAGCAATGAAATAATGGTTTCTGGAATAAAGGGGCTTGAAAGAAATCAAAATATTTTTGAGGCGTGGACAAGAGATGTGAATGGGAAAAGGGTTTTGTTCTCTAAAGATTCTGTTGGAAAAAACTGTGTTGCGGTTGAAAGAATTGTTATCGCAGATTCAAAAAAAACGGCATTCGGGGTGAAGGTGTGTGGGTGAAAAAGGGATTGCTTTCTCTTTTGAGGCAGCGCTTTCGCTGATTTTCCTGGCGCTCATAATTATTTACTCCGGAAACCAAGAGCAAGAAGAAAGCAGTGCTGAAATACTGATATTGCAGAAATCCAATGATTTACTGAAAATTTGGGCGAAACAGGGGATCCCGGGAGAGAAAGAAATGGCTGAGGATTTTCTCCTTGCCTTCCCGCAGCATTATGGAAAAATAATCATCAACAAAAAGGAAACAAAAATTGGCAGGGAAGGAAAGCAGGCAATCTCAACTGGTTTTTCTTTCTTTTCAGCAAACCTTGAAAAAAAGGAAATAACGCTAATTGTTTTCTATTAGAACTTTTCCATTTTCCTTTTTGACAAAAAAAACTGTCTCTTCAGAGATTCTGGATTCAAAAAGCAGTTTGTTGGGAAAGCTGGCGGAAAATTCTTTTCTTTCCTTTCCATCAAAAAGAACTTTCACTGAAAGGGAATTGTTGTCTGTTTTTATAACCCATTCTCCAAATGGCTTTGCAGTTATCCTGAATGATGTTCCATCGGAGAGCAATGCAGCATTTGCGGCAGCATGCTCCATTTCAGAGGCAAAAGATTTTGCGCTCAGGGCATCAAGTGCAAAAAATGCGGATTTTACGGAAGAGGCCGCAGCTGGGAGAAAAAGGAGGAAAAAAGCGGTTGCTCCCGCTGCAACAAGAAGGTATTCCAGTGAGGATTGGGCTTTCTGCATTTTCTTTCCTAAATCTTCTCTATTTCCTCGAAAATCTTTTTTGATTTTTCCTGGATTACTTTTGTTCCTTCTTCCCCAGTGCTGTGAAGCTGGGAAACGAGCAGCAAAACAAGCGCTACAACTGCAGCAAGAACAATAATCAGCTCCACTGAAACCTGGGCTTTTTCCCCAAGATTGCCAAGCTCTCTCATGGAAAAAAACTGCAAGGGAAAAAAATAAAAACCCGCCATTCAATTCGGCATGCGACGAAACAAAGGTTATTATTCTGTTTTATTGAACCTTAATTTGATAAAAAATGCGGAAATTCAAGTTTTCAAGGCAGGAAAAATTTGACCTGTTTGTTTCCTGGCTTACCATAAGTGTTGCTTTTGCAGTGCTGCTTGGAAGGGGCTTTCTCAACATTGCAAGCTTTCCTGCAGCGCTCCTCATGTCAATGATTGTCGTGGGAACAGGGTTTGTGCTGCACGAGCTTGCACACAAGTACGTTGCAATAAACTATGGCGCATGGGCAGAGTACAGGACATGGAATATCGGGCTGGTGATTGCACTGGTTTCAAGCTTTTTCGGATTCATTTTCGCTGCACCAGGCGCAGTGTATATTTTCGGGGAAGTGTCAAAGAAAAAAAACGCAATCATTTCAGTTGCAGGGCCAATAACAAACATCATCATAGCGCTTGGCTTCCTTTTCTTCAGCATTTTTTTCTCAACAAGCGGCTTGCTTGGCCAGATAGCAACCGCAGGGTATCAGCTCAATTTTTTCCTCGCACTATTCAACATGCTTCCGATTTTCCCGCTTGACGGCAGCAAGGTTTTCGCATGGGACCCAAAGATCTGGGCCGTGGTTTTCTTTCCACTGCTGTTCATGGTGTTCTTTGTCTGAAGGGAAAAAAATGGGTTTTTTAAAAAGGATTAAAGCAAAATAAAAATTATTTCCTTCTTCTCTGGATTCTTGGCAGGGGTTTTTTTCTCAATTTATTTGGCTTTTTCTTCAAAGAAATTACTTTTTGCTCCAGCTTGTAGAGATCCAGGCGCCTTGGGAATTTTACGGTGTCTATTTTGCCAGTGCTTCCGCTTTGAATAATCCCATTATAAACTGCCCTTGTCATAACCTCCAACAAATGGTCAAGTCCAGATTTTTTTGTAAACATTAAATTAAGCCTTATATGAGTGCAATTATTTTCGACACCCGACCTTACTGCTTTGTAAAACAATTCTTCCAAAGGTGTCCTGCCAACACGGGCAAGCCTTGATGTCAGTTTGAAAAAATCTGTTTCAAATTTTTCATCAACCGAGGCAAACATTATGACAACATTATTCTTGTTTTGGCGCACCATGAGAATTGCTTTCGGATTTCCGTTATTAAAAAAACAAAAACAATTATGGGAAAGATGCACATGTGAAATTTTGGGCCTGCCAGAAATTTTGGAAAGCATTTTAATGGCCCTTATATTTCTGTTAAGTAACAAGACCGCTGAGGAACGTGCTTCCTCTGGAAATTGTAACAATGCCTTTTTCTTTTCAGACGTTTTTAAGTCTTTCCATTCTACGATACGAAACATTGGCATAGTTACACTAACAAAAACAATTAAAATATTTAACTATGTTTTCTATTTTCAGGAAATTGAAGAAAACAATCAAGCTTTTTTTACCTTGAAGATGTTGAAGAAAAGCACTAATAGTATTGCAAGTGTAAGGCCGCCAATCCTTTCAAACAGAATGAATGCAAACCAGATAATGAGGACAGCAACTAACTGAATTAGGATAGAATTCCAGTCCGGTTTGCTGTTCAACGATATATTCCTTGCCCTATCTTCATTTTTCCACTCCACTTCATCCAACATAGCTTGGCTTGAATTCCCCGACATGATCCTTGAATTCCGCATATGCTTCCTCGACATCCTGTG
>CAYJWT010000023.1:0-14063 GCA_964373935.1 uncultured archaeon | reverse complement strand
AGGCAAAAAAAATAACTTCAAAAGAGCTTTTTATCCTCAACCACCCGAAAAGGGTCATAAATATCAATTTTCCCCTCGTGAGAGATGACGGGAATGTGGAAATTATTGAGAGCTTCAGGATACAGTACAACGACAGCAGGGGCCCAACAAAAGGCGGAATAAGGTTCCATCCAAATGTTGATGAGGAGGAAGTGAAAGAGCTTGCTTTCCTCATGACATTGAAGTGCGCGGTTGCAGACATTCCTTTCGGGGGCGCAAAAGGAGGGGTAAGGATAAACCCGAAAAAGCTGTCAAGGAATGAATTGCAGCAGCTTGCAAGGACATACATCAAGGAGTATGCCAGGTTTATTGGGGCATATTATGATGTTGCAGCCCCGGATGTCAACACTGACCCGGAGATAATGGGGTGGATGCTGGACGAGTACGAGAAAATAGTTGGGCAGAGCACTCCTGCAATAATCACTGGGAAGCCATTGCCATTGCACGGCAGCAGGGGAAGAATTTATTCAACATCGCTTGGGGGCCTGTTTGTGATGGAGGAATTCCTAAGGCACAAGAAAATGAAAACCCCTTCAATTGCAGTGCAGGGCTTTGGGAACGTGGGGGAAAATTTTGCAAGGATTGCTTTTGACAAGGGATACAAAATAGTGGGAGTAAGCGATTCAAAAGGGGCAACATACAACAGAGGCGGGTTGGATATTGCCAAGGTGCAGAAGCACAAGGAGGAAACAGGAAGCGTTGTTGATTTTAAAGGGGGAAAAAACATTTCCAATGCAGAGCTGCTTGCGCTTGATGTTGACATTCTTGTTCCTGCAGCGCTTGAGAATGCCATAACAGAGGAAAATGCCGGGAAAGTCAGGGCAAAAACAATAATCGAGCTGGCAAACGGCCCTGTTTCCCCGGAAGCAGACGACATTCTGCACAAGAAAGGAATTGACATCGTGCCTGACGTCCTTGCAAATGCAGGAGGGGTTGTTGTGAGCTATTTTGAGTGGCTGCAGAACATTTCCAGCGATTACTGGAGCGAGGAGAAAGTGAACAAGCAGCTTGAAACCTACATGAAAAACGCATTCAATTCAATAATAGAAATGAAAGACGGCGAACCCAGTTACAGGAAAGCGGCATATGTCCTTGCAATAAACAGGGTTCTTGAAGCAGAAAGAGCAAGGGGAAATTTGCCAAGAAAATAAACAGGCAACAGCATGCCAAAGCCAATAAAACCACGAAAGCCAAGAACCCCAAAATCGGAAAGGACACGCGAATACTATTTTCCAAGACTAAACAAGGCACAGCATGCAAGAGCTTATGAAGTGCTCAACAACATTGAGCCATACTTTAAGAGAACGTGCAATATTATGAAGCTTTCTGCAGCAACAAGAAACAGAATAAGTGCTGATTTCATGTCAGATCTTGCGCTTAAAATTTACAGAATAGCTCACACCTATGACCCAAAAAGAAAAAATTGGGATAGTTTCCTGCAAACAGCCCTTGACAATATTGTTATTGATATTTTCAGGAAATCGCAGAAAATTGCAAAAGTAGAGCTATCTGAAGGTGCTATAAAAACCGACCCAACAGGGGAATTTCTTGAAAAATTTCTTGGAATAGAGGCGCCATATGTGGAAGACAGCCTGATTAGGGCTGAAAGAACACAGGCTTTAAGGGAAGCGATTAAAAACCTGCCCCAAATATACAAAACAGTGATTAAGCTATTAGTTTTTGATAAAAAAACAGACAAGGAAATTTCAGAATTGCTGGGCATTCCTCGCCCCACTGTTAGAACAAGATTTCGGGATGCAAAAAAACTGCTCAAGTTTTACCTTGAAAAAGACCCAAGAGTAGCACCATAACTTATAGCTTGTACCCGCCAGTTGCAGTAATGTTTGCACCTGTAATGTAATTGCTTTCTGGCTTTATGAGGAAAAGCACTGCATTCACAACATCCTCAAATTTTGTCCACCTTTTGGCAGGAACATTCTTCAGCCCCCCTAGTGGAAAGGAAACAGTGTTGAACATTATCCCTGGAGAAACCATGTTCACTGTTATTCCCTTTTCGGCAAGTTCCAATGCAAGCGTTTTTGTAATAATGTGCACCCCCACCTTCCCAATATTGTATGGCAGAATTCTTTGCTGGCCTGCAATCTTGTCGGCAGAACTGTCCCCGATGTTGACAATACGGCCGCTTTTTTTCATGACGGGGAGAGCGTGCTTGCAGCAGACAAAAGTGCTTCCAGCAGTTGTCTGGACAAGATAGTTCCATTCCGCAAGAGAGTACTCTGAAAACTTTTTCACTGCAAAATTTCCCACATTGTTTACAAGAACATCAATTTTCCAGAATTTTTTGCTTATTTTTTTAAATAGCAACCTAACGTCTTTTTCATTACACAAATCTGCTTTTACCGCAATTGCCTTCACGCCAAATTCTTTTGCTTCAGAAACAGTTTGCAATGCAGCTTTTCTGCTTTTGTTGTAATGCACGATAACATTATAGCCATTTTCAGCAAGGGCAAGCAATATTGCTTTTCCCAGGCGCCTTGCGCTTCCCGTTACAACCGCGGTTTTCTGCATAATAAAAAAATGCCTAACAATAATTTTTAAACACATTTCAGGTAAATTTGGAAGCATGAGAACGGTTTCCCGGGGAAATGCGGAAGAAATAATGGGCCTGCTTGGAAAAGAATACCCTGCTGTTCACACAACACTTTACAACTGGCGGAACAATGTCCAGTTTTTGGTGGCAGTGATGCTTTCAGCGCAGTGCACTGATGAGAGGGTAAACATTGTTACGAAAGGGCTGTTCAGGAAATACAAGACAGCGGGGGATTTTTCTTTTGCCGGCAGAAAGCAGCTTGAGCAGGAAATAAGGAGCACTGGTTTTTACAGGAACAAGGCAAAGCACATTATTGCTGCATGCAAAATCATTCATGAACAGCACCATGGGAAAGTTCCCTCTACAATGGATGCACTCCTGAAACTGCCTGGTGTTGCAAGAAAAACAGCAAACGTCATTCTGAGTGCGGCATTCAACAAGAACGAGGGAATTGTTGTTGATACGCACGTGAAAAGGGTTTCTTTCAGATTGGGATTGACAAAACAAAAAAACCCCGTTAAAATAGAACAGGATTTGATGAAAATTTTCCCACAAAAAGAATGGGGTGAGTTTGCATTGCAGCTTCTTTTTCACGGCAGGGCAGTGTGCCAGGCAAGAAAGCCAAAATGCAGTGCATGCGTGCTGAACAAAATCTGCCCGAGCGCGTTCAAGGTGAAAGGATGAGTTTAAGAAAAAAACTATTATTTTTTCTTTCTTTGTTCTCTTCTTATTAGCATATAAGTGGCACCCCAACTTCTTCCAAAATGTCTTGCTGTTTTTGCAATTCTTTCCTTTACATTACCATTAGTTAAACTATTATAATAATCAATTATTGCTTTTTTTAGGTGAGGTGGCACCCCCATCAGTTTTTTTATTTCTTCCATCCGTTCCTCTGTAAAACCAGTAGTTCCTTTTGATTTTGGTATTTGAAAGCCCTCTTGTTCCAGAATTTTTAATATTTTTTCAACGTAATGGGGTGATAGACTGCCCTTTATTTCCGGTTCATCTTCTATTGCCCTCCTGAATTCTGTTTTTGTAGAAAATTTTCTTTTAGATAAAAGCCTTTCCGCTACCGCTTTGACCTTTGGAATCCCTTCCGCTATTTTTATCACAACTATTCTTTTTCTAAAAACCGGTCTAGCCTTAAGCTTAATTGCTTTTGTTGGTCTTTTTCTAATAGGCAAAATAAACACCAATAAATTTACAACACAGCCCTATTTATTATTTTTTCTGGAATAACTTATTTGATGGTTCTTGAAAACTATGCAGAGCGAAGGCATTTTGGGAAAACGCCAGAGCCAAAGCCAACTGTGAAAAAAAGCTCTGGAAAAAAGCTTATTTACAGCATCCAGAAGCATTTTGCATCACGCCTGCATTATGATTTGAGACTGGAGTTTGAGGGAGTGCTGAAATCTTGGGCTATGCCAAAAGACCCTCCGGAGAAACAAGGGGAAAAAAGGCTGGCAGTGCAGACAGAAGACCATCCTCTTGATTACTGGGATTTTGAAGGCACAATCCCTGAGGGAGAGTACGGGGCGGGAAAAGTTGAGGTATGGGACAAAGGAAGTTATGAAATTGTTGACAGGAAAGAAGGGAAATGGGTTGTTGACATCCATGGAAAGAAATTAAAAGGAAAATTCGTGCTCATCAAATTCAAGCAGGGAGAAAAAAACTGGCTGTTCTTTAAGAAGAAGGAATAATATGGGGCTAATTAAGAGGTGGATTGCAAGGCGAAAAGTCAGGAAGAGAAGAAAAACTGATTATAGAGAAGCTGAGCAAAGAATTATGGCTGCAAAAGCACTTGGTGATTTTGCAACACAAGTAAATGATCCAAACGTTTCAAGAGCTGTGTTGGAAGCAACACGGCTTGTTCTTAGAAGTTTGAGGGAGGAAATCAGGAGGGCGAAAAAAGCAAACAATAAAAAAATGTTGCAGATGCTTCTTGAGACAAAAAAACATACAATGGATTTGATTGGCGCCATCTCAAAAAATATAACAATGCTTGAACGAAGGAAAAAATTCAAGGAAAATTAAGTTGCTGTGATATTTTTATTCTACTCTAAATCAGAACTCGAAAATCTTTTTTTGTTTTTCTCCAAAAGAAAGGTTGCTTAGCGCTATTCCAAATCGCCTGAGTTCTTTTGGTTTTTCTTCGAAGAATTTTTTTACGAGCTCTGTTGCCGTTTCGGCAATCTTTTCTTTTGACTCAGTTGCTGCTTGAAGGGTTTTGCTCCTGGTTTGGGATTCAAGATTTTTGTCAATGGCAATAATGCTGACTGTTTTGAACTGTGCTTTTTCCTCTTTCAGCCTTTCAACAAGCGTTTCTGCAATGTAATCAATAACTGGAAAGAGCTCTGCAGGAATGGAGGCATCTTTTTTGAGTGTAAGGATTCTTGAAAGCTGCTTCCGCTCATAAAATGTTTCGACAGGGCTTTCATCAATTCCCAGAGAATGCTCGTGCAGCATTGTGCCCCTTGCTTTCCCGAAAATGGAAACCAATTCGTGCACAGGAAAAACGGAAAGCTGTTTCACAATGGCAATGCCCTTTGCTTCAAGGGCTTCACTTGTTTTTTTGCCGATTCCGGGAATTTTTGAAACAGGCAATGATCCAAGAAAACTTCCCACTTGCTCTGGCTTTACTACTGTCAGGCCATCCGGCTTCTTAAAGTCAGAAGCAATCTTTGCAATAAGCTTGTTTGGGGCAATGCCAACAGAGCATGTCAATTGCTCTTGCTCAAGTATCGAATATTTCAGGGTTCTTGCAATGGATGCCGCTTTATCGTAATTCGAACCGCTTTTTTTTGTTACATCCAGAAATGCCTCGTCAATTCCCACTTGTTCCATTGCATCAGCAAACTGGCTGCAGATTGCCATTATTCTATCGGAAACCTCACCATAATATCCGTGGTCAACCGGCAGAAAAATTCCTTCTGGGATTGCCTTCTTTGCAAGAGCAATCGGCAATCCTGCTCTTACTCCTTTTGCCCTGGCAATATAATTTGCTGCGCTCACTGCCCCGCTGTCTGCTGTCCTGCCGGAAAACACGCATACTATTACGGGCTTTCCTTTGAGTGAAGGATTCCTTTTTTCCTCGCACTGGGCAAAGAAATAATCAAGGTCAACATGCAATATTATGCGCTGCATTAAAGCAAAAATGGCTTGGATGTTTTTTAAATAAAGCACTCAGCTTGTTTCCCCTGATCCAATTCTGTCATTGCTTATACTGAGGGACGAAAGGTCAAGCGAGAGAATGTTTAATGCAGCAATGCCTAAGATTGTTGTCGTGATATAGCCGGCAAGATGGGCAATTATCGCAAAACTTATTGCCGTGTTGATGCTTATTCCAAACAACCCCAAAGCAAGGACAGACCCTGCTTCAAACGTTCCAATGTACGCGGGGGCTGATGGTATGAGGGCACTGAGGCTGAGCATTGAGGAAATAACAAGAACATCAAACACCCCCAATTTTATGCCGAAGGAGTCAAGCACAAAATAATAGAATGGGACATGGGAAAGCCAGAGAGCAATTGAAAGCAGCCAGATTTTTGGGCTGTTCTCTGCCTTGAGGGATTCAACTGCTTCTGGCAGGTCATTAAGGAATTTTTTCAGGGAAAGAGGCAAAAAAGAAAACAGTGGGCGAAAAAGAGAATAGATTTTTTTGTTTGCCGCAAGGGATGCAAGAATAACCAGGAAAAAAGCCAGGAGTATAATGGCGGCAATCGTGATGCTTTGGGATATTTTTGTCGTGAAAAGCAGGGCGAAAAAAAACAGCAGCAATAATGCAATGACATCAGTGATCCTGTCAACGATGACAGTTGAAATGGCAATCCCCTTCCCTATCCCTATTTTTTTGCTGAGAACCATTGCCCTTGCTATCTCCCCGATTCTTGCGGGAAAAATGTTGTTGGCAAAATACCCAATGACCAGGATAAGGGTTGCATTTTTGGCTGAAATCGGCCTAAAGTGGCTTATTACTAGCTGCCATTTGAGCCCATGAATAAGGTATGTGATGCTGAAAATTGCGCAGGCAACAATGAACGGCAGGATTCCGAAGGACACAACCTGGGAAAATATCTCTTTGAGGTCAACAAGCAGGAGAATAACCAGAACAAGGGTTATGCTTATTGCAAACGGGATGATTGCTTTTTTGTCCATCAGAACAACTGGGATTTAGGGTTCAAACAATACATTGTAGTCAGAAAACATTGCCCTGACTGCATCGCGGTAAATCAGCGGCACGTTGTGGGCATAGACTGTTTTCTTTGAATAATCCTTGTTGAAAGTAATTGAGTGCCCTTTCACTTTGGCAGCAATTGTACCCAGTTTTTCATCACCATGAGCTTCTTTAAGTTCCTCTGTCATTCTTGACTGCACTTCGCCCAAAGAAACTGCCACAAGACCCTCTTTTGGGGTTCCTGATGCCCTGATGTGTTCAGCCCTTATCTTGTAATACCTCATGCCAAGAATAGTCAACCAAAGAGCTTTTTAAAAGAACCTGGATTCAGCAGTGAGGATGCAGGAAAACATGCAGCCGCTCGTTCTGGTAAAAGCCATCATATAGCTTGTTTGGGGCGCAGGAAAGGAAATATATTGAGGCGACCCTGCTGTTTTTTTCCAGAACAATCCCGTGAGGGTTGAAAACATATAATGATGCTGAAAGGTTGCTTGCATTGTAGCCCGGGTCTATGACCGAGGAAAATATTACTGCAAGGGACCTGTTCAGGGAGCTTCTCTGTACAATGAAAGCAGTTGCATTTTCCGGCATTTCAATCCCCTCATTGAATATTGCACTATAGCACCCCGGAGGAATCCTAAACGTGCCGCACTTGTCAGGGCAAACATCCTTGAACTCCGGCAACTGCCTTTCTTTTTCCGAAATAATCCCTGCCGAAAAAGGCTTTCTCAGCCCTGCAAGCGTTAAATCAACAGAAACCATCTGGAGCTGTTTTTCCTCATCCAGAATCCCAGTGAGGTTTTGTGCCGCAAGCATTTTTTTTGGGTTGAGTATCATTTCCATTTTTCATTTAAGAGTTCCATTGCTTTAAAGCATTTCTGGACAATTTTTGTCCACAGTGTTCCCAAAATCTGTTTTTAAGGATTATTCAGCAATATTGTGGCTAATGGTTCTTGACAAAGCAACAGTGGAAAAAATAAAAGATGCAGTAAAAAGCAGGCCCAGAACAATCAATGAAATTGCAGATATTCTTGGAACAAGCTGGAAAACAGCTGACAGGCACGTGAGCGCAATTTTCGCGGAAGATGGAAGCATTGCATCCCACACTTTCAGGCAGGGCACAAGGGGGGCGTTGAAGATTGTTTACTGGCTTTCTGCCGAACAACCGTTTTCAGAGGCACAGAAAATAATCTTTGAAAGGCTTGTGCAGGGAAAAAAGAAGGAGGACTTTTCACCGCTTGACATTTTCCAGTTTGCAGACAGGGAAAAAAGAAAAATCTCTTTTTTTGACAGCGGTGAAGGAGAGCAAGAAATAGTGTTCAGGAATTTTGTGAAAATTTTGGGGAAAGCTGAAGAAAGCGTTTCCTGCTTTTCAGGAAATATTTCCTGGATAAACAGCGCTTATGGACGTGAAAAGGCAGTTGATTTAGTCCAGGGGCTTGCTGAATCTGGCGTGAAATTCAAAATACTTGCAAGGGTTGAACTGCCATCAATAAAAAACCTTGAAACCCTTTTCACCATAAACAGAAAAATTGGGGATGATGCAATACTGCTCATGCACTGCGAGCAACCGCTCAGGGGCTTCATTATTGATGGTAAAATTGTTTTGCTGAAAGAGTCAAAAGCCCCGGAATATTACAAGAAAGGGGAACTTGAGAAAAAAACAGTTATTTTCTACCAGATTTCGGACAAAAAATGGGTTGACTGGGCTCAGAATGTTTTCAGGCAATTCTGGCAAAACTCTTTCGATGCGCAGAAAAGACTGGAGAGCTTGAAACTTTCAAGTCAGCCACGCAAAATCTGAGTTATTCATTGCCATTCAACGAAATGAATATCTGCCAAGATACTCACTTAGGGTTTACTTAATGCTTTTTTTTTAAGTATGGTGTTCAACTGAAAAATATTTTTTGTTTTTGTCTAATTTTTCTAAGAATTCTAGAATATAGTGTTTTTGCCTTTCCAGGTGCGCTAAAATCATGTGTGCTTCTAGGAGTGTTGAGTCAATTGCTTTTGCAGTCGCTTTGCCGTTGTCTAAGATAAAAAACATGTATTTTAGTTTTATACCGTTTTTTTTAGCAAGCTCTTCTACTAGGTCTTTAAATTCTTCATCTGTTATTTTTTCAACCACGTCTTCCACTCCTAGTGGGTATTAAAATTTCTTCATATTTTTTCTTCGGGTAAACTTTGTTGCCTTTTCTTTCTAATTCCACTAACCCTATCCTTTCTAATTGATGCAAATCCCTGCTTACGGCTTCTTCTTTTCTTTGTAGTGATATTGCTATTTGTGAAACATTTTTTCCAGTAAGTTGGGACAAATAATCGAGTAATTCCATCTTCTTATCAGACAAGATAGAAAACATTTGGCCCCATGTATCAAAATAAACCACGTTCTTGTGTGCATTAATAATTTTGCCATTCTTTAGCCTATCAATGTCCTCTTCTAAAGCATTTTTTCCTATTCTTATAACCAAAACTTTTTCTTTGATCATTTTAAACGCCACCTAAATGGTTTCTCGTGAAAGCTTTTTTCCAAGTTAAATAATTTTCTTTAATATTGCGGGTTATTTCCTGCACCGTATCCCAAGAAATTGTTTGCTCCAGTTTTCTCGGTTTCTCCGGTTTCGGCTTCTTATAAAGTTCATGAACATGAACAAAATTGTGTGATGAATCAAACCTTATAATCTCATGGTTTTCATTTTCAATATTACATGTAACACTTAGACTGAAATGCAGGAGTTTCTTTCCAATGAATTCTAAGCTACCATGCAGAACATCATTACCCTTGTAATCTAAAGGATTGTGGAATTTATACTGTTCAATCATTCTAACTCCAGATGTTATTAACGTAACAAGTTAATTTAAATCTTACTGTAACAAAAATGTTATAAAACACCAGGGCCAAAAAAACCCTAGAAACAAACCCTCTCCCAGCAAATATAAAGGCTTCCAAGCAAAACTAGACATAGAAGGGGCTAGAAGAATTATAGAAAACTCTGAGACCAAAACACGCAAAGAAAGCACAAAAAACCAAACAGAAATAGGGTAAACCATGTTGGCAGTTAACACCCCAAGTTCTGTTTAAAAAAACCTCCATGGAAAACCAAGTTATACAAGCGAGGTTTCTGGTTATGGCCGAGTTCAACGAAGCATTTTCCAAAGTACTGGAATTCATGGAAGGCACCAGCAAAAACCTTTTCATCACTGGAAGAGCAGGAACAGGAAAATCAACCCTATTAAACCACTTCAAAGGCATTTCAAAAAAAAGCCTTGCAGTAATAGCGCCCACCGGAGTTGCCGCAGTGAACGTTGAAGGCCAGACAATACACTCTTTTTTTGGCTTTAAACCCAACATAACCCTTGACAACGTGAAAGTCGCGAAAAACCGGAGAATGTTCCAAGCCCTCGACACGCTGATTATTGACGAGATTTCAATGGTTCGCGCTGACCTATTGGACTGCGTTGACAAGTTCCTCAAAATCAACAGGGGAAACACCAAAACGCCCTTTGGCGGAATACAAATGATTCTATTCGGCGACTTCTTCCAACTCCCACCAATAGTATCCAATAACGAGCGCACGCACTTTTCCACTTTTTACAAGAGCCCATACTTCTTTGACTCCAACGCATTCCAAGAACTGGAATTCAAGCTCATAGAACTCGACGAAGTATTCAGGCAAAAAGACAAGGAATTCGTAAACATGCTCGACGGGGTAAGGCACAACAAGATTTCCAACGAACACATCGCAAAACTGAACGAAAGAGTCAAACCCTATTTCAAGCCACTCGAAAACGAGCTCTACATTCGCCTCTGCACGCTAAACAAAATGGCAGACGAAATAAACGCACTCGAACTCGAAAAAATCAATGCGCCCATTTACTGTTTTCGTGGCGCAATAGAAGGCGAATTCTCCCCAGAATACCTGCCATGCGAACAAAAACTAAACATCAAAACCGGCGCACAAGTAATGTTCCTCAACAACGATTCAGCAAAAAGATGGGTGAACGGAACAATGGGCAAAGTCACCGGATTCCACAAGACAGACGAAAACTATGGCATCCAAGTAGAACTCACGACAAAAGAAAAAGTCACAGTAAAACCCCACACGTGGGAGCTCTTCAAACCCAAACACGATGCACTCAATAACACACTCGCATATGAGACAATAGGCACATTCACACAATACCCTTTACGCTTGGCTTGGGCTATAACGATCCACAAGAGCCAGGGAAAAACATTTGAGAAAGCAATAATTGATTTTGGAGAAGGAACATTCGCACCCGGGCAAGCCTATGTTGCCCTCAGCAGGTGCACAACACTTGAAGGCATGGTGCTAAAAAAACCATTAGAAAAAAGACACGTAATGGCGGACGAAAAAATAGTGGGTTTTATGGAAAAAGCGAAAAGAGAACAAAACGGAATGATACCTCCAGATAGAGGAAAAATAGTGAAACCATAAAAGAGTGATAATAAATGAGTGTTAACCCTGTAGAAAAAAACATGGTATTGACAGTACAACAAAAGGACTTACTTGCAAAACAAAAACCAAAAAAATACAATTATGTAATTGACATTTACAGTTACTGGCATAAAAAACGATTTTACCTTTGCAAAAAATATGCATGCCAAGCCCTAACGCATTATCGCCAACATTCGAATCAAAATTTGCCCGGCTAGAACGCTACGACAACGGCTTATTCAGCTTGTTTGCCATGAGACACACTGGCAAGTGGATGCAAATATTGCCAAACACCACCCTCCAAAAATGCATCAAAGAATTAAAAAACAATCCCTGGTTCAATTATGTGTACTGAACATAACGAGTCAATGCAAAGCAAAAAAAAGGTGAAAAAATGAATGATAAAATTTTACAACTAAGAGTTTCTTTAAATGAGGCCAAACCTTTTGTATGGAGAAAATTTTTGATTGACGAAAACGTTTCTTTTCACAAACTACATGAAGTAATTCAAGTCGTCATGGGTTGGGAAAATTATCACTTGTACCAATTTGTTTACAATAAAACATTTATTGGTTTGCCAGACGCAGACACTGATTTAATTGATTCAAGAAAACTTTTGCTAAGCCAGGTTTTTGAGAAAAAAAAACAAAAAATCGGGTACGAGTACGATTTTGGCGATTCATGGGAACACACGGTTTTATTGGAAAAATTTGTGGAACCAATTGATTTTCAAAAATACCCAGTCTGTATTGGTGGAGAAAATGCTTGCCCGCCAGAAGACAGTGGAGGATTTTATGTTTATCAAGAATTATTAGAAATAAAGAAAAACAAAAAACACCCTGAATACAAAGAAAAAATTGTTGAATGGCTTGGAGAAGACTTTAACCCCAAATATTTTGATTTAAATAATGTAAACAAACAATTATCCAAGAAAAAGTTTTGGTGAGTCAAAGCTCACCCCACAAATCATCTCCATCAAATTGCACTCTTTCAGATTCATTCCAAAAAACAACCATTCTCCTTTTATCTGAAGAGATATTGTAACTTTTAGAAGCATTAAAAATCGTTTTTATGGGGCAATAGGTTTCTTATTTGCCAATGGAAACATTTATATAGTTTTATTACTATAATATTATAGTATTAGAGCTATAATAGGGGTGTTTTTTTTGGATGAAACAACTTTTAGGATTTTGGATGCGCTCAGCCGTGAATTTGATGGGCATTTTTCTATTAATGGCTTGACTGCCAGGATTGCGGAATTGCATGCGACTGCTTATTACAAGAACATCTATGACAAGATTAAAGAGCTTGAGCTGCAAAAGATAATTTCCTTGAAAGGCATGGGAAATTCTTCAATTGTTAGTTTAAGGTTTGATGCCTACCAGCTTGCTGACCTGCTTTCCGAAATAGAGTTAAAGAGAAAAAGGATGTTTCTGGAAAAGAGAACTGAAGCACAGGCAATTATCATGGAAATAGAAGATTTTATAATCCAAAGACCAATTTCCATAGCTTCCACTGCATTAATTGATGCGGAAAAAAACATTAAAATAAACAGGATGGAACTGCTTTTTTTAATACAAACTCCACTAATTATTAGTGGTCTTATTGATGAAAAAGATATGGGAAAACCATCCTTTTTCCCAGCCTTTCGAGAGAAATTGCGGGAGGAAAAACTTGAAATTTACGGTTTTTTGAAAGAATTGGGAAAAAAGCACAACATGAAAATTGAAGGCTTAATATTGACTTTTAAAGAGTTTTTTGAATTACTGGCAAGTGATGAGCTTAATCCATTAAAAGAAATTTTTTGTGATAAAATAGTTTTTTTTGGGCCACAAGCTTTCTGGGCGCCCCTGCTGTCAGAACTCAGAAAAGGCACGCTCTTAAAAAGAAGTGCCAGGGAAAAAATTGGTTCCCAGAAAATAAAAGAGGAAGTAATGGAATACAATCTTGCCAGGCTTGGCTATACTGAGATGGGGGCAAAAATTGAATAAAGACAGAAAATAGGAATAGAAACAATTATTGCCAGCATACTAACTGAAGGCAATGCCAGGAGGACAGAAGCAATACCGGCAATTCTGGCTAAAGCAAGCAAATTAACTGCAAGAAAGCCGAATTACGACTTGTTATTGTTTTCATGCCAGAAACTCGGCAAACTGGAAAAACTCTATGGCCTACTCAGTGCGCTTAATAAAATAAAGCCAATCAACGAAACAAGCCATGCCATAAAGCTGCTTGAAAAAATGGGTTTAAAAGAAGAAAAAGCTGACTTTAAAAGCATAAAGCAAAAAATGGTGTTGTATAATGCCATTTGAAAACAAGCAATTGCTCGAATTCCTGGAACAGGTGGACAAACAGCTTGAAAAAAGCATTGACATAATTGCAGTTGGCGGAACAGCAATGACCTTGCTCAAACTCAAGCAATCAACGATTGACATTGACTTTGATTTTTCAAGAAATGATATTATTGTATTCGAAAAAGCACTGCAAAAAATCCCACACGGATTCAAAATAGACCTTTATACTGATGGCATGATTTTTTCACAACAATTGCCAGAAGACTACCGCTCAAAGGCAATTCCAGTAAAAACCTTACTTTACAATACTCTGAATAAAGATCTCCTGCCAAAAAACTTCCTGCCACATTGAAATTTTGTCGTTGTTGCAGAGGAAGAGCAGGGGAAGGAAAACGGAAACCATTTCGAGGGGTGTTTTTTCGTTCAGCAGCCGGGAAAACATTACTATGCCCTGGCTGTCAGCCCTTTCTTTTATTCTATCAAAAACCTCTCTTGTCCTCTCTTCAATGTCTTTCTGGTCAAAAGGAATCTTGAAATCAGGAACAGAG
>CAYJWT010000022.1:0-14131 GCA_964373935.1 uncultured archaeon | reverse complement strand
CTATTTTCTGCATTATTTCCCTGCGTTTTGCATACCCTGCTATTGCCGCCGCGAGAATTATTGCACCAAGCAGTATTATGAGCTCGCTGTTGAGGAATTCCTGCACTGCCTGCTGGAGGTCAAAGCTTGCAATCTGCTTCCACACTCGGTATCTTATTTCCAGGGCATTTGAGCTCTGATAGCCCTGCAGAAAAATTATGTTTCCCTCCACTCTTGCGTCCGGCCTGACTGTGCCCTGCACTTCCGACTGTTGGGGAAGCTCTATTTTTATTATTGTGTTGTCCGGAATTATCCAGAGCGTTCCCACGAGGAACTGCCTGAAAAAATTTTCCTTGAGCTTGAACTCTGTCCTCCTTGTGGTTTCTGCTGTTGAATGCGCAATTGCGTTTTTCAGGCTGTATGTTATTTCGAGGTATCTGCTATCTGCCTCTATGAAGCTTACTTCCGCATTTCCAATCTCTTTTTCCTCGCCAATATACGTATGTATTCTTTCGTCAAACGATTTCCATGAAAACAGGCTTACCCCGTTTTTTTCGCTTTCCTCCCTGAACAGGCGCAGGTTGAACTCATTTGGAAAAGTTAGTAAAAATCTCTCTCTTACCATCGCTGCTCCTTTTGCGTCAACCTTTATGTCAATGGTGTGGGAGCTTATTTCATAGTTCTGTGCAAAAGCATTAGGCAGCATTGCCAGAAACAACATCACAAGCAGCTTTTTCTCCAAGAAAACCCCTATTATATAAACTTGCTATTTTTATTAAACCTATTTTTTGCTTTTTCATGGTGGCTTTATATGCTCTTCCCACCATAACTATTTTTGTAATGAATGTTAGAGCTCCAATTTTTCCGGCATGCTTTTTTCAAGATTAGGGCGGGGAAAAAAAACATTCTCATTGACCCAGTCTCCCATTTCAAATCCCCAAGCAAGGATTTCGAGTGCCTTGTGGACTATAGAGTGAAAGACAAGGACATGAAAAATACAACAATCATTCTTGTAACGCACGAGCATTTTGACCATTTTGACAGGGATTTTGTGCAAAAGATAGCCAAGGAAAACGATGCCTGCGTTATTGCCCACCATGATGTTTTGCAGGAACTCAATAGCGGGGTTTCAAAGGGCTTATTGCACCCTATTTCCATGGGGCAGAAAGTTTCCCTTAGGGGGATTGACGTGCAGGCCATTGCAGCCCACCACCCCCAGTCATTTTATCCCCTTGGCTTTCTTGTGAGCGTTGACGGGAAGACAATTTACCATGCTGGAGACACAGAACTCATTACTGACATGGAAAAGCTTTCCCCAGACATTGCACTGCTCCCTATTGGAGGAGGAGAAACAATGGACTGCGTTGATGCAGTGCGGGCAGTCAAAATAATGAAGCCAAGGCTTGCAGTGCCAATGCATTATAACACCTTCAAGAGCATCCAGCAGGACCCAAAAGAGTTCAAGCAGAAAATCGAAAAAAGCATTCTTAAAACAAGAGTAGTTATATTAGAACCGGGGAAGAAAGTCAAGTTCTGAATTTTTTTTATTGGGAAAAGTATTTCCTGATTTTTCCTGTTGCTGTATTTTCCAGCTGTCGTATTCTCTCATGTGTTATTCCCATCATTTTTCCCGCTTTTTCCATTGAATGCCCTTCAAGTCTCTGCTTTATTGCTTGCCGTTCTCTCTGCGTTAATCCGATTTCTTTTTTGTCCAGCAATTGGCTTATTCTTTCAACCATTTCTGGAATGCTTTGCGCTCCCCTATAAAGTTCTGGTATTTGCCCAATATTTTGCAGTATGTTTTTTATTGATTGTGGAATCCATTGACTTTGTCTGAGGGAAAACGCTTAAATAATCCTACCATCTAACCGTATATATGGTGAAAACGACTGTTATTCTTGAAGACGATGTTTACAAAAAGCTTGCCAAGGAAGCCGTGGAAAAATACGGGAACATGAGAACCCTTTCCAAGCTAATTAATGAAAAATTGAAAGAATCTGGCGGCATTGGTGAGGCAAAGGCCAGTAAAAAAGACATTATTGAAAAAACTTTTGGAATGTGGAAAATGAAAGAAAGCAGTGTGGGGTATGTAAGGAAACTTAGGAGAGAATCGGAAAAAAGGATGAAAAGGCTGGGCCTGTAATGCAAGTGGTTTTTGACACTGACATACTCATTGACCACCTTCGTGGAATAGAATCAGCAAAAAAATTAATTGAAAAAACCAGGGCCGGAGAAATCAAAGCCTATGTTTCCGCAATTACAGAAGCGGAACTATTGGCAGGCAAAGAATGTGAAAAAGAAGAAAAAAGAGCCAACATTCTTGAACTAATAAAACTTTTTACCAAAATAGATGTAAACAATCCAGTTGCGCAAAAGAGCGGAGAGTTCAGGCGCTTATACAACATCCCAATACAAGACTGCATTATAGCTGCCACTTGCTTTAATCTAAAGTGCAAGCTTTGGACAAGGAACAAAAAAGATTTCAATAAAATCAGGGAAATAGTGGTTGAATCGCCATACTAAAAACCGTTTTTATTTTGAAAAATATTCCCTGATTTTTTTTGTTGCCCGGTTTTCCAATCGCCACATTCTAGAATCTGATATTGCCATTGCATGCATTATTTGTTTTTGCCCTTTTCCAGCAAGCCTGTGTCCCATTAGTTCCCGCATTCTTGGGGTAAGGCCAATTTCAGGTTTTTTTATTAATTCCCTAAGCTTGTCGATTACCTGTGGTACTGTTTCTGCCCCGTGGTATAGTTTTGGGATTTTCCCAATTTTTTTCAATAAGCGCATTATTACTGGAGGCACCCAGATTTCTTCAGTCCTTTGGGCAGGCGGTTTTCTTCTTCTCTCACCCCTAAGGCTGCTTGCAGTAAATTTGCAGAAAAGCTCTGCCCCGCCATAAATGTAGCTGAATGGCTTTACTTGGTTTCCATGCTTCCCTTTTATTTCCGGATCGTAGTAATCAAGCTGTTCAAAAACATAAGCCCTGATATCATTCACAAGGTCATCAATTGTTTGATATTGCCTCCTGAGCAATTCTGAGTTATGGCCTCTTCTCCAGTACCAGCTATTTGCAACCTGCCGAATCCCCCTTACATGCTCTTCAAGAAGCTGCTCTTTTGCCAGTTTCGAGAAATGGCGTATTTTTCTTCTTTTGGCAACTCTTGTTTTTGCAGAAGCCGCTCCAGTTATCTTATACGTTAGTTCCCTGCTTCTTATTGGCGGCTGGAAAGGCTGCTGTACGTTTATCCTGCTGACAACCTCCAATGATACTCCTGCCCTTTTTCCTATTTTGTGCATTGGTTGCATGGTTTTTTTTAGTGCTCTTTCAATAAATCTCCTTCTTTTCTCTTCGCTTTGTTTCCAGCTTCCTTTCGGTTTCAGCCTTGCCATGTTGTTTCACTCAAGCATTTTTCCCGCTTTCTTCAAATCTTCTTTGTTTCCTATGTCTATTATTTCTTTTTCCCATTTCATGCATGAAACTTTCCCTTCTTTTGCCAGGATGTTTATTGAATCAGTTAGCTCAAACTCCCCCCTTTTGCTGATTTTTGTTTTTTTCAGTGCGCCAAAAATTTTTTCATTGAACCTGTAAATGCCTGCGTTAATCCACGCGGTTTTTTCCTTCCACCAACTTGGTTTCTCAATAATTGCCTTTACTGTTTTTCCCTTCATCTCCACACACCCATATTTTTCTGGCACTTTTGTTTCCCGCGCAACAACAACACAGTCAACCCCCTTTTTTTTGGAAAGCTTTTCCAGCAGTCCTTTTCCAGGAATTACATCCCCGTGCACTACAATGAAATCCTGTTTTCCCGCAAATTTTTCGGCAAGGGAGACTGCATTGGCCGTTCCCATGGAAATGTTCTGCTCAATATAGGTTATTTTCATTCCTTGGAATTCTTTTCCAAAAAAATCAATTATTTTTTCTTTTCTGAAGCCAACAACTACCCCAATTTCTTTTGTTCCAGATTTTTTTGCTCTCTCCAGGGCCCATTGCAGTAATGGCTTTCCTTTTAGTTCAACCATCGCTTTCGGCTTTTCCGCTGTTAATGGCAGCATTCTTGTTCCCTGCCCTGCTGCAAGAATAACTAGTTTCATTGTTTTTCCTCAAGCTTTATTCTTTTTATCCCAAGCCTGTCAAAGACTTTATCAGAGCTTATTATTGTGTCTTTCCCGCAAACTATTGCATGCATCATATCGAAAATAGTTGCATCGTATTTTTGTGCCATTTCTGCTGTCATTAAGCAAAAGTCTATGTCTAGCATTATTTCTTTAACATTCACTAAATTAGCTGCATTCTCAATTGTTTTGCGCATATCTAGTTTTTCTCTGTAGCAATACATCATTATTTCTTGGATTGCAATCGTTGAAGTCCAAATTTTACCAAAATTTTTCCCATAAATTTTCTCTGCATTCTCTTTTAGCCAGTCTTTTTCCTTGATTATTGCCAGCAGAAAGTCTACGTCTGCGTACATTAAATCACCTATTCCAAGTCTTCTGAAATTTCTTCAAGAGCGGCTTTCAATGCTGCTTCCCTTGCTTTTGCTGCGGGTATCTTTCCTTTTAGAGGGTTTTTTGCAATATCTTCTAATGCTTCTCTTGCAGTTTTGTATTTTTTTATTTCATGGAAGGTTATTTCGCCATCTGGCATGGCAATAACACGATAGTGCTTACCTCTCATTTTCTGCCTTATTGTTTTTGGCAAATAAATTTTTCCAGTTTTGTCTAGCGTAACAGTATACATACACATTATTATATTCTGCGAACTATTTAAGCGTTTTGGTAAAAAATTAGAATTTTTCCCAAAAATTACACTTCCATTTCCATTAAATCTTTTGCAACAATGACTTCTGCAAACTCCTGCCTTGCCTCGTTCTCTATTTCTTTTGCGTCCTTGTGCCTTGGCGAGAAGTGTGTTAACACAAGCTTTTTCACTTTTGCTTTTTCTGCTATTGCTGCTGCCTGTTTTGCCGTTGAGTGCTTTGTTTCTTTTGCCCTTGCTTTCATTTTTTCCAGGAATGTTGCCTCGTGCACCAGAACATCTGATTCCCTGACTGCGTCAATGTATCCGTCAAACGGCAGGGTGTCCATGACTATTGAGATTTTTTTCCCTTTTTTTTTCTTCGAGTAATCCATAACCTGCTCCGGCTTTACTGTTTTTCCCTCGTGCTTTACTGTTTCGCCTTTCTGCAGTTTGCTCCAGAGCGGTCCTTCCGGTATTCCCAGCTGCTCTGCTTTTTTCCTCTGGAACTCCCCCTCCTTGTCTTTTTCCCTGAAAACAAACCCAAAGCATTTCACTTCGTGCTTCAATGGCACAGCTTCCACAAAAAATTTTTCTTCTTCCAGTATCTTTCCTTTCCTTGCCTCCCTTGCTTCTATTTCAAATGACTGCTTGAACAGCGCGAGGCCAAGAACTTTCTTTACTTGCTCCTTTATTCCAGCCGGCCCATAAACATAGAGGGGATAGTCCCTTCCGTGCATGCTCATTGTTGCAATCAGCCCTGGCAGCCCCAAGAAATGGTCTGCGTGGAAGTGGGAAATGAAAATGTATTGCACCTTCATGTAGGAAACCCCTGAAGACATCATCTGCCTCTGCGTTCCTTCCGGCACATCAAACAAGAGCCATTGCCCTTCATACTGCAGTGCAGTGGCTGTCAAATTCCTTTCAACTGTGGGGTTGCTTGCGCTTGTCCCCAGCATTACGAGCTTTACCGGCATAAAAAAGATTTGGGAATGAACCAATTAAAAATATGCTTTTTTCCCTATTTTGGGAAATGTTTGCTGATTCTTTTTATTGCAGTATTTTCCAGTCTCTGCACTCTTGGAATATTCGTATGCATAATTTGTGCCACTTCTCCCATTTTTTTCACTCGTTTTTAGCTTTGTTGTTCCAGCAGCCATTTCCATAATGGAGTGTATTCTATTGTGTGTTTTTTTGTTTTTTCTTTTTTTTCCAGGTCTTTTGTCAGTATGAGGAGTTTTTTAGTGTTTCTGAATTTGTGCTTGAATTCGAGCAGGTTTTTGTTTTCTCTTTCGTTTATTTCGTTTGAATAGCTGACGTTTATTGCTTCAAGTGTGTTGTCAGTGTTTTTTATTACGAAGTCCACTTCCCCTTTGTTCTTCCAGTAATAGACTTCTTTTTGCCTTCTTTTTAGTTCAATGAATACAAGGTTTTCAGCAAGCTTTCCTTCATCTTTGGAGAAAGTGAAAGCAACTGCATTTCTCAGGCCGTTGTCAATGCAGAATGCCTTTTTCGGGTTTACGTTTTGCCTTTTCAAGGAATAATCAAATAGTGGGACAAGAAACAGGATGCCTGCATCTTCAAGAAATGAGAGGTATTCCATAATTGTTTCCTTTCCCACGGGCATTTCTTTCTCAGTGTTTTTATGGTAGGCACTTATGCTGAAGACACTGGATATATTGGTTATCAGGAATTTTGCAAGGTTTTTCAGAAGGCGCACGTTTCTTACTGAGTGCCTTTCAACAATGTCTTTGTATATTGCCAGTTCAAAGTATTCTGCCAGTATTTTTTGTTTCAGACTCTTATCTTCAAACACTATTTCAGGGTATCCGCCAAACTGCAGGTATTCTTCGAAAAGATTTTTTATTTTGTAACGTATTGCAGAGTATTCAAAGTTTTTTTCCAGCCGGACTTCTTTAAATTGGAGGAATTCCCTGAAGCTCAGGGGGAAAAGCCGGTATGCAAGAGTTCTTCCCCTGAGTGCTGTTGCTATTTCTTTGCTTAAAAGTTTTGAGCTGGAGCCTGTTATGAGTATCATGGCTTTTTCTTTGTCTGAAACCCTTCTTACAAATGTTTCCCATGCCGGAATGTTTTGTATTTCATCAAAAAAAAGGTATGGTTCTTTTCCTTTGTTTGCAGGATATAGTTCAAGGTAAGCCTCGATAAGGTCATTGAGGTCGGCTGTTTTGAGGGGCAGAATCCTATCATCCTCAAAGTTTACATAAACAATCTTGTCTTTTGGCACATTATTTTTCAAAAGCTTCTCTATTGTCTGGAAAAAGTAAAATGTTTTCCCAGCCCTTCTTGGGCCTGCAAGCGTAACAATTTTTTTTCCCAAAGGAATTTCCAGTTCCCTTCCAACCGTTTTCGGCAGGGTGCTTTCATGAAACTCCCTAATCAGGAGTTTGAATGTTTCCCTTTTGGACATAGTAATATATAAGTGACTGTTATTTTATAAATGTATTCTTATATAAAATACCGGTTTTTTCACAGCTTTTGCGTTAAATTATTTTGCAAGGGTTTTCCTTATCTTTTCAGTTGCTCCGTTTTCCAACTGCCTTATCCACTCTTTTGTTACCCCAATCTTATTGCTAGTTTCTTGCATTGTTTTTCCTTTCAGCCGGAGTTTCATTATCTGCTTCTCCACCTGTGTTAATCCTGCTTTTCCCAAAACCTGTTTTATTCTTTCAATCACATCATTCAGTTCTTCTGCCCCCCGATATAATAATGGAATATTGCCTATTTTTTTCAAAACAGTTTTGGTTTCGAATGAAACCACCACATCATCATTTTCTGCCGGCGGCTTTTTTCTTCTTTCTTCAAAATCTATTTCTTTGTTCCGGCTAACTGGATATTGTATTTCCTTTATTCTTGCAGTCCGAGTTCCAAGTGCAGCGTATCTGCAGAACATTTCCGTACGATTCCAAATGTAGGTAAAGACTTTTACTTTCTTGTTATCTCTCCCTATAAATTCAGGGTTATAATAGTCAAGCGTTTCAAATAAATATATTGTAATGTCGCTTGCCAGTTCCCCGACAGACGCATATTTTTTCTGCAGGTTCCTTGATTTCTTTATCCATCTCTTTGCCACGTTTAGTATGCCCGGCCTGTTTTTTACCAGCAAGCTCCATTTTTGTTTTGCAGTGAAATGATTTATTTTATGCCCGCCAATTTTTTTTTCTTTTGTTGCCCGTGCGCCAATCATTCTTGCTGTTTCAGTGTCTCTTATTGGCGCCCCTGTTCTTGTTCGCGTGTTTATTTCCTTGACAACCCGGACTGGCACCCCAGTCATTCCTGCTATTGCTTTCATTGAATGGCTTGTGCTTTTCAGTTTTCTTCTGATTAAATCAACTTTTCTTTGTGAAACTTTTCCCGCTTGAACTCTTTTTTTTGGCATTGTAACCCAAATAACAGTGCTGCCTGCCAATAAATAAGTTTCCTCGTTTTTTACAAACCTTTTTTAAGTTTCTCTTGTTTATATTACATTATGCCTGTTTCCTTTCCCAAGAACTGGAAGAGCACTGCCGAGATTCCAGTGCCGAAGCAGATTATCGGGCAGGTCATTGGACAGGAAAAGCCTGTTGAAATAATAAAAAAAGCTGCTGCCCAAAAGAGGAATATCCTGCTTACCGGCAGCCCGGGAACGGGAAAAAGCCTGCTTGCACAGGGGCTTGCGGAAATACTGCCTGTTTCAGAGCTGAATGATGTCCTTGTTTACCCGAACCCTGCCGATCCTAACAACCCGAAAATCAGGATTGTGAAGGCGGGGCAGGGGAAAAAAATCCTGCATAACGAAAGGCTGGAAGCCAGAAAAGAAGAAGACAACCTTCGCTTGATGAGCCTGTTGCTCCCAGCAGGATGGTTTTTGCTTTCTCTCGTTATCTGGAACCTCAAGTGGATTTCAGACATAATCTATGCAGCACTGCTTATTCTGGGCGGCTTTCTAATGGTAGGGTTTGCATTGGGAACCCAAATGCGGACAAGAGAAGGAGCAAAAACCCCAAAGCTCCTGGTGGACAATGCCGGAAAAACAATGGCTCCCTTCTTTGAAGCAACAGGCGCAAGAGCAGGCAGCCTGCTCGGAGATGTTAGGCATGACCCGCTTCAGTCAATTGTCGAAAGTAAATTCGTTGTTCACCGTGATGGTTTTGAAGAAAGATTGTCTTTCGAAGAATTATGGAAAAGAGTTTCTACAAAATATCCGGAATTAATTGAAAAATATGAGAATGGTTATGAAGCAATTGTTTTCCCAAAGGAGTTCAGTGTTTTTACTTATGGTTTCAATGAGAAAAAAGAGGTTGTGAGAGCGAGAATCTATTCCATGAACAGGCGGCCATATTCTGGAGAAGTAATTGACATTGCGGTTGGAGAAAAAAAGCTTTCACTAACTCCTGAGCATAAAGTTTTCACTCAAGGGAAAAGCAAGGAAGCAGAAAAACTTGGTTTCTTAGATAGGGTATTCAAATTAAGTTCAAAAGAAAAAGTTTTGGAAGCGATTAGCAAGTAATTGTTTTTCCATTATTCATGGGAAACCCACTGTCCCGAAAAGAGCTTTAATAATAAAACCAGCTTTTTGTCATGAAGTTGGCTGATGAGCAAGATATTATCAATACCTATTCAGAAGCGGAGCAACTTTCTTGTAAGAAGTATTTTGAATACACGAAACTTGTTCAGGAAAATCCATCACTTGGCTATAAAAAGTGTGCCAAACTTTTAGGGGTAAAAGCTGGACAGGTAAGGTGGTGGCACACTAAGGGAGAAAAAATAAAAGCCACGGCTGATTGAACAACATTATTTTGATTAGCACGCAAATCACAATCTTCTTTTTCTTTTCAGCTTAGGTTTTTTTGGCCTTTTTTTCTGTAAAATTTGTGGTTTTCTGGTAATAGAAATCGCTCTCTGCCTTATTTCGCTGACAATTCTCTCTTTTGCTGTTTTTAGGGATTGTGTTCTTGGGATATTTGTTTTTTCTTCAGAATACCGCAATAGCTCCCAGCCATATAATTCTTTGTTTATTGCATTTTTCCTGCATTCTTCCTCAAGCTTTATTGCGTCTTCCAAATTTTGCGGATAAGTGTAAAATGAAGTGTTTAGCTTTACATCAATCCCTTTTTCTGCAAGCAAATTTTTGAGATGTAGAGCGTGACCGTGGCCGGTTATAACAAAGATTTTTCTTCCGGTTCTCCTAATCACATTCATCAGGCTTCCAAATTGGAACATTTCCCTTCTTTTCCATGCCTTGACATGTTCTATTAAAGCATGGGCAACATTTCCAAATTCTTTTGCGAATGGATTTTCAACTGGAATTAATTTTATGCCTCTTTTTCCGCATTCGTTCAATACTTCCAGCACTGCCCAGTCTTCTTCTGTAAGAATTCTAAATTTTTCAATTTCCTGCAGGAAATCCTTGCCGTGCCTTTCCGGCAGCTGCTTTATTGTTGCAACATGGTCCAATATCAGTGCTTCCTGGCCCCCGACAAATTTATGCCTTCTGATATTTGGTTTATTTCCTGCAAAAAGACTCATTATTTCTCTGAAGAAAACAGATTCTTTGGGAATTAATTCAATTGCTAACAGTGAGCCTCTTGGAATTTTTCCCAGGTATTTTACAAGGTCTTCGTGTAAAAGTATTCCCGCATGATGCACCCATGGCAAAATTTCAATGGCTGGTTTTTTTGGCATTCTGAAAAAATAATTGCAGTTATTGTTAATAATAATATCTAATTCTTTGGGAAATATTTGAGGGCAGAAAATCCAGTTGAAGTCAAAACCGCACCAGAACGAATAAAAGCGCTTTAAAGATTGTTGTTTTTATGGCTGGTTTATTTACTCATGAGTGCTTGCAAACATTGGAGAAATACTTATGAAACCTGTGCTGAAAATTGCCTTGGCATTTATTGCCATTATGGCATTTTTATTTCTGGTCATTTATGCCTTTGGTTTTGCCAATATGCTGATTTTTTTCTACAATTTCTTAACTGTGGCGGATTGATTCTTTAATTACCCTTTTTAACCTTTTCACTTATTTTCATCTATATGAAAGAAAAAGCCTTCAAGACAGAACTTGTCTCTCCCCAAGTTTCAAAACGCTCTTTCAAAGGCCACGCCTACAATGTTACAACCGAAACCGGGAATTTATTTGTTGAAGATGTTTTAGTGCATAATTCAGGGGGCTTGGGAACCCCTGCCCATTTCCGCGTTGAACCAGGCCTTATTCACAAGGCGTCTGGCGGAGTTCTGTTTCTGGATGAGATTGCAACGCTTTCCCAGAAAGGGCAGCAGGAATTGCTTACTGCAATGCAGGAGAAAAAGTATTCCATTACCGGGCAGTCAGAGCTTTCTTCCGGTGCAATGACAAGGACAGAGGCTGTTCCGTGTTTTCCGTCTGAAACACTTTTGTTGACTGGTGGAAGGGAAGTTAGTATTGGAAATTTTGTTGATTCAATTTTGGCCAAGAATTTTGAAAAAATTAACAGGAAAAATGTGGCCGAATTTTTCGATTTGGATTGGAAGGAAATTATACCCACTTATTTGAATGGTAAAATTGTTCCCTCTTCTATAGAAAGAGTTTACAGGCGTAAATATTCTGGGAAAGTCTTAAGAATTGGGTTTGATGATGGAACAGAACTAATTGCAACGCCTGAGCATCCAATAAAAGCAGTTATTGGTTTTGTTGAAGCCAAAAATCTGAAAATCGGCGATTTTGTTGAGTCAACAAATGGTAATACTATAATTGATGAGAAAGCGATTATTGAAACATACAACATAGACAATCAGAGAATTGCAAGTGCATACAATAAATGGGTTGCTTCTGGTAAAAAACTTTTAGCAAAAGACTTGGGGGTTGACTATAAAACAGTTAAATCCTGGAACAAAAGCGTGGTTCCGCATGCACTTAAAGTAGTTCAAAAACTTAGCAGGCAAAAACTTTTGCCATTGAATCTCAGTGATGAAAGGTTATATGCTATCGCTAGGGTTAGTGGTGCTCTATTTGGGGATGGGGGGATAGATGGCAGAAGATTTTCGCGAATATATTTTTCCACCGGATTAGACAACCTAGATGATTTAAATGAGTTTAGGCAAGATATTCTGTCAGTGTTTGGCGAAGAAATAAAGTCCTCATTAACAATTAGAAAATCAACTTCTAGAAATGGCGGTGGGTTGGAATTATCGGTCAATGATTCATCTATTGCACGTTTTTTCTATGCTCTGGGTGTTCCAAAAGGTGATAAGGTTTCACAAGTATTATCAGTTCCTTTTTGGGTTAAATTTTCAAATAAATCAGAAAAAGAATTTTTTTCATCTTTGATTGCCTGCGAATTGTATGGATGCATTAGAAGTACTCAAGACACCCCCAATTTTGTTATGGCCAAACTGAAAAGGTTTGAAAAGGAACATGTTATTTTTTTGAATGAAATTAGAAATTTTTTAATAAAAAATGGCGTTAAGGTAAAAGAGGTAATAAAGGATAAAGACTATTTGAAAGCAAAGGGGCTTTCTATTCCAGAAACCGCTGGAACTTATTTATTCAAAATAAATTCTAATTATAAAAACATTATAAATCTAGCTAATGCAATCAACTTCTATTATGCAAAAGATAAGAGATTGGCTATTTTAAATATAGCAAAAAAAGCTAAAACATTCATTGAGTACCAAAAAAATTTACAAATTCTGAAGGAAGAAGCGCTAATGCTGAGAAATGCTGGAAAAAATATTCGTGCAATAGCTAAGGAAACTGGCTTATCTAAGAATACTGTCTGGAGATTGATTGGAAAAACATATCATAAGTACTCTAAGTTGGACAAACAAAAAGTTTTTGATTTGTTAAAAAATGGACTTATTTCAAAAAATATTGCCAAAAAACTAGAAATTCCTTATACGACAGTTCTCCATTGGAAAAAAAATTACTATGCCGGTGATTCATAATGCTATCCACAAGCACGAAAAGGATTGTAAGCATTGAAGAGGAAGATTTCAATGGTTATGTGTATAATATAAAAACAAAAAATGGAACATATATTGCCAACTCAATTGTTGTTCACAACTGCGATTTTGTGCTTGTTGCGGCAGGAGGCTATGATGATCTAAGAAAAGTGCATCCTGCCCTGCGCTCGAGAATAAGGGGCTATGGTTATGAGATTTTCATGAACATTGACATGCCTGACAACGAGGAGAACAGGGAACAGCTCGTGCAGTTTGTTGCGCAGGAAGTCAAAAAGGATGGAAAAATCCCGCACTTTTCAAGAGAAGCGGTTGAAGAAATAATTTTTGAGGCAAGAAAGAGGGCAGAGAGAAAAAACAGGCTTACCTTGCGCCTGAGGGACCTTGGGGGGTTATTGAGGGCTTCAGGAGATATTGCGAAAGAGAAAGGCCACAAGCTTGTTTCTGCTGATGATGTTTTCCTTGCAAAAATGTCTGCGAGAACCCTTGAACAGCAGATGGTGGACAAAATCCTTGAAGTCAAAAAGGATTACGGGGTTTATCTCACTGAAGGCCATGCTGTTGGCAGGGTTAATGGTTTGGCTGTGCTTGCTGACGGGAGCGCGGGAGTTGTTTTGCCGATTGAAGCCGAAATGGCGCCTGCTGCCTCAAAGTCAGAGGGGAGGCTGATTGCAACAGGAAAATTAGGGGAAATTGCAAAAGAGGCAGTACAGAATGTTTCTGCACTCATAAAGCGCTTGTCAGGCAAAGACATTTCAAAGCACGACCTGCACATACAGTTTTTGCAGACATATGAGGGGGTAGAAGGGGATAGTGCAAGCGTTTCCGTTGCAACAGCGGTTATTTCTGCGCTTGAAGGCATTCCAATCAGGCAGGATTTGGCAATGACTGGGTCATTAAGCGTGAGGGGGGAAGTGCTGCCAGTGGGAGGGGTAACGGCAAAAGTGCAGGCAGCAGTCAAAGCCGGCTTCAAGGAGGCAATTATCCCAAAATCAAACCTTGAAGACCTTGTGCTTACTACAGAAGAAAAAAAGAAAATAAAGATAATCCCTGTTATTTCCCTTAATGAGGTTTTGCAGAATGCGTTCGTGAAATCAGACAAAAAGAATGCACTGCTGAAATCCCTTGGCGACCTTTTGAAAGTAATCCCTACAACACTCAAGGAATCAATCGGAAAAAAACAGGTGGCCGGGTAAAAAAAGAATTTTTAACCAGTTCGGCTTTTACTCATTCTATGCCGGTTTTCGGGAAAAAGAGCAGGGTTAGGCGAAGGACAAGGAAAAAGAGAAAAGAGTTTCTTGAAAAAGAAATATTCTTGGATGAATCAGGAAAAAGAGCTTACCGCCGCAGGCAGTATTGGTTTTCTAGAAATGCGGGTTTTTTGGAAATAAAGCTGGATTTTCCCCTGATTTTTGGCGGCCAGAATGATTTTATAGTGCAAAGGTTCGCCGAAACTGGAAAGCCTGT
>CAYJWT010000021.1:8546-14352 GCA_964373935.1 uncultured archaeon | reverse complement strand
TGTCCTGCTGTCCAATCCCAAGCAATTAGGACAGTTTGAATACCTTATCAGTTTAATGTCCCTGCCCAAGAGCTTTGAGCTAGACCCCACACTTGTGTTCACATTCATGTTCCCCATATTTTATGGAATGATGCTGGGGGATGTCGGGTATGGCGTAATGTCTTTTGGCATTGCATGGTTTTTAGGGAAAAAGTTTGCAAAAAGTGAGATAATGGTGAATGTAAGCAGGCTGTGGATGGTTAGTGCAGTAACAGCCATCCTGTTCGGGGTGGTATATGACGAATACCTGGGATATGCGCACCATGAACTGCTGGAAAAATTCGGGATAGAAGCAAGCTTCTACCACGGGCTTGAAAGGCTGCACGAAATCAAGAAATTATTGCCGCTTACGATAATTGCAGGGATTGCATCAGTTTCGGTTGGCTTCCTTCTGGGAGTATACAATGCAGTAATAGAGCATGACAGCAAGCATGCAATTGCAAAGCTCGCCTGGTTCTTTGCAGTAATAGCTGGAACAGTGGCAGTTTCAGGGGCAATGTTCAATGTTTACAACTCGGATATTACATTGTTTGCAGGCATTGTGCTGCTTGCAAGCATTATCGGGATTGCCAAAACAGAGGGGCCGGTTGGCCTGATTGAGCTGCCACGCGTTGCAGGAAACATCCTTTCTTTTGCAAGGATACTGGCAGTGGGGCTTGCAAGCGTTGTTGTAGCAGTGATTATTAATGAACTGCTGGAGCCGAAACCGGAGCAGGGCATTTTTCTGTTGGTAATGCTTCCATTGTTCCTACTGCTGCACATGCTGAATGCGTTTATTGGAATGTTTGAGGGCCTCATACAGGGTTCAAGGCTGAACTTTGTCGAGGTTTTTTCAAAGTTTTTCCACGGAGGGGGGAAGGAATTTATTCCCTTCAGTATAAAAAACACTTTATCAAGGAAAAAAAATTAATGGAGGTAAAAAAAATGCCAATACTTGAAGGAACAGCAGCAATTGCAATGGCGGCAGCTATTGCAATATTCGGAGGAGCAATAGGAACAGCATGGGCACAGGTAGCCATTGGAAGCAGCGCAATGGGAGTCATTGCAGAAAAGCCGGAGCAGGCAAGCAAGCTCATAATCTGGCTTGCAATACCTGAAACAATTGTCATATTCGGCTTTGTTGTTGCATTGCTCTTAACCCTGAAAATAACATAGAGGTAAAAGAAAATGTCTCTTGAGCAGTTGACGAAACAGATAGCCATGGATGCCAGAAGCGAGGCGAAAAGGATAGTGGACGAAGCCAAAAAAAAGGCAAAGGAAATGGTTAAGGAAGCGGAAACGCAAAAAAAGAAACTGCTTCAAAAGGCAGAAAAGAACGCAAGGGAGGCAGCAGTGCTGGAGAAAGCTGAAGCAATTGCAGCTGCAAGGATTGAGGCAAAGAGAATTGTGGAAGAGGCAAGGGCGGAAAAGGCAGAACAGGCCCTTGCTGCTGTGTGGAAGGAATTCGTAAAGCAGGCAGAAGGAAACTCCTATCCCCACATGCTCAGGTTTCTCATCCACCAAGGCCTGGAAAGCATTGGACCGAATGCAATTGTTATGGTAAATGAAAGGGATGTAAGCACTGCAAAACAGGCAGCCAGGAAAGCAATTGTAAAAAAGGCAGGCATTGAAGCAGGCGCAATAATTTCCGCAGAGGACGGGAAAATAATTGTGAACAACTCCTTTGAAGGGATTTTTGCGGACAAAAGGAATGGCCTGAAGGCACAACTGTTCCTGGAAATGTTCGGGAGTGGCAAAAAATGAAACTGAAGCAAGCACTGTATGCCCCAATAGGAATTGGGAAGTCAACTCTTGCCTACAGGGCAGTCACTTTTGGGTATGCAAATGCAAGAGTAAAGGCAATGAAGCACAGCCTGCTCACAGGAAAGGAAATTTCATCCCTTGCTGCAGCAAAGAACGTGGATGAAATGATTGCATTGCTGGAAAAAACAGGTTACAGGGAATGCCTTGTCCAGGAATGGACAGGGAGAGGAAAGGAAGATGCAATAGAGCTTGGAATAACAAAAAGCCTTGAAAAAACAGCAATTGCTTTGAAAAAGCTTGCCCCGAAAGAAATGGAAAGGGAACTGAAGGCAGTGCTTGCAAGGTATGATGTCCAGAACATTAAAACAATACTTTTGGCAAAGCACCTGGGGAAAAGGGAAGAGGAAATATTGCCCTTGCTGCTGGATGCAGGAAACCTGCAGAGAAGGCAGTTGAACGAAATGCTTTCACTTGAAAGCAATGACAGGGTGATTGATTATCTGGGAGGAATTTTCCGGGGAATTGATGCAGAGTTGTTAAAGGAGTTGCTGCATGCAGGGGGAGTGCAGGGAGTGCTGAATGCAATTGACCTATTCTACTATTCCGGGCTGCTGAAAAATTTCAGGGCATACAATGCAAACGACAGGTCTTTGCGCCAACTGCTCATGTCAGAAATTGACAGGAAAAACATTTCCAGCATGCTCAGGGGCAAGGCATTGGGAATGAAGGAAACTGAAATTATGGGCTATATTATCCCGAATGGTTCAGTAAGGAATGAAACCCTGGAAAAAATGGCTAAAGCAAAAAATGTCGAGGAATGTGTCAGGATACTTAGCCCGGAAATTGATTTGCTGGAACCGCTGGAAAAATTCACAAAGGACAGGAAACTTTCACATTTCGAGCCAGAACTTGGCCAAAGGATTTCAAGAAAGAGCTTGGCTGCCCTGAGGCAGAGCATTCTGTCCATTGGAACAATCATTGGATTCCTGTTACTGAAGGAAGAAGAAGTCAAAGGAATCAGGAAAATCCTGAGGGGAAAAGAATTCAACCTCTCAGAGCAGGAAATAACAGCGCAATTGGTGGGAGTCGGAAGCTGATGGGCAAGCAGGAAATTGCAGTCATAGGGGATGCAGCAACCTGCACTGGCTTCAGGCTTGCAGGGATACAGCAGTCAATTGTTGCAGAAGGAAAAAATGCAGAAAAGGCACTGGAAGAAATGCTTGAAAAACAGGAGATTGGAATTATCATAATGAATGAGAAACTGTCCGGGAAGCTTCCATTCAATCTCAGGAAAAAAGTGGACAGGACAGCAAAGCCTGTTGTAATAACTGTTCCGGACAAGACGGGGCCAGGGCCAGAATCTGAGGGACTGCAGGCAATGATACGGAGAGCAATAGGGTTTGAATTATTGTAGGTGAAAAAATGCCCAGAAAATATACTCGTAATACCAGAGAATCTCACAAAAACTTTGTTCTGAATGAATTGCAAAAAGGGACAAATATGAATACGGCATATTGGAGAAAAAAGCCAGAATTATATAGGGTATTAAGTAATCTTGCAGGCCATAGAAAATATTTTGGGCACAAGACTTGGGATGGATACCTTGAAAAAGAAATCGGAATAAGCAGGCTGAGAAAAGCTGGCAAATATTTAATCCCTTTTCATATAACTCCTAAATCGGCTGAATCTTTTGTTTTGGCCAGAGCAAAGGAAAGTATTAGTATGAATTCAAGCTTTTGGCTATTAACACCAGGATTAAGTGAAGTTATCCGATATTTGCGCAGGCGTAATTTTTTTGGGAAAGGCAGATGGAGAAAGTACCTTAAAAGCATTGGGGTAAAACCATTTGAAACAGAAAAATATTCAAGAGAATCTTTAAAATCATTTGTTTTGAATGAATTGCAAAAAGGGACAAATACAAGTTCTAATTATTGGATGGGAAACAAGAGGCTACGGGCGCAACTCAGGAAATTGTACCGCAAAAAATTCTTTGGATATAAGTCTTGGGGAAATTATTTGATTAAAGAATGTGGGTGGAAAAAACACTAAGGTGAATTTATGGCAGAGCAAAACGGAAAACTGTTCAAGATTGTCGGCCCTGTTGTTGTTGCAGAAAACATGCTTGGGGCAAAAATGTTTGATGTTGTAAAGGTGGGGAATGAAGAACTGCTTGGGGAAATAATCAAGCTGAATGGGGAAATGGCAACCATTCAGGTTTACGAGGACACCACAGGGCTGAAACCGGGGGAAAAAGTGGTGAATACAAACGAACCCCTCAGTGTTGAGCTTGGGCCAGGGCTGCTTACAAGCATTTACGATGGAATTCAAAGGCCATTGGAAATAGTGAAAAAGAAAACAGGGGATTTCATTAAAAGAGGCGTTTCCATAAATGCCCTTGACAGGAAAAAAAAATGGGACTTTAAGGCAAAAGCAAAAAAGGGAGACCTTGTGAGGGAAGGGGATGTTCTGGGGACAGCACAGGAAACAGAGCTTATTGAGCACAGAATTTTGGTGCCATTTGGAATAAAAGGAAAAATTATTTCTGTTCAGTCAGGCAAGTTTAATGTTGAAGAAACAATTGCAGAAATTGAAACAGTTGAAGGAAAAAAAGTAAAGCTTTCCATGATGCAGAAAAATGCGGTGAGGAAAGCCCGTTCATACTATGAAAAACTGCCTCCTGAAACACCGCTTGTTACAGGGCAGAGGATTGCGGATGTTTTCTTTCCCATCGCAAAAGGAGGCAGTGCCGCAATCCCAGGGCCCTTTGGGAGCGGGAAAACTGTTTTCCAACAGCAGCTTGCAAAATGGGCTGACGCACAGATAATCGTTTATGTTGGCTGCGGGGAAAGGGGCAATGAAATGACTGAAGTGCTTACAGAGTTTCCCGAGCTTGTTGACCCGAAAACAAAAAAACCATTAATGCAGCGAACTATTCTCATTGCAAACACTTCCAACATGCCTGTTGCGGCAAGAGAGGCAAGCATTTACACTGGGATGACTATTGCTGAATACTACAGGGACATGGGCTATGATGTTGCAATAATGGCTGACTCCACTTCAAGGTGGGCTGAGGCAATGAGGGAAATTTCGGGGAGAATAGAGGAAATGCCGGGAGAAGAAGGATACCCTGCTTACCTTGCAAGGCGGCTTGCAGAGTTCTATGAGAGGTCAGGCAGGATAGTGTGCTTGGGAAAGCAGAAAAGCCTTGGAAGCGTGAGTGTGATTGGGACAGTCAGCCCCCCAGGCGGGGATATTTCCGAGCCAGTTTCACAGAATACCCTGCGCGTTACAAAGGTCTTCTGGGCTCTTGACGCAAAGCTTGCGCAAAGAAGGCACTTTCCTGCAATAAACTGGCTGAAGAGCTATTCGCTTTACGCTGATTCGCTTGAGGAAAGCTATTCCTCAATGGTTTCCCCGGAATGGATGCCATTGAGGCAGAAGGCAATGGCATTGCTCCAGAAAGAGGCAGAGCTACAGGAGATAGTTCAGCTTGTTGGGCCGGATGCGCTGCCTGAGAAAGAGCAGGCAACCCTTGACAGCGCGAGAATTGTGAGAGAAGATTTCCTGCAGCAGTCAGCTTACCACGATATTGACACTTTTTCTTCCCTGAAAAAGCAGTTCCTCATGCTCAAGGCAATAATGCGCTTTTACGAGAAGGCTCTTTGGGCTGTTGAGCAGGGAGCGCAGAAAAAGCATATTGCAGGATTGAAAGTCAGGCAGGAGATTTCCAGGATGAAGGAAATTCCAGAAGAGGAAGCAGAAAAAAGGATACCGCAGATAATGGGGAGAATTGATTCAGAGTTTGCCAGCATGGCAAAAGGAATGGAGGGAACATGATGCAGAAAGAGTACAGAACTGTTACTGGTGTTTCCGGGCCGCTTGTTTTTGTTGAAAGGGCAGAGGGGGTTGCTTTTGGGGAACTGGTTGAGGTCACATTGCCAAACGGAGAAAAGATGAAGGGCCAGGTGCTTGAGTCAGCAAAAGGAAAATCTGTCATACAGGTTTTTGGCGCAACAACAGGGCT
>CAYJWT010000021.1:0-8536 GCA_964373935.1 uncultured archaeon | reverse complement strand
GATATCGAACGCGAAACATACCGATTTGAAAAAACAAGGGTAAAGTTCCTTGGGGAAACAATGAAAATAAAGGTTTCTGACGAAATGCTTGGAAGGGCATTCAATGGACTGGGAGAACCAAGGGACTCCGGCCCAAAAATCATCGCAAAGGAATCAAGGGATATCATTGGAGCAGCAATAAACCCTGTTGCAAGGGAAAAGCCGAGCGATTTTATCCAGACTGGAATAAGCACTATTGACGCAATGAACACTCTTGTAAGAGGGCAAAAGCTCCCAATATTTTCGGGGTCTGGATTGCCGCACAATGATGTCGCAGTGCAGATTGCAAGGCAGGCAAGAGTGCTTTCCCAATCTGAAAGCTTTGCAGTTGTTTTTGCGGCAATAGGAATAACATACGAGGAAGCGCATTTCTTCATGAAGGACTTTGAAAAAACAGGGGCACTGGAAAGAGCAGTGCTTTTCCTCAACCTTGCAGATGACCCCAGTGTTGAAAGGCTGATTACCCCAAGGATGGCTTTGACAACAGCAGAATTCCTTGCCTTTGAAAGAGGCATGCACGTGCTTGTTATACTGACAGACATGACCTCTTACTGTCTGGACGGGGAAACAGAATTAATTCTTTCAAATGGAGATATTATTGAAATCGAAGAGTTTGTAAATGATAAAATAAGCATAGTTGATAGCAATGAAGTTATTTATCTAAAGCCAGTATATTATAGGAACGGTTTTATTGGGTTAGAAAAAGATTGTATAGCAAAAAATATTTCACAAGCAAATGCAGAAATATTTTCATTGGACCAATTGTCTTGCTCCCGTCAGCCTGCAACGGATGTTCAAAAAATAGTTGCGCCAAAAGAAATGTTAAAGATCACAACCAGGTCTGGAGATTCATTTATAGTAACACCAGACCATAAAATGCTTTTGGATGCATTAAACGGCCCACAAATGGTGGAAGCTTCAAAATTGAGGCAAAAAGATGAGCTATATTCTGTTAGTGTTTTTGAACTAAAAGAGGAGTGGACGCCAAATATTCTGGACCTGATTCTTGACCTGAAATCAAAACTATTTGTTTATTTCAAGGACAATAAGAAAGAAGAGCTAAAAAATGCATTAAAGCAAAAGTATAACAACTTAAAGACTGCAGCAAACGGATTGGAACTAAATTATGATTCTCTAACTAACCCAAAATGTGGAATCGTTAATTCTGATCTCAAAAAAATAGCTGGGGCGCTTAGCATTGGCACCTCCAGTTTGGCTGGAAGCGTTCAAAAAATTTCAAGTGAAAAAAGTGGGGAGATAGAGATAGGATTTGTCAATGTTAACAACGACTTTGGTTATCTATTGGGCGCAATTGCCTCTGATGGAACAGTTGGCTATTATCCTGAAAAAGGGGTTTACTATGTCTATTTCTCAAATAAGAACGAAACCCTAATTAGTGAATTTATTAACTGCACAAAAAAACTTTTTCCAAATAATCATATTTCTGTACATGAAAACCAAAATGGCGTAAAAATGGCACGAATAAATTCAATTCTGCTTGCAGACCTGGTTTTGGGCATGGGAATACGAAATGAAATATGCCTGAAACCTGTCTTTAAACTTCCAAAAACAGTAATAGCAGGGTTTTTGAAAGGATACTTTGACGGCGATGGTTGCTGTATTATAAGACGCAATAGCAGCGGAAAAATATTTTATACTGCAACAGAAAGAAAAATAGCAACCAGGCTACAACAATTGCTGAAAAGACTGGGAATTCGAAGCTTTCTAAACAACAGAAACTCTCCAGGGACATTTGGATATTCAAACGCCATTGATGTTGTTATTTCTGGTTCAACAGATACTCAAAAATTTATTGAATTGATAGGGAGCAACCATCCAGAAAAGAGCAAAAAACTTGAAAAACTGAAAGAATACTACTCGAAAAAATCAAACAAACATTACACTAAGTTTGATTATGCACCAAAAGTTTGTTCCAACCTATTTAAAAAAATCAGGGAACAAGAAAACAACATTGTTGTAAAACAAATTACAAAGCAAAGCGGTTTTGCCAGTGACTTCGAAAATGGAAAAAAACGCATATCAAAACAACAATTAAGAGAATGGATAAGCAATCTAAAGAGGTTAGTTGAACCTTCAGAAGAGTTGCTATTGTTAGAAAAACTTGTTTCTTCAGAAACACACCTGGACCAAATAACAAGTATTGAGAAAATACCATACAGCAAAAAATTTGTTTACGATATTACCATTGATTCAACACACAATTTTGCAATAGGAAATGGGACAATTGTATCAAACTGCGAAGCTTTGAGGGAAATTGCGGGGGCAAGGGAAGAGGTTCCTGGGAGAAGGGGCTACCCGGGTTATATGTACACGGATTTGGCCACAATCTATGAAAGAGCCGGAGTAATTAAAGGGAACAAGGGAAGCATTACCCAGTTCAGCATTCTTTCAATGCCAAGCGATGACATCACCCATCCAATTCCGGATTTAACAGGATACATTACCGAGGGGCAGATTGTGTTAAGCAGGGATTTGCACAGGAAAGGCATTTTCCCTCCAATTGATGTCTTGCCGTGCTTATCAAGATTAATGAATTTGGGTATTGGAAAGGGAAAAACAAGGGAAGACCACAGGGGATTGGCAGACCAGTTATATGCCGCCTATGCTGAGGGAAGGGATTTGAGGAGTTTGAGCGCTGTTGTTGGGGAAGAAGCACTGACTGAAACAGACAGAAAGTACTTGCAGTTTGCCGAGGCCTTTGAACAGAGGTTTGTGAGGCAAGGAAAGCATGAAGACAGGAGCATTGAACAGACACTTGAGCTGGGATGGGAACTGCTTTCACCACTTCCAGAAACAGAACTGAAGAGAATCAAGCAGGAATACATTGAAAAGTACGGAAAGAAACACAGGAAAGAAAATAAATGAGCAAGTTAGCCGAAATAGAGGATTATTATTACAGCAAGGGATACAGAGGCAAAAGACTGGAAAAGATTTTAAAAAAAGACAGCCGTTACCAGAAATTGCTTAAAGAAAAAAGAAGTAAAACAAAAAATCTTCACAAAATTGCGTCAAAAAAAGAATTGGAAAAGTATCCTTTGCCGGCAAAAGAGGATTTCATAATCCTTGGTTTGGTGCACAGGCTAAAAAAGAAAAAAATCAGCAGAAACGACGGGGAAATTTTAGAATTTATTTTATCACAGCTCGAATATGACTGGAGAAGTATGCTGTTGAAAAAAATAAAACAATTGGCAAAAAAATATTCGGTGAAATAATGGCAGGAAGAAAAAAAACAGGAAAACCAAAAATACTGAAGTTCAGGCGACCAATTGAGCCAGGCGATAGATTCCAGAAAATTTTGCTAGAAACTAAATTTCAGAGGGTTGCACAGCAACAGGAACTTTCAAAAGCAATAAAAAGGCTGAAAAAACTTCAGGGGAAAAGTAGGGAATTTAAAAGATTAAGAGAGGCCGCAATAAAACTAGTGGCAAATATTTCTGTTGCAGATTTGAATATTTTCAGATTAGAACAGGATAAATTGGAGGAATACCAAAAAAGAAGCAAAGAACTTCAAAAACAATTCGATGAGATAACAGATATGGAAAGGCAAAAAAAGTAACCCAAAAAAATATTTGGTGGATTGATGGCAGAGGAAACCAAGACGACAAGGCTGGAGCTGATTGAGACAAAGAACAGGATTCGGCTTGCGGAAAATGGATACAGCCTGCTCAAGAAGAAGAGGGATGTCCTTGTAATGGAGTTTTTCAAGATATTGAAGAAAGCAAAGGACAGAAGGCAGGAGTTCAACAGGGAGATGGAAAAGGCATTCAAGTCCCTTGCTGTTGCAGAGGCAGAGCATGGGCTGCTTGAGATTGAAAACATTGCCCTTTCTGTAAAAAAAGCGCCCGGAGTGAATGTTGAGGGAAAGAATGTCATGGGAGTAAGGATTCCAAGCATTCAGGGAACAAGCGTGAAAAAAAGTGTTCTGGAAAGAGGATACAGTTTTGTGGGAACATCAGCAAAAATTGATGAATGCGCTGATGCGTTTGAAAACGCCCTGGACATGGCAATAGAGCTTGCTGAAACAGAGAATGCGCTCAGGCGGCTTGTTGCAGAAATAGAGAAAACAAAAAGAAGGGTGAATGCGCTTGAATACATTCTCCTCCCGCGCCTGCATGACAGGAAAAAATACATCTCAACCCGCCTGGACGAGATTGAAAGGGAACAGTTCATTGCGCTCAAAACAATAAAGAGAAAACTGTCAGCGAAGAAAGCCGCATAAAAAAGCTTTTAAAACAGAAAGCCCATTATTCTAAACAATGAAAAAAGCTGCTGCATTGTTCTTGCTTTTTGCCCTCTTAGCGGGCTGCACGCAGACCCCTTTAAAACAGGAGGATGAGAATGATGTGAATGCCATTGCTGATGCAAACCAGCAGCTGGACACAAATGCAGTTGATTCAAACCAGCAGGCAGACCTAAATGCCCCTGCTGACCAGAACATTCCAAAAAGAAAGAACGCACAATTGTTTGTTTTCGTGAAAGATGAAAAGGATAGAGTTATGGCGGGCGCAAAAGTTTCGGTAAATGGGGCAGAACAGGGTCTTACCTATTCTGACAGTAACAATTCTGATGAAAATGGCTTTATTTTGTTCACAGTACCGGAAGGCAATTATAGGGTTGTAGTGGAAAAGGAAGGCTTCCTTACAAACACAGCAGACAAGAATACAGACTCAAGAGTCCAGAATATCCTTGGCATATCGCTTGAAAAGATTCCGCCAGAGTTCCAGCCAATAAAATGGGGCAAAACCCTGAACGATGGCACTATTTCAATTGATCCTGCGGGGTTCCTGCTTGCAAAAAGGGGAGAAAGGAGACTTGTGCTCAATATTTCTGGGGACGGGCAGGGTGGCGACTTTATTGGAGAGCTTGGGAACAAGGCATTCGAGTGGAGAATGAAAATAATTGAGGGAACCTCAACCGGTTTTGCAGTCAGTGTTGAATTGTTTACCCCGACAAAAAAACTCGTCAAGATACAGCATTCAATAGACAGGGTAAACCTTGTTGGGTCAGACATCACAAAAGTTAATGTTGACCTGAAAGCAGACTATCATACTTTCAAGCTGGTGGTAAACAGTGAGGAAAAAGCAACGCTTTTCTTGGATGGAAAGGAAGTAGTAAGCAACAAGTCACTTTCCGGGGGATTGCCTGTTGCAGACCCAAAAAGACTGTTTTTTGAAAGCTTCAAGGGCATTACATCCATTGACTACTTCTATGTTGACCTTGACAATGACGGAAAATGGGACTACAGGGAAGAATGGGATTCATTGGACAATGTTACTTGAATCAGAAAAAGCCGCATCTTTTATTTTTTTGCTTTTTTGAACATTTTTATTGCTTTCAATATTTCTTTTTTTGCGGTCTCGGCTGAATGCCATTTTTTTACTGTAACCTTTTTCTTTTCCAAGCGCTTGTACTCTTTGAAAAACAGTGCAATTTCATTCAATAGGTCTGCATCACAGTCCCTCAGGTCATGCATTTTGCCGAAAACCTTGTCTTTTACTGGAACAGCGAGGATTTTCGTGTCTTTTTTTCCAGAGTCAACCAGTTCCAGCGCCGCAATTGGCCTTGCTTCAATAAGGCAGCCTGGAAAAGTGGGCTGGTCAATCAGCACAAGAATGTCCAATGGGTCGTTGTCATCACAGAGTGTATTTGGGATAATGCCATATTCCGTTGCATAGTGGAAAGGGCTGTTCAGCACCCTGTCAAGCTTGAACAAGCCGGTTTTCCTGTCCAGTTCATACTTGTTCCTGCTTCCCTTGGGAATCTCAATTATCGCGTTCACTATTTCTGGAGCTTTTTCTCCAGCCGTTATCTCCAAAATCTTTTTTGCCATAAATTGGATAGAAAGAAAAGGATTAAAAAAACAATAAACAAAATTAATGTGGGAAAGAAATGCGTTATAAAAGAAAAGGGCGTGGCACTGCAAGAAAGCGGCACACGGATAGGAAAAAGAGAGAATATTATTTAGAGCATGGAATAATTATTAGAAGAATTGGGATAGCGGCAAAACATATTGAGAGAGAACATCAGGCCGGAAAGCCAATAACATTATCAATGGTTATAAAAAAAGCGTCACAAAACAGGGTTCCATACGAACGCCTCTTAATAGAACTGAAAAGGCGCGGAATTCCAATAATAGGGGAATAGTAAAAAGGGGTTGAAAAAATGCCGTGGAAAAAATTCACCGAGCGGAAGAAAGTGCGTCGGATTTACAGGAAAAAAGCGCTTGATTTGGCTTTGAGCAAAGCCGAAATGGATAAAGCAGTAAGGGAACTATTGAGCGCGAAAAGGCACTCCCCCATTACCCAGGAATTGGTTGAGAAAAAGGCAAAGGAACATGGCATTCCAGCAGGCTTGCTGTTTGACTTGTTGAAAGAGCGCAGGATAAATGTTTAGAATTTCTCATTTTAAAGTCATTATTTCTTTAAAATATTCATTGTCATAGAATGTGTTATAATCAATCAAGATTTCGTCCCCTATTTTTATATCCCTAATAGCAACATCATTATCACCAATTGATGCAATATTCGGGCTTTTTGAATGGTTTATAAATCTTGTATCATCCAGATTTAGGTAATATAGCTTGTCTTTTTTTTGTTTGTAGGCATATTTTTTAATTTGCAAAAAACTTTCTTTGCCCAGGTTGTTTTCCAAACCGCTCCATTCTTTTTCGGAATAGTGAATTATTCCTGAATCATCTTTGTTAATGCCTATAATAGTTCCTTTCTTTATATTTTCATTTGCAAATAGTCCAATGCCGCGAATGCTGGAAACCCACAGCCTAGTTTTAATTAAAAGCATAATAACAATTTTATCTTAATTTATTTTAAGCTGTTGTTTTGGGCAACCTGATTGTATAATCGGACCCGGTGGGATTCGAACCCACGATCCCCAGCTTAGAAGGCTGGTGCCTTATCCTCTAGGCTACGGGCCCAATTATTTATTTTTACATATATTCCTTTTTTTATTAAAAAAACCTCTCCTGAACCCATGGTTCAGGCTTTTTCTTTTCCCCAGGCTTTCCCATTTGAAGCAATAGCTTCAAAGGGCACATTCAAGCAATTGCTTGAATCGTGTCTTTTGAAAAAAGAAAAGGCTGCTGAGGTCACGGGCCCAATGAACTATTCATATAAAAAGTTGGGCGATTAAAACTATTTAAAGTATTGGTTTACTGCTTGTCGTATTTTTCGAGTTCCTGCTTCAGCACAACTATCTCTATTCCCGCTTGTTTCAGGAGTTCGCTTGCTCCGCGGTGGTAGAATTTTTCTGAAACAACCCTTTTGATGCCGGCATTAATCAGGAGTTTTGCGCAGACATCGCAGGGAGTCATCTTGGAGTAAAGTGTTCCTCCTTCCAGCGAAATCCCGAACCTTGCTGCCTGAGAAATAGCGTTTGCTTCGGCATGGGCAGTGCGGAGGCAGTGCTTGGAAATACTGCCATCCTCGTGGGTTACTGTTTTCATCTGGTGCCCTATCTCATCACAGTGCGGCATTCCAGAGGGAGAACCAACATAGCCTGTCGTGAGAATGCGCTTGTCTTTCACAACCACGCACCCAGACCGCCCCCTGTCGCAAGTTCCCCTCTGCCCCACAGCATGGACAATGTTCATGAAATATTCGTCCCAGCTTGGCCTTGTGAAATTGCCAGGGTTGTTTTCGCTCATTCCTTCACTTCCATAGAAATATTTTTTATTGCAGAATCAATTTTATTGTGCAATTCTTCAATCGTGCCATTGTTTTCAATTTTCATGTCAGCCATCCTTGCGCATTCATCCAGCTGCTGGGATGACTTGTTGGGGTTTTTGCTTTCCTGTTCCTCTTTTTCCCTGAATTTTTCAAAGGCGCTTATGTCAGAGTCGGCAACCCTTTTTCTTTTCACAGCCCTATCATACCTGACCTGTTGCGGGGCTTCAACAAGCAACAGTTTGAAGCCAGGGAGCTTCTTGAATTCCCTTACTTCATCAGGGTTCCTGAATGATTCAACAACATAGTTTCTGCCTTTCTGTATTCGGGAAATTATTTTTTTTGCCCAATAGGCATTGCCGTGCTTTTCCCTCACTTCGTTTGCAATGTTAATGGTGTTTTCCCTTGTTGGGAGCAAGCACCTTTTTTTGCATTCTTCCTCTATCATCGCTGAAAAAGAAAAATACCCAAACCCCTTTTTCTGCAAGTAATTTGCAATTTCCCCCTTGCCGCTCGCGTACTTTCCTGTTATCCCCAGAATCATCTTCCCCACAACAAATACGTCCATGAAAATGTTTAAAAAAACCCCTCAGGGGGCAATGTTGAAAATGCTGTGGAAAGAATGCTTTTCAGTTATCTCTTTTTTTTCAGCATCAAAAAGCCAGACCTTTAGTGAGTCAGTTCCAAATTCTTTTCCCAAATACCTTTTTTTTGGCCTGAAGGAAAAAGGGCCTTTTGAGGGCTTCCTGTAAGGGGAAAGGGATTGCTTTGGCAGCACAAAAACAAACTCGTCTGCT
>CAYJWT010000020.1:0-14378 GCA_964373935.1 uncultured archaeon | reverse complement strand
ATATCTCCCTGCTTGAGTTTCCAGAACCCATTCTCATTCCTGTCCGTAGAAAAGACTGGAATGCTTTTAGAGTGTTTATATGTTCCGGAAATATCAACCACAAGGTCTTTTACCACCGGAAATGCCCTGAGTGGATTTACAGTTATTTCTTTTGTACCGGGCAGTATTTCGTGCTTGCAGGCAAGAACTGCCAGGCCGTTTACTTCAACTGCGTCTGAACCGCACCTTCCCGCCCTGCAATTGGACCTGAATGCAAGCGTTCCATCAAAATTTTCCTGTATGTAGTGGACTGCGTCAATTACCCGCATGCCGTGAAGGAACGGGACGGTGTAAACCTCATGCCTTGGCATTTTTTCTTTTTCAGGGTCAAACCTGAAAACCTTCACCTGCAAGGAATCATTCATTGCTTGTCTCTCCTTCCAGGATTTCTTTCAATTCCCCTTCCGGCTTTAAGGTTTTAGCCATTGAAATTTTCGGCTTGCCTTTCTCAAGCATGTACAAGATGTTCACAAGCCACACAGAATCATTTTTTTCCCTGTAATCTTCCCTGTAATGTGCGCCCCTGCTCTCTTTTCTTTCAAGCGCTGCCAGGATTATTGCCTCGCACAGGCACAGCATGTTCCCGACATCAATTGCAGCCATCCATTCATTGTTGTACTTTAACGTTCCATTCACTGAAATCTTTTCTGCCTCCCGCCTGAGTGCAAGTATTTCTTCCAATGCCTGCCTGAGCCTTTCTTCATTCCTGACTATCCCGACATGCTCCCACATTACGTTCTGTATTTTTTTCTTCAAAGCGAAGGGATTGGAACCGCTTTTCCCAAAGAATGAAGTTATTCTCCTGAACTCCCTGCCTATGTCTTCGGGCAATGGCTTTTTCAGGGCAGTTTTTTTTGCATACTCTGAAGCTTGTTCACCAGCAAGCCTGCCAAAAACAAGTATGTCCATTAAAGAGTTGCCTCCCAGCCTGTTTGCGCCATGCACTCCCCCTGAAACCTCTCCTGCTGCAAACAATCCCTTAACGGTTGACATGCAGTTTTCGCTATTCACACGTATCCCGCCCATGGCATAATGTGCACTTGGGGCAACTTCCATTTTTTCCACGCAAATGTCCACTCCGGCATAAGACTGGAACTGGTCATGCATTCTCGGAAGCTTTTTCAGTATGTGGGACTTGCTCTTATGCGTAATGTCAAGCCAAACTCCGCCATGTTCTGTACCCCTGCCTTGTTCAATCTCGGTATAAATTGCCCTTGCAATTATGTCCCTTGCGCTTAACTCCATTCTCTTGGCATCATAGTTTTGCATGAACCTCTGCCCAAGGGAGTTGAACAGCATTCCGCCTTCAGCCCTCACCCCTTCTGTAACAAGCATTCCTACAGCGCTTTCCGGCCATACCATTGCAGTAGGATGGAATTGAATCATTTCCATGTCTACAAGCTCCGCGCCTGCCTTAAGCGCAAGTGCATATCCATCCCCTGTTGCCTCCAGAGAATTAGTTGTTATTTTAAACAACCTGCCACATCCTCCACCCGCCATTATGACTGCCTTTGCGCTGAAAACCAGGAAATTCCCGTTTTTCAATTCCACTGCAACCGCTCCAATCACTTCTCCGCTGTGGGAAAGCAGGCTTGTGACAAAAACTTCCTGCATTACCTCAACTTCCCTGCAAATAACCTGTTCTTGAAGCGTTCTTAGTATTTCCAAGCCAATCCTGTCACCCGTGTGGCAGGCTCTCTTGTGGGTGTGCGCTCCAAAAAACCTTTGGTCTATTTTGCCATCGCCTGTCCTGTCAAACACTGCGCCCCATTTTTCGAGCTCCAGAACCATTCCAGGGGCATTTTTTACAAGCCTTTCCGCCATCCTGCAATTGGAAAGCATTTGCCCCTCAACCATTGTGTCCTTGAAATGTATTTTCCAGTTGTCTTCCCTGTCCACATTCCCAAGGGCAGCATTTATTCCGCCTTCTGCCATGACTGTATGGGATTTTCCAAGGAGGGTTTTGGAAACAACAACTGTTTTTGCCCCATTATCACTTGCCTCTATTGCTGCCCTTAGCCCTGCGCCTCCTGCGCCAATTATCAGAACATCACATTCAATGCTTTTTGCGGCTTCAGCCATTTCAAAAACCACCGAACAAATTTGGCAGGAGATTAAATGTTTTTGAGGGCAACAATTCCAGTTCCATCCAACCATTCAAAAATGGCGGGATTGCCTGGATTAAAACACAAGGCATTCTAACATGATATATGAATCCGCCAAACCACCCACTAAAATTGGCGGAATTCGTTCGACTTAAACCCTCACATGAAACGGTGTAAAACATAAACCCTTGCAACCCTTGAAAGGCCATGGTGCAACAATGTCTGTTCAGCAGTATCCCTTATCGATTCAACAGGCACTGTTTTTTCCCCAAACCTCTTTTCAAGCTTTTTAATCACTTCTTGCGTTATTTTTTCACAAACAATACCATCTCCCACCCACGCATTGGAAAATGACTTGCGCAGGGACTTGTAGAGTTTTTTTGCATCAAACTGTTCTGTTTTCCCGCTGCGCTTCAGTATTTGTTTAAGCCTGCACTCGGGAAGGTGGAAGAAAACCAGGTCATAATGCGATACAACATTTTCCAAACCCATTGATTTCAGCTCTTTAACGACAAAATTCCTGATAGAGGTTGAATGCACTGAACCACGCCCTGCCTTTTCAATTTTCCCAGAAATTGTTCTTGCAATGCTCCTGTGGCTGTGATTTTTTCCATGGTAATGTGTAAGGGCTTTTCGGAGAGATTTTTCCAGTTTTTCCCTGCTGAATTTTTCTGGAAAACCGTGCCTTTTTATTACCTTTTCAATCATTCCTCCCACCAGTGCAAGACATACTTAACTATTGCCATTAACACAATGACTCCAATGATTAAATACAGGGCTGTCACCCAGTGGCTTGTCACAGCTGAAAAAATCCACAGCCCTATTGCCAGCAAAGCCAATCCAATGAGCAAACGCATCTTTCCCCTGTGCTCCTGCCGCAATCCCTCAACCATTTTGAGGTTTGTTCCTCGGTATACAACAAATATCACAATGAGCAACGGAAGGACAAAAACAAGATTGTAAAGCAACAATAAAGGAAGTGCAGTAATGTAGCTGTAACCTCCCTGTGACATTAGAGTTAGGACTGCAAGGTATGGAGCGCCTGTGCATGGCAGTTCAATCAATGTCAGGACAACGCCTGCAGTAAAGGTTGCGGCAAGGCTTGCTGGCGCGGTAGCCGCCCTTGACTCAACAGTTTTGACAAGGCTGTGCGGGATAGCAAGGGAATACCATTTCCCATACCAGAAAAAGTCCTTCACTTCCAGCAGGCCCGCAACAATGACAAACGCCCCAATCACAACATACAATATCTGGCTTATGAATGATATTTCCCTCACACTGTTGAATATGCCTAAAAGAGTAAGGCCGCCGAGAAGATAAGTAAAATACACTGCGCCAACATAGGTAAAGCCGTTGATTAGCACCTTGTTCCTGTTCCCAGACTTTAAAAGAATGGTCATGAGCAAAATAAGCACGCCAATAACACACGGGTTAACGGAGTCAATCAAGCCAAGACCAATGACTATTGGAAGGGACAATTCCGGCGCAACAAAAAATTCAGTGTTTTGGGCACTTGCAAGAGCAGCAAAAAATATTACAGAAAGGAATATAATGAAGAAAATATTCTTCATGCACTTAACCCCTTCCCAGTGCCGGGAACACTATCGGGTTTCCGGCATAAAATGCTTCAACTTCCTGCACTGTCCCGCTGTCAAATACAAGCAGCACAACATCCTTGTCATGGATTACATAGTCGCGGAACAGCCCGGAATTTTTTCCGTTAACCAGCATTTTCAGCGTGCCTGGCTTTCCATTGCACAAGCCCCCGTTTTTATTCGCGCCAAAAGTTGTGGAATCAAAACCTAAATTCACTGCGTCAAAAAATTTGCCAATCCTTAAACTGCTCGTGTCCAGGATTGTCTTTGTTTTATTGTCATAGGGCAGCCTGTCATGCCAGTGGATAATGTTTTCCTCCTCATGGGTGTGCAGGCCTTCCAACGGCCCTATTTCCACCGGCAGCCTGTACTTTTCCCCGCACACCTCTATGGGCATGAAAACATGGAAATGGGCAGACCAGAAGCAATTGTCAGGGGAAGGACAGGTTACAACCCCTTTTTCTGCCGCGCCTGAAGAAAATACCACCCAAAGAGAATAAGCAAGCACAGCAACAACAAAAACAATAATGAGAAACGACAATGTTTTTGGGATTTTTGGAAATGGCATGAAAACACTTTAAGTATGAGTACATTCTGGGATTTAATTGGTGATTATTACGCCCTGCCCGCCCCACGCACCAGAAGGAAGTGGGACATATCCAGCAATTTCGAGGGAACCCATGTCAATTACTGTAAGCCACAAGTCAAACTTGTTTGAAACAAAAGCAAACCACCCTCCCTGTTCCTTTTCGCCGAATGCAACTCCGTGTGCACCCCTTCCCACGTTTTTTATTTTCTTGACAATTTCCCAGCCTTCCGTGGAAATTATTGCCGTTTCCCCGCTTCCGCTCAATGGCACAACAACATATTTGCCGTCAGGGGAGGGAACAGCCTGAACAGGCCCTGCACCCACGTCAAAGGACTTTATTTCCCTTTTTTGCCCAATATCAAATACAAAAAACTTGCCAGTTAAATTTGTTGCGGCAAAAGCAAACTTTCCATCAAGGGTAACACCAGCCATAAGAGGAAGGGAATGTAAATGCGCTTCCTCCTTTTCGTCATGCGATTTTTCTTTTTCTTCCCCAAGCGGTGCTTCGAACAGGATTTCATTTCTTTCAGTGTCCCAGACACTTATTGCGCCTTTTTCAGTGCTTGCAACAGCCATTACCTTTCCATCCTCACTCACCCAGTGGCCATGCGGCCCTTTGGGAGTTCTGATTTTCTCCGTTATTTCAAGGTCTTTGTTCAGCACTGCAAGAGCATCGTCTCCCTGCAGGGTTACATATGCCTTGTCCTGTCCTGGAACAGGCATTACATGGGCAGGGCTTTCCCCTACCAAGATATGCTGTTCCAATTCCCCTGTTTCCTTGTCTATTATGCTGAGGAATTTGTCAAACCAGTTAGTCTGCAGGATTTTCCCATTCCATTCTGTCAGATTGTGGGGATTGTTAATCCTCGGGTCGGAAATGACTTTTTCAACCACCCATGTCTCGGCATTTATTATTATAATGCTTCCAGGTTTTTCCTTACCCTCCACTTTGTGGAACTGGGCGTCAACCCATACTTTCCCAATCCCTTTTTCTTCAGGCAGTCCGGCAAAAGCCCGCCTGGCATCCAGCGGCCAGTTCACCCATGCAGGAATTTTTTCTTTAGGCACAGCCTGCCCAACCCCTATAACTCCTTTCATATAGGGATGGATTGGACAGATGTAAACATACAGGCCTGGCTTGTCAAACTTGTAAGACCAGGAATCAGTGAAATGCCCTGAATGGAATTCCACAGGGCCTTCGACCTGCATTACGGGGTGGACGGCAGGGGATTTTAAGTGCCAGGTAACAGTTGTCCCAGGCTCTATTTCAAGGACTGCTGGAAAAAACCAGGGCACATCATCCCTTATTTCAACATCTTTTCCCTGGCCAAGCAAAGGCATTACGAAAAATAATATTCCTATAACGACCAGAAATACCAGCAAAAAAACAACTGTCTTGGCTTGCATGGGAAAAACCAATGATTAAATAGAACTACTAAGGCATTATTAATACCAGCAACTTACCAAAAGGATAGTGTAGAAAATGTTTGGAAAGAACTGTCCGGTAATTGAATCCGCCCAAATTATTGGAAAAAAGTGGACCTTCCCCATAATTGACGCTGTTTTTTTTGCCCAAGGAGCCAGTTTCAGCCAGTTGCAGAAAACACTTGGAGGCATCAGCCCGAAAGTATTATCACATGAACTGAAAGAACTCAGGAAAAAAGGAGTTATGGAAAAGACAACCCTACAAAAAAACAGGTTAAAGAACAGCAAGTACTTCCTGACAGAGGAAGGAAAAGACTTGCAGCAGGCACTCAGGACACTCAAGCAGTGGGGAGTGAAATGGAAGCATGTTCCGCAAACATGCCCTAACGCCAACTGCGCTGCCTGCAAAATAGAGTTCAGGAAAAAATAAAGGCATTACTGGATGGATTCTGTAATGATGCAGGCACGCTTGCCGGTAATATTTGCAATACTTATCATTTCTTCCCATTGCACTTTTCCTGATTGTCCTACTCCTTCTTGGAATAAAGCTCGGATATATTTCGGAAAAGGATGCAATGATTGTAGGATTGGCTGGCATAATTGTTTTCCTGCCGATAATACTGTACCTGCAAAAGTTCTTCAAAATGGCATATCCATCATTCAGACCAAGGCTCCCAATACGCAGCCAATGAGTACATTGCAGAACTTAAAAAAAGACGCATACTCATAAGCATGAGCAAGAAAGGCAACCCATATGACAATGCTCATGCAGAGAGCTTTTTCAAAACAGTAAAATACGAGGAGGTATACATGGACGAGTACCAGTCATTTGAGAATGCATACCACAACCTCAAACACTTCATTGAAAAAATGTATAACAAAAAAAGATTATAATCGGCTATCGGCTACAAGCCACCAGCCGAGTTCGAACAACAATATACATTAAAGGAGGTCACTACGTTTTAACTTGTTGTCCCAAAAAGGGGTTCACTCCACTAAACAATTAATATTAAAAAACTGTCTAAAAATTATATTAAAAGTTGTCCTAAAGCGAAGGGGTCACCCCATATGCGCAATAAAAAGTACCTTGTTTTGGCATTTATGATAGTATTAGTTGGAATTGCACCTCTAACCTTTAGTCATGTGGAAGAAGTTACTTCTGGCCATAAGGAAGCTGGTGCTCATGAAGAGACCAGTATAGGGCACCAGTTTGAAGAAATTCTACCTTTCCATCATTTTGCTGAGGGGCATTTATTTGCAGGCGTGATGCTCATTATTCTTTGGACTTCATTCTTTTATACAGTATATTTTCTTATCAACATGGTAATGAAGAAAAAGAAGGAACTAAATGATGTTGCGTGATTAAGGATGAAGCAAGAATTTTTTACAAAATACAAACCGATAATCATTATATTCTTGATTACTTGTACTTTCCTAATAACAGCTTATTTCTTAACTGCGCAAAAAGGCATTGACAAGCATTTGCAAGAGAGAACCAGTATAAATGAATTGCTGAGCTTTCCATTAAAAACTCCCAGTGAAAGAATAGAACCATTGCCCTTTGTAGAAAAAGAAGGCACGAAAGAGTTTCAACTTACCATCGATGAAATCCGGTGGGAATATGCTAAAGGGAAATTTGTTCATGCATGGGCATATAATGGTCAGATTCCAGGGCCAGAAATTAGAGTAACAGAAGGAGATAAAGTCCGTCTGGTGATTAAGAACAATCTTCCCGTTCCGACAAGTATACATTGGCACGGCATACATGTAGAGAACAAAGCTGATGGCGTCCCTGGATTAACACAGCATCCGATAAAGCCAGGTGAAACTTTTATTTACGAGTTTACTGCAAAAAATGCTGGAACACATTTTTATCACACACATGGTTCTTCGCATGTTGATGTGGTAGTTCAATTAGACATGGGACTTGCAGGCCCTTTTATCATAGAGCAGAAAAATTATGTAAAGCCAGATAGAGAATATGTTTATGTCTTAGACGAATGGGAGATATTGCAAAATGGAATTAATGGAGCTCTCACACCATCCGATGAACGTACTGTGCATGAACATAAACAACCTAACTATAATGTTTTTACCATTAATGGACGAATTTTCCCCGACATTGACCCCCTATTAGTTAAAGAGGGGGAACGAATAGTAGTTAGACTTATCAATGCTGGAACGCAGCAAATTCATCCGATGCATACACATGGGCATTCGTTTAAAATTATAGCAATTGATGGCAATCCTGTGCCAAAAGAAGCCCAACAAATAAGAGATAATTTACCAATACATCCAGGAGAACGTTATGACATAGAAATAATTGCAAATAATCCAGGTGTATGGCTCTTCCATTGCCATGATGTTCACCATGCTTCTTCAGGCATGATTATCCCATTATTTTATGAAGGCTATAAACCCTTGGTTTAGAATGAAATATTTGAACCTTAAAATCTAGTTAACGGCACCATCAACTTTGCCAACTACTGTTGACGCCAAAGACTTCAAAGGGCACATTCAAGCAATTGCTTGAATTTGGACTTTCTTTTGTAAAAAGAAAGTTTTGAGGCCGGGAGGATTCAAACGCACCTTTTCTTGGAAAGAAAAGCTGCACCAAAAGAAAACAAAAATTGAGGCCGGGAGGATTTGAACCCCCGTCGCAAGCTCCCAAAGCTTGAATGCTGACCAGGCTACACCACGGCCCCACTGCCCTTTCTTTTCTTTTTTTGAAAAAGAAAAGAAAGTGTAAGCTGCCCAAAGAAAAGAAAAACGTGAATATAGATTAAAATTAAATATGTAAAAAAATCAGTTTTGCCCTGAGGGCACTGGAAGTAAATCCCTTCTCTGCATGAAATATTGCTTCCCAGAATTGTTTAAATAGTTAACTAAAACTCTTTTGGGGCAAGGGCAACGCACTTGTTCTCAATGCATTCAAACACAGTGGGAGCAATGCCGCATTCTGTAACGCAGGTTGAGCACTGCCTGTCAAACTGCTTCACAAGAGAAACAAGCTCGCTGGTGTTTTCTGCCCTGTTCTTTATGAGATAGCAACCAAATTCGCAGCTTTCAAGTACCCCATAAGTGCAGTCATCAGCAGTGCTGCAGTTTCCAGTATTGCTGAAAAGCGCCTCTATTTTTTCCTCAAGCTCTTGGCATTGGGAAAGGGGGTTTTTCACTGTCTCAAACTCTGTGCCCTCAAAATCTGCCCCCTGCCGCTGTACACACCCAAACAGAACCAAAATCGCAGCCAGAAAAAAAACTGCCTTTAACCCCATGAAAAAATAACTGTTTTATTCTTTAAATAGTTTCCTGAACTCTCCGCAAAAAAGCAGTAAACCCCAAAAAACAGGAATTGTTCAGGGGAAACCCACTGTGCTTCCCCCTCTTTTAAAACCAGGAAAGCAGGCATTATGAGTGGTGATCAAAATATGTTTGGATCTCAATTAGTAAGGTTCGTGGAATCATACAAAAAACAGGACAAGGCAAACAGCCTGATAAGGTATGATTTCATAATAAGCGCGTAAAAAAAACAAAGAGGTGGTTTGAATGCAACCGATAAAAAAATACAGGGTTGGAACAGTCCAGGCAGCAATATGGGAGAACAATGGTTCAGGGGGAAACAGCTATTGCACTGTTTCTCTCGACCGCAGGTACAAAAACAAGAACAATGAATGGAAAAGCACAAACTCGTTCAGGGTAAGTGATCTCCTCCCGAAAGCAATAATTGCACTGCAGAAAGCATACGAGCACATAATGGTGAATGATTACAGTGAAGAACCAGCCAAGCAATAGCAGGAATCAGAACAGTCCCCCAAAAATAATTGGCGCAAGCACAGTGCGAAGAACAATGTAAACAACAACAGAAACAACCAGAACATACAGTGACTGAATGGAGTTCAGCAGGTAAACCTTTTTCACAGTAAAAATCCCTATTGCCCCAAGAAAGATTGCCAGAAAGAACGTGTCAAGCGAAATCACTGCCCGCACCAGGGAAAAAATAATTACAATAAAGGAAACATAAAACGCTTTAGTGAGGCCTTCTTTTATTCCAATCATTCTCACGGCAGCATGCACTGATATTCCCAGAACAATAAAACTGATTCCCAACTGTATGAGAGAGGAATAACCAGGGCTGTTGAAAAAATCAATCACTGTCATTGCAGATAATTGAATGAAAAAAGTGGTATAAAAGAGCTTTGGAAGGCAAAAAAATGGCAATTTACTTCATTGGCCACGCAGAAGAAAGGTTCATCCAACGGAGGATTCCTCTCTCACTGATAAAGGAAACGCTTAAAAACAGTTAGATAATAAATATATTACAGGTAATACAAGTATAATGTAGGTGTTTTTTATGTCAACAAAAACTGTTCAGGTTTTGCACTACCCCACTCTCAAAACCGTTTTACTTGTAGAGGAAATCCTGAAAGAAGCAAAAGAACCCCTTTCAAGGTATGAGATAATGAAGAGGGCGAAAAACAAGATAATGCGCCAAACACTCAACACAATAATTGATTATATGGGGAAAAGGGGCATGGCTCTGGACAGCAAAAAAGGAATTATCTGGACTTACACGCCTCCAGAGAAAATGAAGAAACTGCTTAAGGGCAGTGTAAAGGTTTGAAGGCAGAAGTCCGGCTAATGGGCCAAGCGCTAGAAGAATACAACAAGCTGAAAGAAATAGTCAGAATTGAAGAAGAAAAAGGCATTACAAGTTCTGAACACATTACTCTCTGAAAATCAATCAACCAGAAAATTGATTGGCTGAAAGACAATCCACTCGTTGGAGAGGTTGTAAAAAAGAAAGACATTCCAAAAGAACTGGATGTTGACAACCTGTTCAAACTAAGACTGGCAAAATACTGGAGAATGCTCTACACAATAAGAAGGCAAGAAATAGAAATATACTGTTTTATTCTCGTAATAGAATCGCATCCTGACTATGATAAAAGGTTCAGATTCAAAAAAAGGTAAAAAACCAAATTATTAAATTTTGGTTTTATCCTAGTTGTTTTCATGAAGTTTGCCGAAATTGCGGGTTTTTTTGAGAGTATTGAGAAAGCAAGCTCGCGGCTGGAAATGACAGGTTTCATTGCAGAATTGCTGAAAAAATCCGGAAAAGAAGAGATTGGAAAGATTGTTTACTTGAGCCAGGGAATGCTTGCCCCAGAATACAAAAAGATGGAAATTGGTCTGGGAGAAAAGCTGGCTGCAGAGGCAATAGCAATTGTTTCAGGATACACAAGAAAAGAAATTGACGCAAAATTCAAGGAGCTCGGAGACCTTGGAAAGGTTGCAGAACAGCTTTCAGGAAACAAAAAACAGCGCTCATTGTTCAGTGAAGAGCTTTCCCTGGAAAAGGTTTTTTCAAACCTTGAAAAAATAGCAAAGGTAACAGGGGCAGGAAGCCAGGAGCAAAAACTGAAGCTCTCTGCAGAACTGCTTAATTCAGCAAGCCCTCTTGAAGCAAGATATATTGTGAGGATAGTTCTCGGAAACCTGCGCCTTGGGATTGGGGATCCAAGCATAATGGATGCCATTGCACTGAATCATCTGGAAGAGTTCAGGCAGAAAAACAGGCAGCTTGAAAAAGAGCTTTCGGAAAAATACAAAAAACAGGAAGACATTGACAGGCAGCTGAAAATCAAGCTGAGGGAAAAAATTGAGGAAAAATACAACATTTACCCTGATTTGGGGCAGATTGCTGAATTGCTTAAAACAGACGGATTAAATGGGTTGGAAAGGATTTTCATGGTTGCAGGGGTTCCCATTCGGCCAACGCTTGCAGAAAGATTGCCAACAGCAGAGGAAATAGTTGAAAAGCTGGGGAAGTGTGCTGTGGAAGCAAAATATGATGGCTTCAGGCTGGCGTGCCACAAGGATGGGGAAAAGGTAATAATCTTCAGCAGGAGGCAGGAAAATGTTACCCGCATGTTCCCGGAAATAGTTGAAGGAATAAAAAAACAGGTAAAGGCAAAAAAAGCAATAATCGAGGGAGAGGCACTGGCATTCAACGAAGAAACTGGAGAGTATTATCCATTCCAGGTAACCATGCAAAGAAAAAGAAAATATGGCATAACAGAAAAAGCCGGGCAGTTTCCCCTCAGGCTTTTCGTTTTTGATATTGTTTTTGCGGATGGCAAAAATCTCATGGAAAAAACATTCAAAGAGAGGAGAAAAATTCTTCAAGGGATTGTGAGAAAAGGGAATGTTATCGAGCTGACTGAAAGCATTACCACAGACTCCCCTAAAAAAATCAATGAGTTCTTCAATTTGTGCATTGAAAGAGGGCTGGAAGGAATAATTGCAAAAGACCTGAATGCAAAATACATTGCCGGCGCAAGAAAGTTTGCGTGGATAAAACTGAAACGCTCCTACAGGGGTGAATTGGAGGACACTATTGATGCTGTGATTATTGGGTATTACAAGGGAAGAGGGCAGAGAACAAAGTTTGGGTTGGGCACACTGCTTGCAGCAGTGTACAATGAAGAAAAAGACAGGTTTGAGAGCATTGCAAAGATTGGAACAGGAATGACAGAGCAAAAATTAACTGATTTGGAGAGAACCTTGAGCAAAATAAAAACAAAGCACAAGCCGGCAAGAGTTGAATCAGGAATGCAACCAGACCACTGGGTTTCGCCAGAGCTTGTTGTTGAAGTAAATGCTGACGAAATAACAAAAAGCCCGATTCACGCTGCAGGCAGAGAGAAGGGAAAAGAAGGGTATGCGTTAAGGTTTCCCCGCCTTGTTAAAGAAAGGCCAGACAAGAAGCCAGAGCAGGCAACAACAGTCAAAGAAATAATCAAAATGCACACCAAACAAAAAAAAGTACAAACAGAAACAACAGTGGAAGAGGGAGCATGAAGCTGTTGGTGCAAAGCAGGAATGGTGGAGCTTTATTCCCTTACGCAGCAAGCATTGCCTGTACAAAGAGAAATAAAAATATCTGGCAGCATTATTCTTTCTTTAAGTGCTTTTACAAGAATGACACAATTAACTGGGCAATGGACGAGGATGAAATGGCAGAAATGGGCAAAAAAACCCTTGAAAAAATAAGGCAAAACCCAAAACTTCTTGACAAATTGATAAGAGAATGGGACAAGCAGGGAAAAAGATTTGTTGGTTTTGGTGAAAAGATTTCAAAAATCGATTTTTCCAAGAAAAACGATTCTGAACTAGCAAGGTTTTTCGATGATTTTGAAAAGGTTTATGAGGATTGGTGGGACATTGCTTTGCTTGTTGAGGCACTTGATTTTGCTATTCCAGAGCTACTTAAAAAAGAGCTTGGAAAAATAGAGATTGAACCAAAAAAAGTGAATGAGCTTTTTTCAAAGCTTTCTTTTGTTCCGGAAGACAGTTTTATGACAAGGTATGAGGTAGAGCTTTATAAAATTCTTGAGAAAATAGAACAAAACAAAGAGCTTGCTCTGGCAGCAAAAGAAAAAAATTTGGAGAAAAAAATTGCAAAATTTCCAGTAATAAAATCAGCGATTAAAAAACTTGCGGAAAAATACTCGTGGATTAATTGCAATTACCTGAAAAACGATGCTCTTTCACTGCATGATTTTTTTGTGATAACAGAAAAAGAACTGGAGGAAAAGAAAGGGAGCGAAGAAATAAGTAAAATTGAAGAGGGGTTTGAAAGGAGTGCAAAAGAAAGGAAAAAATTGTTGAAAAAATTGCCATTGACAAAAGAAGCAAGATTTCTGGTTGGTGTTCTTGAGAAATACAATAGGATTCATGATGAGAGAAAAATGCACCAGATGAAAGTTTTTATGCAAATGGGGAAAATTCTTGACGAAATAACCAAAAGAAAAAATATTGAAAAAATTCTATTGCTTTATTTAAGGCCTTTTGAGATAAAGGATTTTTTGGATGGCAAAATAACAAAACAAGGGCTTGAGGCGAGGAGAGAGTTCTTTTTCGAGGATTTTGATACAGAACCGGCAAGCTACTGCACTGGCAAAGCTGCTATGGAAAAAGAGCAGCAGTTATGGAAAGAGCACAAGCTTGACGTTGAGGAAATCAACGGAATGTGCGCATGCAGCGGGAAAACAATTGCAAAAGCAAGGGTTATTCTCTCCCCAAAGGAAGCAAATTTACTGCAAGAAGGAGAAATCATCATAACCGGAATGACAACCCCGGATTATACACCCTTCCTGAAAAAAGCAGCTGGAATAATTACCGATGATGGGGGCATCACCTGCCATGCAGCCATCGTTTCAAGGGAAATGAACATTCCCTGCATCGTGGGAACAAGAATTGCAACCAAGGTTTTCAAAACAGGAGAAATGATTGAACTGAAAGCAAATCATGGAATAGCGAGGAAATGTTATGAAAATTATTTTGAACCGGAAACGGAAGAACAGATTTCAGAAATCATTCATCTTGCTTCGAAAAACGGAAAAAAAATCCGTGTAGCCGGTTCAGGGCATTCATTTTCACCCATTGCATTGAGTGAGGAAATATTAATTTCATTAAAAAACTTCAGAAAACTTATTTCCATAAATCGGAATTCAGTTACTGTTCAGGGTGGAATGTTTTTACATGAATTGTATTCCATTCTTCTGCAAAATAAATTATCACTTTCCAATTTCGGAGTAATAAACAAACAGACCGTGGCGGGCG
>CAYJWT010000019.1:0-14470 GCA_964373935.1 uncultured archaeon | reverse complement strand
TTGCACAGGCACAGGATGCTCACCCAGGAAAGGCAGGATTTGGGCACAAGGCATGGATACAGCATGCCTGTTGAAATAACAGAAATCGGGGCAGAGCTACAGTACATGGAGGCAATGGAACAGGCAAAGAGTGCTTTTGAAAAAATTTCATCCAGCATGCCAAAACAGGCACAATACATTGTCCCGCTGGCGTACAAGATAAGGTGGTATTTCAAAATGAGCCTGAGGGAAGTGTATTACTTGTGTGAATTGAGGAGCACGCAGCAAGGCCACCCTGACTACAGGAAGATAGCACAGGAAATGTTCAGGCTTGTGAAAGAAAAGCACCCTGCACTCTGCGAGTACATGAAGTTTGTTGATTTGAAAGAGTATGCATTAGAAAGGCTGGAAGCGGAAAAGAAAACAGACAAAAAGATTGCGGAAATGGAAGAAAGGCACAGCACAAAAATATAGTTGAGGTGTTATAAATGGTAAGGAAAGGAAGAGTTACAGACTTTAGGAAAGTCCTTTTAAGAATTAAAGTCAGGGAGAGAACAGCAAAAAAAATACTAGGAGCACATAGAAGTGCGCTGGGTAGAACCTACACAAGACTAAAAAATGGATTCGGCCTTACGCCCAAAGAAATCGAGTTCCTGAAAGAAGAAGTGCAAAGTTCTGGCTATGATAGTAGGGGCCAACTAAAATTCAAAGTAAAAAGCCCAGAGGCAATTAAGTTGATTAAGGAAAAAACCAAAGGCAAGGAACAATTTTTCGAGTTATTGGCAGCAGTATTCGGTAGAAGCCGAGCAATTGCTCAAGAAAAGGATTGGCAGAAACATATTGAAAATATTCGATAAATGAGAAAATGGCTCTTTAACAAGATTCAGGAAAAAAGAGGAAGAAAAGAAAATTAAAGAAAAAATTGTGGTTAAATTGCACTCTGATTTCAAAGCGGTTTTGTTTGACCTTGACGGAACGCTGGTTGATACTGAACAGCTTATCAGGGAGTCATTCAATTTTGCACTCAAACAGCAGGGCTTCCCCTGCATAACGAGGGGTTAAGTAAACTTTTTATATACAATTGTATACAATTTGTTATTAGTGGTTTTTTTGCTGGAAAGGCTGTTTACTTCCAAGACAAGGGCTGGAATTTTAAGGACTTTGCTGTTCAGGTCTGATAAATTGTTTTATTTGAGGGAGCTCGCAAGAACAATTGCAGTAAGCCCTGTTTACGTGAAAAAAGAATTGAACAACCTTAAAAAACTTGGTTTAGTGAATGAGTCCCGGACAGGCAACCAGCTGCTGTTCCAGATTAATAAAAACTGTGCAATTTTTCCAGAAATAAGGGGCCTTTTCCTTAAAACCGATTTTTTGTCAGAAATGCTGAAAGAACAGCTGGGATTGGAAAAAATTGATTTCGCTTTCATTTTTGGCTCTTTTGTGACTGGGCAGGAAGGAGGGGAAAGCGATATTGACTTGTTTGTTGTGGGAAGCGTTTCAGAAGATAGGCTTGGAAGAACAATTGAAAAAATTGAAAAAAAAACAGGTAGGGAAATAAACTACATACTGTGGGGAAAAAAAATGTTTCTCAAAAGAGCAAAAAAACACCATTTGTTAAAAGAAATTGCAAAAAAACCAGTAATAATGATTGCGGGAGATGAAAATGAATTCAGGAAAATCATTAAATGACACTCAATGGGAAAAAATAGGCAAAAACAGCACGCTGGTTGAAAATGCGCTTATTTTGGCAAAAAGAGACCTGAAGACAGCCAAAAAAGTTTTCCTGGAAAATGACTTTGACTGGTGCCTGGCAATTGCATATAATGCAATGCTGCAGTCAGCAAGGGCCCTGATGTTCTTCAAGGGATTCAGGCCAAAAGGCGCAAACCAGCATGCCGCGGTAATAAAATTCATGAAAAATTTTTACGCCAAAGAAATGGAAGAAAGCTTGCTATATGCTTTTAACAAGACAAGGAAAAAAAGGCATTTATCTGTTTATGAACAGGCAGAAATAGTCAGCAAAGAAGAAGCACAAAACACCCTGGAAAAAGCACAAAAAATGATAAAAAAGGCACAAGAAATAATGGAAAAAAAACAATAGCTTGCCCTCAAATGTGCGAGTATATGATGTTTGTGGGCATGAAAGAGTATGCATTAGAAAGATTGGAAGCAGAAAAAAAGACAGACAAAAAGATTGCAGAAATGGGGAAAAGACATGGGAAACAATTTAGTTAACTGAATCTGCACCTACTTGATTAGAACCTGCATCGCCTATATTTGGGGCGCAAAAGGCGCCCCCACTAGGATTATAATCACACACAGAATCGGGGGGGCATGTAGATTGGCATGGTGCCCCTGAACAAGAACCCGCAACACAACAACTGCCAAATTCAATTGTTGAGGAATCAACACAGGTTATGCTGCTACCGCACTGATAGGAGCTTATGCAATTATTGCCGGAAGCCATGGCAATCAACAGGACAGGTTGCAAAAACCTCATCAGCATCGCAAACACCGTTTCCACAATTATTGTTTGTTGCGGCCTTTCCAAGAGGCTGGAATTGTGTGCAACCAAACAAAAACAAGAGCAAAAAAGCAAATGCTGCCAAGAAAAACAATCTCATGACAAAAAAAAGCAGTTGTACTTAATAAAGTTTTCTTCCACTTTTACATAACAAAGTTTGGGCTGAAAAAAAGTGCATAAACGATGAAGGTAAAATTCAAAGCGGTTTTGTTTGACCTTGACGGAACGCTGGTTGATACTGAACAGCTTATCAGGGAGTCATTCAATTATGCACTCAAACAGCAGGGCTTTCCTGGCATAACAAGTGAGCAACAGGCAAGGCTTGCTGGAATGCCATTATCAAAAATCTACCCCCTTATTTCAGCAAAAGGAAATTTGGAAAAACTGATTAATGACCACAGGGAATTTGCACTGAAAAATGTTAATTTAGCAAAAAAATATCCTAGTACAATAAAAGTGCTTAAAAAAATCAGGAAAATGGGAACACGGATTGGGGTTATTACAGGGAGGTACAGGAAGAGCACTGAACAGATACTTGAAAAAATGGGCTTGCAAAAATTTGTTGACATTTTGGTTTGCGGGGATGATTTTGAGGAAAGCAAGCCCGGCCCAAAACCATACTTGTCTGCAATTCAAAAACTGGGATTGAAGCCAAAAGAATGCCTGGTTGTAGGGGATGGATGGGTTGATGTTACTGCAGGAAAAAAAGCCGGCTGTACTGTGGCAAGGGCAATGTATGGTTATGGTGCAAGGGAAGAATGCATGGAACAGGCAGACATGCAGATAAGCAAATTGGAAGAGGTGATTGATTGCATCCTGCAGAGGAAATAAGGGGGAGGAAAGGCAGTTCGCTTGAGGGAAAAACAATTGTTCTGGGAGTAACAGGTAGCATTGCTGCAGTTAAAACAGTCGAACTTGCAAGGGAACTGATAAGGCATTCTGCAGAAGTTATTCCTGCAATGACAAGGGATGCTGGAAAAATAATCGGAGAACAGGCATTGGAGTACGCCACTGGGAAAAAGCCAATAACTGAGATTACCGGAATGGTTGAGAATGTTACATTGCTTGGCGGGAAGGGGAATGCTGATTTGCTGCTGATTGCGCCATGCACTGCAAACATTATTGGAAAAATTTCCCAGGGAATTGCAGATGACACAATATCTACAATGGCAATGACCGCAATCGGGGCTGAAAAGAAAGTAATCATTGCCCCATCAATGCATGCTCCAATGTGGGAAAACCCGATATTTAAAGAGAATCTGGAAAAACTGGAAAAAAATGGCGTTATTATATTGCAGCCGAGGATTGTGGAAAATGTTGCAAAATTCCCTTCAAAAAAGGAGATTGTTTTGGCATGTGAGCGGGCACTTGTGGGGAAAAGGCTGCAGGGAAAAAAAGTTCTAGTGGTAAGCGGGAGGACAGAAGATGACGTGAATGGAATAAGAATACTGACCAGCAGGGCTTCTGGAAAAACAGGCAGGCTGCTTGCATTGGAAGCATTCAGGCAGGGGGCGGAAGTGAAAATAATACATAACGATTTTTTGCGCTTGCATTCACTGGAAAAAATTTCGGAAGAAAAGGCAAGGACAACAACGGAATTCTATGAAAAAACAGTGAAAGAACTGGGGAAAGGACATGACTGGCTGTTACTGCCTGCAGCGATTGGGGATTTTGAAGCAAGCATGCTTGAGGGGAAGATAATTTCAGAGAAAAAAGCAAGCATTGAATTGAAGCCGAGGGAAAAACTGCTGGAAATTGTGGGAAAAAAATTTCCTGGAACAAAGATTGTTGCTTTCAAGGCAGTTGTGGGGGCAAGCAAGGAAGAACTGCTGGAAATTGCCAAAGAAAAACTCAGAAAGGAGAAATTGCAGATTGTTGTTGCAAACGATGTAAGGGAAAAGGGAATGGGAACAAGTGAGAACAGTGTGTGGATAGTTTCAGGGAAAACAGAAAAATGGGTTTCTGCAGACAAGAAAGAAATTGCAAGAGAAATTGTTCAGGCAATGTCATAAATCTAAAAATGAATTTTCTTTTTTGCATTCCATCAAAACAGGTAGTGCAGTCATTTTCTTCCATACCATTCGATTGCTTTTTGTGCAAGGAATTTCACGTTCCCCGGCCTTTTCAGGCAGCCAATAATCCAATTCAACGAACCCCATTCGCGCGAGCTTACCCCAAGCTGTATAGCAATCTTTGATTTCATTCTTTCCAATGATTCCAGTTCAAACACCAATTGCTTTGCAATTTTTTCCCCAAGAAGCGTTGTACGCGCTTCCTGGACAATTCTTTCCCTGACTGCAGGTGGCTTGCTGTCAAAACCGTGCACATTTTTCCTTAACCGTCCAAAAAACTGGGCTGAGGGCTCTTTTCTTAACCCTTTAATTTCCCGGGAAATTGTGTCAAAGAATACAGGACTTGTACCTGCTAGTTCCCTCAACATCAGTTCCAGGCCATTTTGCTGGGTGAGAGTTTTGTGCAAAGTTCCTTCTCTCTCTGCGCGGTTAAAAAAGGACTCCAGCAATACGGCGCCATGCAATTCCGGGTGTTTTCTTTCACTAATTGTGATGGCTGAATAAATGAAACTTCTTGTTTTGCCCTTTATTTTGCCGAGTTTTTTCCACAAAGCTTTCAGAACCATTTCTGCAAACTCTTTTTTTGTTCTATATTTTTTCCCACCCTTGGCAAACCTGATGCCAGCATAGTGCCTTAGAAAATCTGCAAAAGAATAACGGCCAATATTTTGGGTTGGCAGGCTAATTATCCACTCAGAAAAAATTTTATTTAAGTCATTTGCTTCTGCCCTGGAAACCTTGAAATTTGGGTTTATTTTCCTGAAAAACCTTTGCACCTGCACCTGCCTTTTGATTTTACCGATTTGCCTGAATGCTTCCAGGCTGCCCAATCCAAGCTCCTTCTTGGCTTTTATCATGCCCAGGCGTTTTGCAAGACGCCTTGCTTTTTTCCCTGCCTGCAGTGCATTCATGCCCTGTTTTCTGTATTTTTCATACGCCAGCTGTATTGGTGTTTTTCCAGGCATAATTAAAAACAACTCTCTTTGTTAAAAATACTTTCCTTAAAACCGAGCAGGGAAATTGCCGAAACCTTTTTTATTTGCTTGTAGAGAGAGAGTATGTGGGGGAAAAATGGCGAGCGAAATAAGCGGATTTTATAAAATGACACTTGAAGAAAGGCTGCAGGCGCTCAGGAACAATTCCGGCATAACTGAACAGGACGCTGAACTCCTGAAAAAGTTCGGGAACCTGGGCTTTGATACCGCGAACAGGATGATAGAGAATGTTGTTGCAGAGCATGCTTTGCCTTTTGGCATTGCAACAAATTTCCTTATAAACAAAAAACCAGTGCTTGTCCCGATGGTGCTGGAGGAACCCAGTGTTGTTGCTGCTGCTTCACTGGCAGCAAAGCTTGCAAGGGAGGGAGGGGGATTTGCAGCAAGCTCAACAGACCCAATAATGATTGGGCAGATACAGCTAGTTGGAATAAAAAATGTTGGAAAAGCAAAAAAGGCAGTGCTTGCAAAGAAAAAAGAGCTGATTGATTTTGCAAACACCCAGGACCCAGCTGTTCTGGTAAAGTACGGGGGAGGGCTGAAGGGCATTGAGGCAAGGGAACTGAAAACAGCCAGGGGAAAAATGCTTATAGTGCACTTGCTTGTGAACTGTGTGGATGCGATGGGCGCAAATGCAGTAAACACCCTTGCGGAAAACCTTGCCCCAAATCTGGAGCAGATAACTGGGGGCAATGCAAGATTGCGCATCATATCAAATTTCGCTGTCCACAGGACAGCAAAAGCAAAAGCAGTGTGGAAAAAAGAGGCGCTTGAGAAAAGCATGAAAGAAATGAATGCAAGCGGGGAAGAAATAGTGGAAAGAGTGCTTGATGCTTATGCTTTTGCTGAAGCTGACATGTTCAGGGCTGTAACGCACAACAAGGGAGTAATGAATGGCATAGATGCGGTTGTTATTGCAACGGGAAACGATTTCAGGGCAATGGAGGCAGGATGCCATGCTTTTGCCGCAAGGACAGGCAAGTACAAGCCATTGACAAGATATTACAAGGACAGGCAGGGTGATCTTGTTGGGGAAATAGAGGTGCCTGTTGCATTGGGGATAATTGGGGGAATTACAAAAACCCACCCTCTCGCGCAAATCGCTTTAAAGATTCTTGGAGTGAAATCTGCAAGAGAGCTTGGGGAAATTGTTGCTGCAGTGGGGCTGGCGCAGAACTTTGCTGCTTTAAGGGCACTGGCAACAGAAGGCATACAAAGGGGCCACATGAGGCTGCACGCAAAAAACATTGCGGCAATGGCAGGGGCAAAAGGAAAAGAAATAGACGAAATTGCACAAAAAATGGCGGAAGAAAAAAACATTAAAATGTCCAGGGCACAGGAATTGCTGGAAGAAAAAAGAAAACAATAACTATTTTTTTCTTAAGAAAAACATTAAAAAACCTAATGTATATAATTGTGTAATTGTGTATAAGATTGTTTTGGATTCTGATGGTTTGATTAAGCTTGCAAAATCCGGAGTTTTGGAAAATATTTTAGATTGTTTTGGGTGTTTTATTTCAAACGAAGTGTTTAAAGAGGCTATTCTTGAGGGGCAAAAACTTGGCTTCGAAGATGCATTTATTATCAATACACTATTAAAGAAAAAGAAACTAAAAGTCAGAAAACACTCGTTGAATAAAAAAGCTTCAAAACTGTTAGAAAACACGGTTGGTCTAGGGGCTGGAGAAATAAGCAGCTTTCACTTGTTTTACAATATAAAAGCAAGCGCTTTGGTTACTGATGACCAACACTTTTTAAGGTTTTTAGAGCAAAAAAACATTGCTTTTGTTTTGCCGGGAGACCTAATCCACAAAATGTTAGTGCTTGGAAAAATAAACAAAAAAGATGCAACAAATGCATTAGAAAAGATCAGGCCATTAATAAAAGAAGAGGTTTTTAACAAAATTAAATTAAAAATAGAGGAGGTATCAAAATGACTTCAATAAGCTATCCTATAAGAATACCCAGGCAAATAATGGAGCTTGCGGAAATTCGAGTGAAAGAGGAGCATGTAGACAAAACCACTGCTATAAAACAGTTACTCTATAGTGGAGCAGAAAAATATGCAATGCAATTATACAACGAGGGAAGAATATCACTCAGTATGGCAGCAAGGCTTTTGGACAAAAGCACTCATGACATATTACTATTAGCAGAAAAACGGAGCATTAAAACAGGGGCAACCATAAAACAACAAGAAGCAAGCGAAAAAACAGCAGAAAAACTTTAACCAGATTTTAGGGCAAAAGGAAAAGAAATAGACGAAATTGCACAAAAAATGGCGGAAGAAAAAAACATCAAAATGTCAAGGGCACAGGAATTGGTGCAGGAAACGAGAAAATGACAAATTCTGTCAATTGCCGTATTTTTCCCCGTACAAACAACGAAACCTTTTTATTTGCTCGGAGGGAGAATTATTTTGGAAAATGGTGGGTTTTTGGCAGGAATAGTGGGTTATGGAGTGTATGTTCCAGTGCTAAGGATTACTGTGGAAGAGATAGCAAGGGCATGGAACAAGGACGGGAAAAAGATTTCCTCTGGATTAGGGGTAAAGGAAAAAGCAGTTGCCCACAGGGATGAGGACACCTGCACAATGAGTGTTGAGGCAGCAAGAAGGGCAATAGAGCACTCTGGCATTCAGCCGCAAAAAATAGGGGCGGTTTATGTGGGAAGCGAATCACACCCCTATGCTGTAAAGCCCACTGCAGCAACAGTAGGAGAAGCAATTGCTGCTGGCCCTGATTTAATGTGTGCGGATTTGGAGTTTGCCTGCAAGGCAGGAACAGCAGGAGTGCAAATGTGCCTGGGGCTTGCAAAAGCAGGAATGATTGAATACGGGTTAAGCATTGGGGCAGACACTGCACAGGGAAAACCCAATGATGCCTTGGAATTCACTGCAGGCAGTGGGGCAGGCGCAATAATTGTGGGAGCAAACAAGAAGGAAATCATTGCAGAAATCAATCATACTCTCTCTTACACCACAGACACCCCTGATTTCTGGAGAAGGCAGCAAGCCGAATTCCCCTCTCACGGGGGAAGGTTTACTGGCGAACCAGCTTACTTCAAGCACATTACAAACTGTGCGGAAAGACTGATGGTAGAAGCTGGAACAACACCCAAGGACTATGATTTTGTTGTTTTCCACCAGCCAAACGGCAAATTTCCCATACAGGCAGCAAAAATGCTGGGGATTGATGCAGGCAAGATGCAGCAGGGGCTAATGACGCCCTTGATCGGCAACACTTATTCCGGCAGCACTATGATAGGATTGTGTGCAGTGCTTGATGCTGCAAAACCAGGGCAGAGAATACTGGCAGTAAGCTATGGCTCGGGGGCAGGCAGCGATGGGTTTGACATTACAGTTACGGAAAACATCCTCAAAAAAAAGCCAGGGGAAAAGGTGCATGAAATGATCCAGGAAAAAGAGTACATTGACTATGCAAACTACGCAAAACAGAGGAGAAAAATAAAGGCGATTTGAAAAAGAAAAAAGGAAATAAAAAAATTCGCAATTCTTACAAAAAAAAATATTGAAATTCGATGGTGCAAAAAAATGAACGAAACAGCAACAGTTGGATTACAAAAACAGGTTTCTTCAAAACTGCCAAAACTGAAGAGCGTTTCAGTTATAGGTTGTGGCTTGACAAAATTCGGGGAGCACTGGAACCTTGGCTTCAGGGAATTAATTGCAGAGGCAGGATTGAAGGCAATTGTGGAGAGCGGATTGGAGAGAAAGGATATTGAGGCAGTGTACGGGGGAACAATGGCGAGCGGAAGGTTTGTGGGGCAGGAGCACATTGGGGCATTGATTGCGGACCAGTTGGGATTGTTGCCATTGCCGGCAACAAGAGTGGAAGCGGCGTGCGCTTCCGGGAGCGTTGCCTTCAGGTCAGCATACCTTGCGATTGCGTCGGGGCAGTATGATATTGTTGCGGTTGGGGGAATAGAAAAAATGACTGAAGTGAGCATTGAAGATGCCGGGTTTGCACTGGGGGGCGCAGGGGACCAGGAAACGGAATTGTTCCATGGCGCAACATTCCCTGCCTTGTACGCACTTATGGCAAGAGCCCACATGGAGCAATATGGGACAACTGAAGAACAGCTTGCGGAAGTTTCTGTGAAAAACCATAAGAATGCAATGAACAACCCCATTGCGCAGTTTCACAAGGAATTCACAGTGCAGGATGTGATGAATTCAGGGTATGTTGCAAGCCCATTGAAACTGCTTGATTGCTCCCCGATTTCTGATGGGGCAGCGGCAGTGATTTTGTGCGAGAGCAGCAAGGCAAGGCAGTTGTGCGAGCAGCCGGTGGAAATAATGGCTTCTTCTCAGGCATCTGACTCCCTTGCACTCACTGGAAGAAGGTCCCTGACAGAGCTGCTTGCAACAAAAATTGCTGCAAAACAGGCGTTTGAACAGGCTGGCATCACAACAAAGGATGTTGATGTTGCGGAGGTGCATGACTGCTTTACAATTGCTGAAATAATGGCAATAGAGGACTTGGGCTTCTGCAAGAAGGGGGAAGGCGGAAAGTTTACTGAGAAGGGGGAAACGAGAATGCAGGGCAGCATTCCAGTAAACCCATCAGGGGGATTGAAGGCCTGCGGGCATCCTGTTGGGGCAACTGGAATAAAGCAGATAGTGGAAATAACAAAACAGCTAACAGGGCAGGCTGAAAAAAGGCAGGTAAAAGGGGCAAAAATTGGCTTGACCCACAATGTTGGAGGCAGCGGAGCAACTGTTACTGTACATTTATTCAAGGTGCTGGAATGAAAAAATGCGAGCGAAGTGAGCTTGTTCCATACGAAGTATGGAACGCTGACGCCAACCAGCAGTTGGCAAAGAAATGCAAAGCACGCACCACTGAAGCAAAGCGAAAGTGGTGCGCTGACGCCAACCAGCAGTTGGCCTGTACATTTATTCAAGGTGCTGGAATGATTTTTTTAGAGGTGTTTTGATTGCAGGATTCAGTGCAATTGGCTTGGAGAAGGTACCCTGAAAGGTACAACTTGATTGGAAACCACTGCGAGAACTGCAAACAGGATTTTTTTCCGGGAAAGGCAGTGTGCCCTAACTGCGGAAGGCACTCAAAGCTTGCGCCAAAAGAAATGCCGAAAGCAGGAAAAATTGTTTCCTTCACAGAGGTGTTTGTGGGGCCGGTGGGGTTTGAGAACGAAACCCCGTACTTTTTGGCAATAATTGAATTAGAAAACAAGGTAAAAATCCTCAGCCAGATTGTTGATTCAGCAAAAGAAAAAATAAGGATTGGGGCAAGAGTGAAAAAGGTCTTCAGGAAGATTTCCGACCCGCATGCTGAAGCAGCAATCGCTTATGGTTACAAGTTCAAGGTAGTTGGGTAAAAATATTTTTAATATTTCTTGCCACCTAATTTAATTGTGATTTTATGTCAGTTGGAATTGGTTTTGGAAAAGTGATTCTGTTCGGGGAGCATTTTGTCGTGCATGGCATTCCTGGGATTGTGGCTGGAATAAACGACAGGACAATTGCCACAGTTGAAGCAAGCAAAAAATATGAGTTGATTGACAACAGGGAGGAAATTCCAGGTTATAAGCAGGAGAAACTGGAGCAGCAGAAGGAGTCAATGAAACTGATTTTTGCAAAAATGGGAATTGATGAAGAAAAAAACCCAGTGAAAATTGTTTTGTGGGGAAACCTGCTTGCAGCAAGCGGGGTGGGAGCAAGCGCAGCAAGCTGTGCGGCAATAGCAAGGGCACTGGCAGACTTATTCGGGCAGGAAAACAGTGATGAGAGAATCAATGAAATTGCTTTCGAGGGGGAAAAAGCATACCATGGAAATCCTTCAGGAATTGATAATACTGCAGCAACGTATGGGGGATTGCTGTGGTTTGAAAGAGCCAACCCCAACATTGTGGAAAGAATTTCTTGCCGGAAAAAGATTGAGATTGTAATGGCAAATACTGGAATTGTTGGAGATACCAAGAAAGCTGTTGAAAGCGTGAAAGAAAAAAAGGAAAAAAACCCGGAAAAATTCAATCCGTTGTTTGAGGAAGCAGTGGAACTTGTGAAAAAGGCAAGGAAGGCAATAGAGGGGGGAAACATTAAAGAATTTGGAATGCTTGCAAACAGGAACCATGAACTCCTGAGAGAATTGGGAGTTTCAAGCCCTGAACTGGAAGAGCTTGTGAAAATTTCATTAGATAATGGCGCCTTGGGCGCAAAGCTTACTGGTGGGGGAATGGGGGGGTATATGTTTGCTGTTGCCCCTGAAAAAGAATTGCAGGGGCAAGTAAGCAAAGCAATGCAGGAAAAAGGATACTGTGTGATTAAAACGAGCGTGGGATGAAAAAAATGAGTGCGAGTGCAATAGCACGAGCATGCACCACTGAAAGTGGTGCGCTGACGCCAACCAGCAGTTGGCTGTGATAAAAACGAGCGTGGGATGAATGGAAACAGTTTTTTACTTTATCAGGCACGGGGAAAGCGAGGCAAATGCCCAGAAAAAGTTCCAGGGGTGGAGTATTGATTCAGCGCTAACCGAAAAAGGAATGCAGGAATCAAAAGAAATAAAGGAAAAAATGAAAAACAAAAAAATTTCTGCAGTTTATTCCTCTCCTGCAAAAAGATGCACCCAGACAGCCGAAATAATATTTGAAAATGGCTGCATAATAGATGATAGGCTGAAGGAAAGGGGATTGGGAGAATGGGAAGGAAAAACGAAATATTATGTGAAGGAGAAATGGCCAGAGGAATATGCCCAGTACAAGCTAAACAGGGATACAAGGAAGGTTAAAGGGAGCGAGCAGTTTGAGGAGTTGGAAGCAAGGGGAAAGCAGTTCCTCCATGAAATTATTGCAAAACACGATGGTCAAAAAGTAGCAGTGATAAGCCATGGGGGCTGGATAAAGGCAATGATAATGGAAATTATGGGGCTGCCAAGGGAAGAGCTTACTGAAATGAAAATACCTAACCTGTCAGTGTATGAAGTCATTTTTTCAGGAAAGGGGATTGGAACAGGAAGAATAAATGAGGGATTGCAGTAAATGATAGGTGGATAAAATGGCTACAAAAACCAAGATTGCAAAAAGATTTGAAGGAATTGCAACAGCTGAGGCAACTGCAAACATTGCTGTGATAAAATACTGGGGAAAAAGAGATGACAGCCTTATTCTTCCAAACAATTCAAACCTGAGCTTTACAATGGATGAGCAACTTAAAACACGAACAACAGTTTTTTTTTCTCCAAAATTCAAGAAAGATGAACTCTGGCTTAATGGAAAAAAAATGGATTTGAATGACAAGGAAACTGGGGAAAGGCTGCAGCAATTGGATGTTATAAGAAAAAAGGCAGGGATTTCTGAAAAGGCATTGATTGTTTCTCTGAATTGTTTTCCCACAGCAGCGGGTTTTGCAAGCTCTGCAGCAGGATTAGCAGCGCTTGCAGTTGCAGCATCAAGTGCCGCAGGGCTAAACCTTTCCTCAGAAGAACTATCCATTCTTGCAAGGCTTGGAAGTGGGTCTGCCTCAAGAAGCGTTCTTGGCGGGTTTGTGGAGTGGAAGAAGGGCTCAGAGAGAGGTGGTAGTGATTCTGTTGCAGTACAAATTGCCCCAGAAACACACTGGCCAGAGCTAAGGAATGTTATTGCCATAACAAACCCTGAAAAAAAGAAAATCAGTTCAAGGGCGGGGATGAAGCAAACTATTGCAACCAGCACCCTGTATCCTGCAAGGGTGCAGTATGTTGAAAAAGCGGCTGAGGAAATGAAAAAAGCTGTTCTTGCAAAGGACTTTCAAAAATTTGCTGAACTTACAATGCGCGAGAGCAATAACATGCATGCAGTAATGCTTGATACCTGGCCCCCAATAATGTACTTGAATGATATTTCAAGGGAAATAATTTATGCATTGCATGAATTGAATGCTGCTGAAGGAAAAACCATTGCGGCATACACTTTTGACGCCGGCCCAAATACACACATTTATACCCTTGAATCAAATGTTCCAATAGTTTTGAAAATCCTCAAGAGAATTCCAGGGGTAATAAAGACCATGGTCTGCAGGATTGGGCACGGACCAAAGCTATTGAATGATGAAAAAGATGCATTGATTGACTTTAAAACCGGAAAGCCCAGAAAAGCTACTTTTGATGAAAAGACTGTAAAAATAAGGGTGCAAATATGATGGTTACAGCGCCTGGCAAGCTAATGCTTTCCGGAGAGTGGAGTGTTCTCGAGGTTGGTATGCCATGCATTGTAATGGCTATTAACCAAAGAGTTGGAGCTAAAATAAAACCATCCAGAAAAATTATTATTAATGCCCCAGACTTGGGCTTGGAGAATATTAATGCAGAATTTGATGGCTCAAAATTTTCATGGAAAACACAATTGGATGAAAAGCAATTGGAAAAACTTTCTGTTTCAAAGAATGCTATTGAGCTATCATTGCAATATTTGGAATCCAAAGGAAATAGAACCAAAAATTTCCAGATTGACACGTTTTCATCAGAGACAATCAAAAAGCTTTCTGATGGCTCTGTGGCAAAAGTTGGTTTTGGGAGTTCTGCTGCTGTTTGCGTTGCGATTGTTGCCGCAATACTGAAAATGCACGGCATTGATCTCAAGGAAAAAAAAACAAGAGATTTGGTTTTTAAGATTGCCTGCACAGCGCACTATTTGGCCCAAGGGAAAGTGGGAAGCTCCTTTGATATTGCAGCAAGCACTTATGGCGGGATTTTGGTTTACAAGCGTTTTGATCCAGATTGGCTTGTAAGGGAAATGAACTCGGTAAAAGGCATTGCAAGAGTTATGGATTCTGAATGGCCCGCGCTTCTTGTCGAAAACCTAAAGCCCTCAAAAGAGTTCAGATTGCTGGTTGGTTTTGTTGGATACAGCGCCTCAACCAAAGAATTGATTCTAAAAAT
>CAYJWT010000018.1:884-14530 GCA_964373935.1 uncultured archaeon | reverse complement strand
ATTAGGGGACTTTCTGGGCTTTCTTCCAGGCATTCTTTTTGGCATCTATGAAAACTCCTTATTAATGTATCTCATTTTTGCCTCTTTTTTTTTTGTTTTCAACCCTCTTCAGCTGCGCTATTGTTCTTGCATCAATCACGTCAGTCTTTATCTTGGCTGATGCTATTGCTTTTACTTTTTTTGGATGACATAGTGTTACCTTGTGGTTTCTGTCATCAATCCAGTCATAGACTGGCTCGTAGAACCCACATGCTTCTAAAGCAAACTCAGTGTCTTTACTTAATCCAGACACAAAAGCATCAAGTGCTTCAGGCGTGTTCAAAAACCTCTCCTCTTTCACTATTTTTCCTCTGCCGTTAACAACAGCAGCGTTAATATGTTCCTTATGGACATCAAGTCCTGCATAGAACGTCACTAAAAACCACCTCCACAGTATTCTGTCCGTTCCACTATTTCAGGGTTTTCATAACATTCATGCAAACAAGGGTGCTGCTTGAGTTTAAAATTTTTTCCCCGTGTTCAGTTATTGTGGCAAAGGAAAAAAGCAGGCGGCTGTTCATTGCAGTGAATATTCCTGAACAGGCAAAAAAAGAGATTGGGCTGTTTCTTGAGGCAATTCCAAAGCAGGGCTGGGGAAAAGTAAGGCAAGAAAATCTGCACCTCACCCTCGCATTCCTTGGGTGGGGAAATGAGAAGCAGGAAAAAAAAGCAGTTAAGGCAATGGAATCATTGCAGGGATTTGGGGAGTTTGAAACAGAGCTGAGTGGCTTTGGGCATTTTGAGGGAAGAGTAATATGGATTGGGAGTGGAAAAGGGGCAGAGGAAATGAGCACATTAAGCAAAAAACTTAATGATGCGCTTGGAACAAAGGATGAAAGTTTCCATTCCCACATCACCCTTGCAAGAAACAAGGGCGCAAAAAAGCAGGAGGCAAAGGACATAGTTGAGAAACTGCGGAAAACAATGTACAAAAGGACAATTGCAGTAAAAAGCATTGAACTCATGGAGTCAGTGCTGCACTCCTCCGGCCCAGAATACAAAAAGGTTTTTTCGGTTGCGCTGGAGAACTAGAGGCTTTTTGCTATTTCCTGGAGAACTGAAGCGGGGCTGGAATAATAATTTTGTATTACCTTGTGGACTGCATCGTTTTCCCTTATTCCTTTTACAAGCATCCATTCAAGAATGCGCTGCCTCACAAGAATTTCCCTCCTCAGTTCGTTTTTTGCCATGCCTGCCTTTGCAGCTAGGTCTTCAATCACGTGGCTTGGCACATCTGTTTTCCTTACCCTGTCCTGTTTCTGGTCAAGCTCATAAATGTTTGAAAGCAGTGTTTTTTCCTCCATCCGGGATATTTCAGCTATTTGCTTTATCCTTCTCACAGCACTCCCTGTTTCATGATCATAGGTGCGCTGCATTACAATAATCAGGTCCAGCAGGGGCAGCATGCTTTCCGGAACAGCCATTGGCTCTGTTTTCAGCCTAATAAGGCATTCCCTTGCACTGTTTGAATGTAGGGTGCCCAATATTCCGGAATGCCCGGTGTCCATTGCAACAAAAAGAGTTTGTGCCTCTTTGCCCCTCACTTCCCCGACAATTATCCTGTCAGGCCTCATCCGCAAAGCATTCTTGAGCAGGTCATTCATGCTAACTTCAGGAATATTCCTTATTTCTGGCCTGGACTCCATCTGCACCCAGTTTTCCCTGTCCCCAAAATTGAGCTCAATTGTATCTTCAATCGAAATAATCCTGCCGCCCAGAGGGATAAAACCGGCAAGAGCTGAAAGGAAAGTGCTTTTTCCGGACCCAGACCCTCCAGTGATAATAATGTTTTTTGGCTCGACATTCATTCCCTCCACCATTGCCCACAATAGTGCTGCGGCTTCGCTTGAAACAGTGTTTTTCTCAATAAGGTCAATTATGGAAAGAGGAATCATTGTAAACTTCCTGATGGTAAGAGTGTGGCCGTTTGGAGTCACATAATCAAAAGTCGCATTTGCCCTGTTGCCATCAGGCAGTCTTGCATCAAGCAGGGGGTTTGTTTCATTGAAGTCCTTTCCAACTGTTTTCGCGATTTTTCCTAATAAAAAAAGCAATTCCTCCGAATTAACAGGAATATTGGTTTTGCACATCCCGAATTCCCTGTGGAAAACAAAAACATTCCTGTCAAAGCCATTAACCATTACTTCCTCAAGGCCATCATCACTCATTGGAACAGACAGAAAACCATAATCAATTGCATGCCCAAGCACGAAAGAAGCAAGCTTTTCAGGGCTAGATGTTTTCACGTTGGTAAAAGCCTTGTGCTGGGAATTGTTTGACTATTGTAGTTCCTGTTGGGATGGAAGCCTCTGGCTCATTCCGGAAACATTTATCAGCTGCAGAAAATTTTGCAGTTCCTGAAAAAAAGCATCTCTTTTCACCAATGGATGCCTTTGCAGAATCGAAAAAGGCGCATTCTTGGAAATAATGCGCACAAGCTTTTCCGCAAAACTTTGCTCCCCTGCATCAGCCAATTCCGGGGAAACAAAATAGCTGTTGAAAGGGAAACTCTGGAACACCTCAACATTCCCATTCCTCGCCAGAAGCTTTCCTTTTTTTTCCTCAGCAGCCAAAAAGAAACACCTAAGCTATATATAAGGGAACTAATTAATATTAGTTATTAGTTTTTTTGGAGGGGAAAACATCCAAAAGCTCCTAGAAAAAGTACTGGAAAAAATCCAGCCAACAGAAAAAGAAAAAAAACAGGAACAGCAGATAGCAGAGCAAGTAATCCAGAAAATAAAAAAAACAGAGGGAAAACATGTCCATGTTGAGCTTGCAGGGAGTGTTGCAAGAGACACTCACCTCAGGGGAGACAGGGATCTGGACGTTTTCGTGTTGTTCCCGAAAGAGCTCTCTCGCGAAGAGTTTGAAAAAGAAGGGCTGCGGATAGGGAAAACTGTCTTCAGGGGCCAAGAATGGGAGCAAGCATTCTCAGAGCACCCGTACATAAAGGGGAAAATACAGGGGTTTGAAGTTGAAATTGTTCCCACGTACAAGATCTCGCACACCGGGGAAATGCAGTCAAGCGTTGACAGGAGCATTTTCCACAACAAATACCTGCAAAACAAGCTCTCGCAAAAACACAGGCAGGAGATAAGATTGCTTAAGCAGTTCCTCAAGGGAATAAAATGCTATGGCGCAGAAATAGGCACAAGCTCTGTTCCAGGATATGTGACAGAGTTGCTGGTGCTCAAATACGGGGGCTTTCTCGAATGCCTGCAAGCAATAAAAAGCTTCAAAAAAGGAACAACGGTTAGCCTGGACGCAGAGGAACAATCTGGGATAAGCGGAAAACTCTCCCACCATTTCATTGTAATTGACCCAACAGACCCCAACAGGAATACTGCAGCAGCACTGAGCTTCCAGCAGTACGCAAGAATGATTGCGGCAGCAAGGCATTTCCTCAAAAAGCCCAGTGAAAGTTTCTTTTTCGGAAAAAAAATAGTGCCATGGGGCGTTGGAAAAGCAAAACAATTTTTGGAAAAAACAGAGCTGGTTGCAATAATAGTGCCTTTCCCGAAAAAAGCTTTGCCGGACATAGTGCAGGGGCAGCTAAAGCGCCTGAGGAAAAAAATTGCCGCCCAGCTGGAACTGGCTGAATTCAGGGTAAAAAGGGCAGACGACTGGACAGACGAGAAAAGGATGTGCGCAATAATGGTTGAACTGGAAAACATTGAAATACAAAAAGCCGCAATCCGCACAGGCCCGGAGGTAACAGACGAAAAAAACTCTGCAATATTCCTTGGCCAAAACAAAAAAATAATCTCCGGCCCCAGAATAGAGAACGGGAGATGGGCAGTGGAAAAAGAAAGAAAGCATTCAAACGCGATTGAATTCCTGAAAGAATTTTTTTCAAAAGCAAAAAAAGAAACAAAACAGCCAATGAAAAAAGCTCTCCCCAAAACACACATTCTCCAGAAAAAACAAATAATGAAATTCTATACCAAACACAAGGAATTTGCGGAATTCCTCACACGCTATCTGAAGGGAAAGGAAGAGTTTTTGGAATATTAGGGGACGGGATTTTTTGGGAATAATGAAAAAAAGATTCAGGGGCGAAAAAGATTTTGCCACAAAAACAAAAGAAGAAATGAGGCTGCTTTTAGAAGAAAGGAGGCTAAGGAAAAAAGACACGATATTGGCAGTAATAGGAATTGGAGGCGCTGGAGCTGGAGTATTTACCCTATTTAAGCCCACACTGAAACACGCCCTTGCCGCGGCAATTGCCGCAGGACTACCCGCCGGAACCGCCAAATATATGCAAGAATCCAGAAAAGTTAAAGAAGCAACAAAACGTGTCCAAAAAGTGCTTGTTGATGAAGCACAGGAAAACCCTGACCTCGTAAAGTTTCTGAAAAAATACAAATATGTCATCATTGACAGAAACGGAAATATTGCCGGAACGAACATGCCCAGATTGCTTGGAATTGGGAGAATAAGATTAAGCGCTAAAAAAATCATTGAAGGAAAATACGAGTAAAAAAAAAAGAAATATTGAAGGGATGAAAATGCCTGCAAAAGATATTGACAAGATTTATTTCATAACCCACCCGGCTTTTCATTTCTTACACGAGGAAATGGATATTGAAAAATTCGTCAAAACAGGCATTGAACCGGTAATAAAAAGGGCACAGGCAGAACCCAATTCCCTTGTTGTCCTGCTGAAAACCCCGTTAAAACAACTTCCAAATCACAAACTTGACCCAGAAGCGGTCAGGCGGGTGGAAGAAATTGAAACAAAACTGGAAAAATTTGCAAGAAGAATGATTAAAAGAAGATGCATAATTTTGCATAAAGCAGATTCGCCGCTTATCACAGCCACAAATGTTGAAGAAATAGCAAAGGCAAGGGGCTTTCAAATAAAGCCAAGCACACGCATTGAAGGGCATGGAACATGGAGAAAATTTTGTGCACACACTCACCCGGAATTATTCAGGCGATTTGCAGGAATAAACAGGAGAATATCAGTTCAAATACACGGCACGCTCCCAAAACCAAAAAAACTATTTAGGGCAAAATAGACTCTCACAACCCAATTAGGGAGTAATAGGCATGCCCCTTCAATAAAAAGAAACGAGCCCGAGGAAACCCGCAACAGCTTTTTCTTTGCGAAAGAAAAACCTGGGAAAAAGAAACTGCAAAAAATCGGGCCCGAGGGGACTCGAACCCCCAATCTCTCCGTTTCCTCTTTCCTGAAAAATGCAAACCGAAGCGGAGGGCACTTCCAATTATGCTACGGGCCCACTGAAAAAATATTGGCAAAACAGGTTTAAATAACCTTTTTAAAGCAACCGGGGCAGGAATATTACTGGCTATTTTTTAGCTGTTTTTTTCGGTGGGATAGAATGAAGATTGATTCCAGCACTAACCAGATTGTCACAACAGACTATATTGAGTTCAAGTGCCCAAGCTGCGGCAAAACAAGGATAATAAGGGGCTTGCATGCAAGACAGACAGTCAAAACCTACAAGTGCGAGGAATGCGGGTTTGTAGGGCCGTAAAAAAGGTGTTTTTTTGCCTGACAAAAGCATTGTTATCCTGAGAATTAATGCAAAAAACCAGGCAAAAATACAGCATGCCCTCGAAGAGCTCAAAAAAGTTAAGGCCGGGGAACTCAAGGACGCAAAAGCAGAGGAAATAGGGTTTGGGATAAAAATAATCAAAGCAGGATTCCTGGTCAAAGAAAAAGACCCAATGGCAGTGGAAAAACTGGTGCAGGAAATAAGCGCACTTAAAAGCGTGGGAAACGCAGAAGTAATAGGAATGACGCTTTTATAGGCAGTTTCTTTTGGTCAAGCTTTTCTTTCGCAAAGAAAAGGTTGGTGGGAAACGCAGAAGTAATAGGAATGACCCTGCTTTAAGTTCTTTTTTTATTGGCTTTCTGGCACAATGGTTGCTGAATGATAAAGTCTGTTTACCTTGAAAACTGGAAATCGCATGGCCAGTCAGAATTCGAGTTTGGGAAAGGGACAAACGTAATAATAGGGCCGATTGGAGCGGGAAAAAGCTCTGTTATGGACGCAATCTGTTATTCTCTATTTGGAACATTTCCCGGCCTGAATGCAAAAAGGGTTTCAATAGAGGAAGTGATAATGGCAAAGCCCAACAAAATGGAAAACTCAAAAATCGCCATGGGCTTTTCCTACAACAACAACCAATACACAGTTGAAAGAACAATAAAAAGAAGGGGCACAAACGAGGCAATGTTTTACTGCAACAACAAGCTTGTGGCAGGGCCAAAAACAAGCGATGTGAACGAGGCAATTGAAAGGGAGCTGGAAATATCTTATGACCTGTTCAGCAGGGCAGTGTATTCAGAGCAAAACCAGATGGATTTCTTCCTGCGCCTCAGCCCCAGCCAGAGAAAAGAAAAATTTGATGAACTGCTTGAGCTGGACAAGTATGAAAAGGCAAGAAGCACGGCAGTAAGCGCTGGAAACAGAATAAAGGCAATTTCTTCAGACAAAAAAAAATGGGCGAATGAGCTGAAGCGCCAGGCAAACGAGCAGGAATTAATCCTGCTGCACAGGAAAATTGCCGAAAAACAGGAGGCAAATAGCACAATTGCGGAAAAAAACTCTGAGATGGAAAAAGAAACAGAAAAAATAAGGGAAGAAACAAGCGCACTTGAACAAAAGGAACATGCATTCAGGCATTACAATGAGCTCCTCATTAAAGCACGGGCAAGAATACAGGAAAACAGGCAGGAAACAGAAAGGGTTCTGAAAGAGATTGGAAACAGGGAGAAAAAGGAAATAGAAAAAGAAATGAGAGGGGCAAAAAAGCACGGGCTTGCAGAAAAGGAAAAAGAAATAATGCGGGCAGCAGAAAAAATTGATTCACTGCAAGAAAAGCTCAACAAAAACATCCAGGAAAAAATGCTTAACGAAGCAAAAATTTCAGAACTCAAAAAAAGTTCCTCTGGAATAGAAAGCATAAGGGGAAAATGCCCGGTGTGCAGCCAGAAGCTTGAGGAAAAAACGAAGAAAGAGCTGCTTTCCCACAGGCATGCTGAGCAGAAAAATCTTGCTGCAGAAAACAAAAACCTGGAAAAGGAAAAACAGGAAATGCAGGGAGAAATAGAAAGGCAAAAAGAAGCGAGAAAAAGGCATGAAAAAGAAATGGCAAAACAAAGGGAAGAAATCACCAAACTTGAAGTGCTTCTTTCAAAAGCAGAGGGCCTTGATGAAAAACAACTGATTGTGAAAGGCCTTGAAGAGGAAAGCATAAAACTGGAAAAAGAAATAAGGCATATTGGCTTCAACCCGCAGGAGCTCCTGGAAAAAAGAAAACAGGAAACAGAAATCGCAGGGAGAATAAGGCAGGGGCAAAAGGAAATAGAGTCAAACCTGGAAATCATTGCGGAAATAAAAAAAAGGGCGGAAACAATAGAGGCGACCCAGAGGCACATTGCCCAGCTGGAAAAAGAAATAATTGCACTTGAAAAAGGGGTGGAAAACACTGCGATTTTCGTGAATGCCCTGAAAGCAGCGCAGGCAGAACTCAGGGAAATGCTTGTGGAAACAATAAACGCGGCAATGCAGGACATCTGGCCAAAAATCTATCCTTACGGGGACTTGCTGGGCGCGAAAATGTTCATAGAGGAAGGCAGCTATGAACTGAAGGCATTGCAGAGAAACGGGGAATGGACAAGGGTGGAGGGCATTCTCAGCGGCGGAGAAAGAAGTGCTGCCGCATTGTGCATCAGGATTGCATTTTCCCTTGTTTTGACAAGAAACCTCAGCTGGCTTATTCTTGACGAGCCAACCCACAATCTTGATTCTGCGGCTGTGGGAGAATTAGGCAAAATGCTCAGGCACTATCTCCCAGAAATAGTGGAACAGGTTTTTGTTATAACACACGACAAGCAGCTCGAAAAATCAGCGAACGCGGCTGTCTTCTTGCTCCACAGGGACAAGGGCGAGGACGGAATAACAAGGCCGGAACAACTGGCAACAATAGAATGAGCAAAGATATTATTGGGCTACTGTTTTTTCCTTGAGCTTTCTTGCAATGTAGCCTGCAATGAGGTTTCTGCCCCATGAAGTGAGGGGCAATTGGAGTGCTTTTATTGCTTCCTTGTTTTTTTCAAAATCAGATGAAAATATTTCAGGCAGCCCCCTGAGAAGGACTTCTGCCCTGATTTTTATTGACTTTGGAATTGCCTTGCCCAAAAAAAACACCTTTATCCCAGTTCAATCCTTTTTATTTCCCCGCTTGGATACTTCCTCAGGACAACAAAAGGCAGTGTTCCTGCCTCAAACTCTTTTTTTGAGAGATCGTAGGGGGTAATGTTCTCCTTGTCTGCCTTCACCAATGGAGGCGCGCCCAGAGACAACTGCAACGCTCTTGCAGAAATAACCCTGGCTCTCTCAAAACGAGTCAGTTTCTCCATTAAACCACTAAAAAAAGCTCACCGATAAAACAATATTAGGAAGGGAAAGCTTTTAAAATTCCCTATTTTTGGAAATTCCTAAGGCCCCTGTCCCTCACTATTATGGGGGAGGGCAAATGCTCTTTCCTGGAAAAATCTGAGACTGTTTCAAGGGCAGAATCAGAGGAAAAAAAGGCTTTTTCAGCTGAAACAACCACTTTTCTCAGCCCATTTTCAGCCGCAAAGTTCCTGAATTTTCCCGTGCTCAATGCCTTTACAGAGGAAAGCGCACTGCAAAAATTGGGGAAAAAAACGCCATGTCTCTGGCTGGAAAGCAATTTTGGCAAGGCAAAAAGAATTTGCTCTAGCTGGATTTTCAGGCAATCAAAAAAAGCGTGTTCCGGGCAGAACCTCAGTTTTTCTGAATAAATCAAGCCATGGCTCCTTTTATATTCCTGCTCTATTCTGGAAACAGGAAGCAATGCTTCAGCAATCTTCTGCTTGAGCATGCTAATTTCAGCCGAAAGAAAGCTCTCCTGCTTGACGCAGTGCCAGTGCATTTCCGCATTAGAAACAATCTTGCAGAAGCCCTTGCTAGAAAGAGCAATAGCATCAACAACAGGGATGCTTTCCCTCTGGCCCCTGTAAAAAGGCCCTACAGGATGCTCTTGCAGGAAAAACTCGCGCTTTCTTTTCTCCCTGCTTCCCTTTCCCTCTTTTAGGGAGTGAAAAGACCTGGCAAATTCTGGCAGCCATGAGTCAAAAAACATTCCATCACTGTTGAATTCTGCAATGACAAGCGAGTTTGGCAGCACGTTTCCCTCAAAAATTGTTCCAGGGCGGCAGCAATTGCAGTCAACTGTTTCAAAGCCAAGATTGAAAAAATGCTTTGTCAAAAGCTCTGCCCACATCTGGGAAAAATCAATTTCTGAAAAAAAATCCTGCGTGGAATAAGTTCTGGGCTGTTGCTGAAGGGCAATTCCTTTCTGCGGCGCAAAGAAAACCCTGTTGCTGAACAAAAGGTTTTCCAGGAAAAGCTCTGCAATATCAGAGTCGGGAAAAACTTTTTCTGGGGGAATTTTTGCAATATGGGAGGAAACTATTTTTTCAGCAAGCGCCCTGCCTGCTTCCGGGTTCCCTGAAAACATTTCGGAAAAAGTGTCTGAAACAGTGCCCGCAAGATGTTCAATCCTTGCATCAGGCACTCCTGCAAATGCAATCTTTGTTGCTTCGCTCTCATAAACATTGAATGCATCAAAATAGTTCCATTCATATAAAGCAAGGAACTGCCTTTCAGGCTCAATAATTGCCGGGGAAAAAGAAAAATTCTTTTCTATTAGCACTCCAAACTCGCACAGGTCAGAAAATGATGCTGCAACAACGCGGAAGCAGTTTTTTTCCACAATAACCCTGAATTTTTTCGGAGAATTGCGGGAAAGCAAAACAGGCAATTCAGATGCTGAAAAGCTTTTCGGGAGAAGCATTTCCGGAAAAAAATGGAACTTTCTTGATTCAAGGCAATCCCTGTTAGAGAATTCAACAAAAACAGCCCTGTGGCTATCAATGTAAGTGGCCTTGGTTAGCCAAAACGTGTTGGGAGAAAGGGGCAACATGCCAGATAAAGCCCTGTTTTTCTGGGCATTTAAACAGCCATTGGACACAGTGCGTTTCCCCTGAAAGTGGAGGGAAAGGCAAAAATAAGTTAAAAACTAGAAACTAAGGAGATTCAATCCAGTTTTTTCGTCAAATTTTCTTTCTATTTTTCCGGGAAATTTTTCTATGATGCACTCGAATGTTGCGCTCACAATTGCTTTCTCAAGGTGCCCGCCGAAAGAAGCGAAGCTGCTGTCTGAAAGGCTAATGTGCAAATGGAGATAAGGCTGCTTGTTCATTGTTGAAACATTCCCCAGCAGGGGCGCAACCTCAAACTTCCCAGAGAACTCCTTTGAAAAATACTCTTTTGTTTCAGGGTCAAAAAACTTCAAAACAACCTTGTTCACCGCGCCAATCCCTGAAACGCTTCCGCAAAAAATTTTTTGCTTTTCACAAAAACTTTTCAGGCACTCAACGATTTCCTCGCCTTTTTCCAGCCTCACAACAAACCTGCTTCCAGATTTTTTTGCCTTCACAGGAACTCCCCTGTTTCCTCTTCCTGTTTTTCCTTCCCCCCCTCGAAATCCAAAGCCGCCTTTTCCAGGGAAACCTCGTGAGGGCTTTCCATTGAGTTTCTCTGGCGGACAGTGAAAAAAACGGGGTTTATTGTTGCTTCTCCCACAAGCAGGGCTTCCCCCACCCGAAGCGAATTAATAATGTCTTTAGAGCGGCTGTCCAAAGCTTCAACACTTTCCCCAATGTGGTCCAAGTCATTTGGGTTTGTTATTCTGAGAATAATGCTTGAACTGCACTGGCTCAGCGTTGTTGTGTCAAGGTGTAATGGTCTTTGGGAAACAAGGCATAAAGAAGCCCCAAATTTTCTTCCCTCCCTTGCGATTGTTCTCAAAATGCCTTTGCTTACTGACTGTTCTGCAGTTGTCCGCTCCGGAATCCACTGATGTGCTTCCTCCAGAACCAGAAGGAAAGGCGGAACGCTTTTATTGCGCCTCTCAAAAAACAGCCTCTGGGCAAAATAGCTGACAATAATCTGCTTCTTTCTCAAATCAATTATGTCAGACATGTCAACCACAGTGAGCTGGCCCGGTTTTACCACATCAAAAATGCTTGGGTTATCTGTTTTCCCAAACAAGTGCAATTCATGCAAACTGTATACCCATGCAGTCAATGCTGTTTTTGTCCCCTCATGCATTTCCTCATCCTGGATAATTGCCTGCTTTAACTCCTCCAAGCCATACGGGCCCAGCCCATCCCTCATCTCCTTGTTCAGCTTTGAAGTGATTCTCTCCAATTCTCTTTTCTGTGCAGAACTGATTCCTGGAATAATGTTTGCAAGCATTGAGACAGACAACTTGGGAACACCAATTTTCATCTCCCTTGCCCTCACAATCTTTGTCTTGGCGCTGTAATCTTTTTTTGTTTTGTCTTTTGGCTGCAAAGCAAAACTCGAGTATTCTCCATGCGGGTCCAATGCAATTACTGCAATCCGCCCCTGCTCTTTTTTTCTTCCCAAAAGCTCTTCAATCAAGCATGCCACAGTATGCGATTTTCCGCCTCCAGTCATGGCCAAAATGCTGAGGTGCTTTTTCAGCAAGGCATTCATGCTTGGCTTTACTTCCACCCCATGGTGCTCTATCTTTCCCAAAAACAGCCCATTCTCCTTATCAAACCTCAGAAACCTTTCAAGGCTCTGCCTTCCAGCAACCCTCACTTTTGTTCCGGGGCCAGGGGGAAAGGTTGCACGCTTGATTGAATGCTCGTTGAAAACCCCCAGCGGCCTTGTTTTCGCAACCAAGTATTCCCACTCGTGCGTGGGAAACTGGTCAAACAACTCTGTTCCAGAGCTCTCAAACTCCTTGACTGATTCAGCCCTCTCAAAATACCTGTTTGTTTTTATGACATCTGTAACAAGGGCAATCATTGTTCCCTCGCTGTATTCCAGCTCCACATACTGACCACGGTGCACTATTCCACTGGTCACAACAAAATCAACAGCGCTCGGGGAAGGGCTTTCAAACCTGGAAATCACAGTCCCCAAATCATTTTCCTGCTTCATTTTATTCACCAGTGTAAATTTTTTTCCCTCTTATTTTCTGAATTTTATTAAATGCTTCAATTCTTTCTTTCCTGAAAAATGAACGCATCATATTGGTTTCAGGTATCATTGATGATTGCCATATTTTCAGGATATGCAGTCTGCGCAAAACCAAGTCCTGATCAGTAACACTGAATTTTGACATTATTTTATTAACATCTTTTCTGCTAAAATCAGTTTCAGCTGTAGGAAATTTCCCTTTCTTAACATAAAGTTTGGTGGCCGCAAGTAACAATTTAATATCATTTTGTGAAAGCTTTTTCCTCAGTTCTGACAAAAATTCAGAATTTTGAACCCTGTAGTTAGCAGACTGTCTCTTTGCAATTCGCTCGCCTTTTCTAGCTAAAGAATGATTTTTCTTTAATTGATTTAACACCATTCTAGTCATTTCTTTTTCCACCTTTCCTTGTCCCTTTCATTATATTTTTCCAGAACCTTTTCAAGGGAAACACGCAAATCAATTTTCAGGGAATTTGCCAAGCACACCAGCACGAACAGAATGTCTCCCAGCTCTTCCTCAATGTGTTTCCTGTCGGCAGAATTTTTGGGCACCTTTCCGCCATACTGGTGGTTGAGCTCTTTCGCAAGCTCCCCAGTTTCCTCAACAAGCTGCGCAAGGATGGACAACGGCGGCCAGTATCCATTCCATTCCCCATTCACCAAATCATCAACCTGCTTCTGCAATTGACTCAGGCTTTTTTCCTGCATTATTTTCCCTCCATTGACTTCCTGAATTTTTTAATAAACCCAATTTTGCCTTCAAGAGCCATTCCCTCAAAACCACAATCCGTGCATTTCTGCTCATTCTGCCACAACTGGCCAGTGCCTGATTTAGAAGGCATCACCGGCATTTTCAGGCTTGTTGAACCGCAGTTCATGCAAAACCTCTCAAACTTTTCTTTTTTCATGCCTGCTTTCCGCCAAGTAATTCCCTTACAGGAACCTTTTTCTTACCTTTTGCTTTCCTGAATTTAAGGGCATATTTCCGCCTCTCTTTGAACGCCTTTAAGGCTTTTTTCTCTGTTCTGGGAATTATTTGCCTCTGCTCTTCATTCAAAATCGTTATATGAGCTCTTAACTGCCCCCACTGGAAAGGCGCAAAGCGTGAAAGCACAACCTTTGCCTTTTTCCCAATCTTTTCAGGTATTATTTCTTTGGCATTGAAAGCCTTGTCGCGCTGTAATGTGATTATTTCATTTCCTGACAGCCCAAATTCCTCGGACAAAATTTCATACTGCCTAACCATGAAATCCTTAGAATGTTCCATAACCTTTCTTTGCACTCGTTCCTCTGACCTTGCAAAAAAATTATTCAGTCTTAAACGGGCAAGCTTGTTCTTTTTCTTTTCCTTCCACCAATTTCTTATTTTCCTGAAAACCATTTCTCTCGCCCATTATTTTGGTTTGCCGTGCAATATTCTTCCAGAGTACAAGTCCAGATAATACTTTAGTGCCTTTGCCCCCTTTTTTCCAGAAGCTCTTTCCACCTCTTTTTCCCGCCCTTGCGCACCCTCAGCATTTTTAT
>CAYJWT010000018.1:0-874 GCA_964373935.1 uncultured archaeon | reverse complement strand
AGCATTTTTTTGATTTTTTTGAGCATTTTTTCCCTCTAGAACGGCCTTGAATCCCTTCTCATTTTTATTTTTGTTTTTCTTGCAAGCTTGTCCATTATTTTGCCATACACTATTTCAATCTCTTCCGGTTTTAAACGCGCGTGCAGGTCTGCTTCAATCAGGATGCTGGGGTAAGCGTATTCCCTGTGCATTGAGGAAAGCGCAAGGACAACAGGCGCAATCTCATCCATTTCAACGGAAATGTTTTTCTCTGGATTGTGCAAAAACTCTATCCTTAACGGCCTGTCCAGTGCGGCCGGCTTGAGGTAGCAGGCAAAAACCTTTTCCCTCCATTTTGCGGAAAAGTCAGCGAGAATAGGGTGCTTTTCTGTCTCGTTGCTGTACTTGAAAACCATGCTTCTCTCCCCTTTATCCAAGAAATAGTCAAGCAGTATTGCATCAAAGCAGTCATCAAGATACCCTGATTCCGCAATCCTGTCTCCCCTGAGAACGTGCTCTTTCAGGATGCTGCCAAACTGCTTTCCCCTGCTGTCCTCCACGCATGCAATAAGCCGGCAGGACTTTTTTTCTGCTGTTTCAAACAGTTCCTCAAAGCCCAGAATCAGGCTGTGGTAAATGTCTTTTACCTTTGAATCCTTTCTCGGCTTGTCAGCATACTGGGGAATAATGCTGCCATCAAGAAAACAGTATTTTGGAGAATATTTTTCAATCACTTCCCTTGCGGCCTGTATTTCCTTCTGCAGCCTTATTATTCCCTTGCTGCAGTTGAACTCATCTAAATCCATTGCAGTATTGCTCAGGTGTGGAACGGGGAAAGAAAAAAAATTCGGGTGATAGGAAGCATTCTTCACCTTGCTTTTTTCATATTCAAAAA